>JAKEFC010000089.1 GCA_022616235.1 Planctomycetota bacterium
CCGCCGAGGCGTATTGATGGAGAAATACGTAGAGGCGGCTCGACGAAGACAGGCGGCGCCGCAGTCGACCGAAGGCAGGCGGCATTTTGAAACGTGCTCTATGCGTTTTCTGAGTTGAAACCTGGATCAACGGGGGTTGGCGAATTCTTGTCGGCGGCCGGCGAGAACACATAGGCCCCGAGACTGCAAGTATTTCCGGGGGTGAGAGAATAGTGAGAGTAATTCACCAAAGTGGCAAGAAAAATCCCCCTCCGGACCTTCCGGAGGGGGCGCCGTAGCATTTTCCAACCGCTTCGCGGGACCCGCAAAATCGCAAAGCGGTAATCCGCTCGGAAAACGCTCGTACGTTGTAGTCGTTCGTTGTCGTTACTTGGCCTCCGCCTTCTTCGGCTCGTCGAGTTGGACCTCGAGGGTCTGGCGGCGGCCGCCACGCAGGATCTCGATCGCGATCGGTTTCTCCGCAGGCGCTTCGCGCACCGCGTCGCGGAGCGAGCGCGTGGCGCCGACGGCGGCGCCGTCGAACGAGAGCACGATGTCGTAGCGCTCGAGGCCCGCGCGGGCGGCGGGGGTTTCCTTGATGACGCCGGTGATCAGCACGCCTTCGTCTTCCGCTAGTTCGAGCTGGGACCGGAGCGCGGGGTGCAGGCTCTCGATCCACACTCCGAGATGCGGCTGGCCGGCAAAGGTTCCTTCGAAGTTGCGCTCGAAGATCTTTTCGCCGTCTCGCCAGAACTCCGCGTGGGCGCGCGTGCGCCCTTCCGCTTCCCCGGCGCCGCTGCCTTGTTCGAGCGACTCCATCATCTCTTCGATGCGCGACCATTCCTCGCCGCCGGCGCCGAGGCCACGCTCTTCGAACTCGCGCTCGAATTCCTTGATCATGCGCTCCACCTCGGCGAGAGCATCGGCGGCGTCGCCGCGATGGAGCCTCATGTCGGGGCGAAGCTCCCAGCGATGGACGCGCGGGTGTACGCGCTCAAACGCTTCGCGCATCTCGTCGAAGGACTCTCGCAAGGAATCCATGTCGCGGAGCGCGCGCTTGCGATCCGCGGCCGGCGGTTCGGCTCCGGCGGCCGCGCCTTCCCCGTCGCGCTCTTCCGCCGGTAGTCCCTTGATCTCATCGATCAGGATCGAGCAGCGCGCGCGCACCTCGGCGTCCCTCGACTGCAACCCTTCTTCCAAGAATTGGATCGCGCGCTCCCCCTCGCCGAGCAACCGGAGCGTCGCGCGCTCCCGCACTTCGAAGCCGGGGTCTCCCAGGCCGCGCACGAGTTCGCGTATGCGATCGGCATCGCTCTCGCCGCTCGCCGGCTCGCGATCGCCGGCTTGGGCTTGTGCGGGATCCTCCGCGAACGCGGCTCGATCCCCCAGCTCCGGCAGCGTGCCAAGGGCGACGATGGCGGCGCCGATGATGGCTACGGCGAGAAGAGCGCGTCCCGTCCCAGTTGCGGATGGCGTCGTCGTCGGGGTGGAGAACATAGCGGCCAAGCTCCTTTCGTGCGGTGGTGCTCGACGGCCGCGTCAAACAAACCGCATTCCAAAACCGGAACTCGCGGGGGCGGCGTCTCTAACTCGCCATGAATGAATAATTTGGCGCTGGGAGGATCGCGGTCGGAGGAGGCCCCCCGCCTGGCAGATGGAATCGAGGTCCTCTGCCGCTGCTCCATTTCCGGCAGCGGCGACCCGACCCGGGGTCGCGCCCGGCGCCAAGCAAGGGGGTGGAGGAGCATGGCGCGGCGGCAAAACGACCGTCGCGCCACGGGAGAGGGGAGAGTACGGCGCGGCGGCCAAGCGGCCGCCGCGCCGCGTTCGCTATTCCTCTACGTTGAGATCGAACTCGTTCAGGACGCCGGCGTAGACCGTCACCTGAAAGACCTGAGAGCCGACGAGCGGACCGCGGGCGGAGCGCTTGTTGCTCTTGTTCGAGCGCTCGTCCTCGCGCGCGGCACGAGCTTCGCGGGCGCGCGAAGAGCTTGCTTCGAATTCGCGCATCTTGCCCTCTTGATACTGCTGCTTTTGCTCCGCGGTCATCCCGTCGTAGCGCTCCTTCTCCTCCGGGTTCATGCCGCGGCGGAACTTCTCTTCGTTGAATTCGCCCCCCTCGCGGCGCGGCCCGGAGTCTTCGCGGCTGCCGCCCGATTGGCGCTCTTCGCTCCGCTCCCGCATGTACTCTTCGCGCTCCTCGGGAGTCATCTCCTTCATCTTTTCCATGTCCTCGCGGCGGCGCTCCATCTCCTTGCGGTCTCCCTGGAGAGCGCCGCTCGTGCCGCCGCCGCCGCGGCGAAGGTGCTCCATGTACTCCTGCAAGCGCCGTTCATCCATCTCCGAGGGCTCGCCGGGAGAGCCGAACATCCCTTCGCTCATGCCGAGCGAGCTGAGGCGAATCGAGTAGTTCCCCTCCTTCAGCGACCGGAAAAAATAGCGCCCGTTGCGGTCGGAGACGCCGGACTCGTTGTACCCGCTCTGCCCCGTGAGGAGCAGGGTCTGCCCGGGCATCGGAGAGCCATCCGCCGCGTAGACGTATCCTTGCAGCGAGCCCCCCGGCTCGAGGGCGACTTGCAGCTCCGAGTTGCCGCTCGCCACCTTCTTGACCTCTTCGACGTACCCTTCCTTGCGCACCTTGACGCTCACGTTCGTGCGACCGATGCCCGTCAGCTCGAAGTACCCTTGCACGTCGGTGGTCGTCGAGCTGCGCCCCTGCGCGCCTTTGATCTCCGATTCGCCGTCGATCAACTCCTTGGTGCCCCCGATGATCGAGACGCTCGCGCGCTCGAGCGGCTCGCCGGTGACCCTGTCCGTCACCCAGCCCGCGATCTTGCCGCCGCGCGTGAGAACGATGGTGCGGACCTCCGTGGTTTGCTCCGGCTGCACCTGAATGCCGCCGAGACGCTCGTAGGAGTAACCCATCGCGCCGACGCCGATCTCGTAGTTCCCCGCCTCCAGGTCATCGAACGTGTAGGATCCGTCGGGCATCTGAAAGGTCTTCGCCGGCGCCGCCTTCGCGCTGTGGCCGTAGCGGTTGATGCGGGGCTGCACGCTGAACGCCGCGAGCGGGGCACCCTGGTCGTCGACCACGAAGCCGTGGATCGCGCCGAGGCGCTCGAGGGTGATCTCGAGCGTGTCGTTGTCGACCGGCACGTCGGGAATGATCTGCTTGGCATATCCCTTGGCGCTCGCCTCGACCGTGACAGGCGCCTGCCCCAAGTCGGCGACTCGGAACTCGCCGTTCGAGTTCGTCGTCGCGTTGTGTTTCTTGTAGCCGCTCGAGTTGTCGATCACCGTGATCTTCGCGCCGGGGATCGGATCGCCGTTCACTTGGATGACTCGGCCCGCCACGTACGCGCTCGGCACGAGCGAGAGCGAACCCGCATCGCTCGTGCGCTCCTCCTCCACTGCGATCCCGGGCTGCTCCCCGCGGAGATAGCCGGGCGCCGAGGCGATCAGGGTGTGGGTCCCGGCTTGCAGGCTCCCGATCGTGAAGCGTCCATCCTTGTCGGTGAGCGCGCGCTTCGGCAGCGAACCCGGGTCCTCCTCGGAGAGCGCCTCGTCGCGCACCGCGACCGTCGCTCCAACGATCGGCTGCCCGGTGTCGGAGCCGATGACGGCTCCCGTCACCGAGCCGCCCAAGTTCATGATGAGCTTGACGCCCTTGACCGCTTGGCCCGATGCGACATCGAACGGCTCCGAGGTGCTCTCGAGGTATTTCGGATGCGTTCCCGCCACGTAGCCGCCCTCGCCCGGGCGCACATCCGTCACGGTGAACTCGCCGGTCGCCGACGACGTCGTCGTGCTGCCGACGTTGACGATCACGGGCATCGTCGGCGTGTTTTGGCGCTTGACCGTCACTTTCACGCCGGGCAGCGGCTTCCCCGCGGAATCGAGCACGACGCCGGCAACGCTGCCGTTCTTCTCCAGCTCCGCGTTCTGGTCGTAGGTGGTCTGCCGGTCCACCACGTCGACCTTGACGTTCGAGAGCCGCGAGTAACCCTCCGCCTCGTAGGTGAAGGTTGCCGCGCCGCCCTTCTTCGGCACCGTGACGCCGCGGAGCACGTAGACCCCATCGCCGTTGGCGACCGCGCGCTTGTCGGAATCGCCTATGTCCTGCGCCGCGGCGATCGCGCCGGGGATCCCTTTGCCGGTCCCCGCATCGCGGATCTGTCCCGTGACGGTCGCGCCTTCGGCGAGGCGGATCTCGAGCTGCGTCTCGTCGGAGGGCTTGACCCTGTTCTCGCTCCAGCTCGCGTAGTCGTCGTGACTCGCGACGACGCGGAACTCGCCTTCCGGCAGGGTATCGAACGCGAAGCGCCCCGACGCATCGCTTGCCGCGTTGCTCATCGCCAGCTCGGCGGAGCGCATCTGTTGGCCCGTGATCGTGGCCTTGATCTTGGCTCCTTCGACGGTGCGGCCATCCGGCCCGTAGACGATGCCGGAGATCGTGAGCCCCTTCGCAAGCTGAATCGGCAGATCGTGCTGGCCGCCCTTGTGGACGACGACCTTCTCGATCTCCCGCGTCTGAAACCCGCGGGCGCCCACGTGCAGCTTGTATTCGCCGCTGCCACCCAGTTCATCGAAGCGAAAGCGCCCCGCGCTGTCGGTCTTCGCGGACACGAGCGGCGGCATCTCGTGCTGCAACACGACCTCGATCAGGTCATCGGTCTTGGGCGCTTCCTTCACCTCGAGGAGCGCATCGCCGATCGGCGCGAGCGTCGAGTCGGTCACCGTGCCGTGGAGCACGCCGCCGATCTCGAGCGCGAAGTTCGCATCGGTCTTGCCGACCGGGATGAAACGGAGCGTCCCGGGCGCGAAGCCTTTGGCCGTGGTGATGAGGCGATAGCTGCCGGCGTGCAAGCCGCTGATTTGATAGAAGCCGCTTTCGTCGCTCTTCGCCTCGACGCCCTTCTCCGAGCGCATGTCCATGATCTTCGGGAGTTCCTTGAGGCGCTCCTCGAGGTTCGCGTCGCGGCTGATGCGCTCCGTATAGGCGCGCACCGCCGCCCCCCGTACCGGCTTCCCCTCCACGTCGAGCACGTGTCCCGCGATGACGGCGCCCGCTTCGAGCACGAAGTCGAGCGGCGGCTGCACATCCGCGGCGAACAACACGCGCTCGATGGTGGACTCCTTGAAGCCGACCATGCGCGCGGAGAAGCGGTACTTGCCGGCGGCAAGCGCATCGAGCGTGAACGTCCCCGCCGCGGCGCTCTTCGCGCTCTTCGCGAGGCGCGGCGGCACGCTCTGCGACTCGATGATGAACGCCACGATCTCCGCGCCTTCGATCGGCTGCCCCGCGGCGGTCTTCACGCTGCCGGTCACGGTGAGCGCGCCCGCGGGCGGCGGGAGCGGCGGCTTGTCGTCGGGCTCGTCGCCGCCGCCCTCTACCAGATCCGCCGGCGGGGGCGACGCGACGTCGGCGACGTCGGGCAGCTCCGTCGCGCCCGGAAAGATAGTGATCGCCACCAAGAAAAGGCCGACGAGCGCGCCCGCGATCGCCAGTGCCGTGATCATGTTCTTCATCGGGTCCTCCAAAGCGATTGACGCGCGGCGCAGTCGGCCGCGCGGGTTTCAATTCACTGTTCCTCGTGGCGCGCCGCCTCCTGGGCGGTGCGCAGGTTGTACTTCTTGATCCGGTATTGCAGCGTCTTGTAGGTGATGCCGAGAAGCTGCGACGCGGGCTCGATCCTTCCTTCCGAGCGCTCGAGCGCTTGGCGGATCAATTCCGCTTCCAGCTCCTCCATCACGACTCCCTTCGCGGGGAGCGTGAAACTACCGTTGGCGCCGGCGCGCGCGTGTTCATCGGCGCGTTCGCCGGATGCACCGGCTGCGCCGGCTACGCCGGATGCACCGGCTGCACTGGCGCCGGCGCCCGCATCCGCCGCGGCCCCTCCCGCCGCTGCGCGCGCCCTCGGCGCGCTGCGAATCTGCGGCGGGAGCGCGACCTCCGTCAGCCGCTCGCCGTCGCCGAGGACGAGCATGCGCTCGATGCAGTTCTCCAGCTCGCGCACGTTGCCCGGCCACGAATAGGCCTCGAAGGCCTCGAGCACGCCAGGCGTCACGCCGCACACGTTCCTCCCCAACGCTTCGCCACGCACGCGCAGGATGTGTTCGACGAGGAGCGGAACGTCCTCGATGCGCTCGCGGAGCGGCGGGATCTCGAGCGGCACGACGTTCAGTCGAAAGTAGAGGTCCTCGCGGAAGCGGTTCTCCGCGATCGCTTGTTCGAGGTCCTGCGCGGTGGCGGCCACGATGCGGCCGCGAAACGCGAGCAGCTTCGAAGACCCGAGGCGGGAGAACTCCCGCTCCTGGATCACGCGCAAGAGCTTCGCCTGCAAGTCGTACTTCATGCTGCCGATCTCGTCGAGGAAGAGCGTCCCCTCGCCGACCTCCTCGAAGCGCCCCGACTTCGCCGACGTCGCGCCCGTAAAGACGCCCTTCTCGTGGCCGAACAGCTCGCTCTCGATCAAGGTCTCGGGGATCGCGGCGCAGTTGATCGCCACGAACGGCTGCTGGGAACGCGCTCCTCCGAAGTGGATCGCGCGCGCGACCAACTCCTTGCCGGTGCCGCTCTCGCCGCGGATCAAGCAGGTCGTGGCCGTCTGCGCCACGCGCGCGATCGCGTCGAAGAGCCGTTGCATCGGAGCGCTGCGGCCGATCATGCGCCCTCCCCCCGCCGAGCTTTGCGCGACCAAGTCGCGCAGGCGCCGGACCTCGAGCACGAGCCCGAGCTTCTCGGTCGCCTGGCCGACGACGCGCAGAAGCCGATCGCGGTCGAATGGCTTTTCGAGGTACTCGAACGCGCCACGCTTCATCGCGCTCACGGCGCTCTGCACCTGCCCGTAGGCCGTCATGAGAATGACCTCCGCCTGAGGGCTGGCTTCTTTCACCTTGGCGAGCAGATCGAGCCCTTCCGTGCCCCCCGGCATCTTCAGGTCCGTGAGGACTAGCTCGAACGGCGTGCCTTCCTTCGCCGCGCGCTCGAAGCCGGCGAGCGCGCTCTCGAGCGTGGCGAAGGTCTCCACTTCGTGCCCCGCGGCGCGGAGGATCTCTTTCAGAATCGTGCGCTGAGCGGCTTCGTCGTCCGCGATCAAGACCCGCGGCAGCCAATTCTTCTTGGTCACGCGCGGGCTCCTTCGGCGGCGGGCAGGGGGAAGTGAAACACTACGGTCGTTCCTTCGCCGGCGGCGCTATGGATGGCGATGCGTCCCCCGTGCCGCTCTGCGACACGGCGCGCGATCGCCATGCCGAGTCCGGTCCCGCCGCTCCGCGTCGTGAAGTAGGGGAGGAACACCTTGTCCAGGTGCTCGGGCGGGATCCCGCACCCCGTGTCGGAGATCGAGATCGCCGCTTCCGAGCCGGCGTCGCTGCGCCGGAACTCGCTCCTCAGCGTCAAGACGCCGCCATCCGGCTCCATCGCTTGGAGACCGTTCACCGCGACGTTCAGGAACGCGCTCGTCATCTGCGGCGCGTTCCAGGAAAGCTCCGCGAGCTTGGGATCGAATTCTTCCCGCACCTCGATCTTGCGGCCGGACGCTTCCTTGGCGATGAGGCGGGCGAGCCCGCGCAGAAGCTCGTTCGGATCGACGGGCGCGAATTCCTCGCCGGCGGGGCGCGCGAGCGACAGGAAATCGGTCACGAGGCGATTCAGGCGAACGACTTCGCGCTGGACATCGGAGGTAAAGCGCAGGAAGCGCTCGCGCGCACCCTCCTCCTCCGGAACGAATTCATCGCGGATCTGCCCCACGTTCAGATGGATCGCATTGAGCGGGTTCCGCACATCGTGGGCGACGCCGGCGGCGAGATCCCCCATGAGCTGCACGCGCTCGCGTTGCTCGAGTTCGCGCTCCATCGAGCGGTTCTCGCGGAGGCGATCCACCATGCGATTGAATTGCTGCCCGAGGAGCGCGAACTCGCCGCTCCCCTTCTGGGGCACTTTCACTTCGAGATTGCCGTCGGAGACGCGGCGGAAGCCATCCACCACTTCGTAGACGGGCTGCGTGATGCGAAGTCCGAGCCACCATGCGCAGGCGATGCCCATGAGGAAGATCCCGATGGTCGCCATGATGTCGTAGCGGCGATACTCGGCGAAGATGCCGCGCAGGCGCTGCGTGTAGGGCGCGATATCGATCGCTTCGCCGGAGTCGCGCGCCGGACCGCTCGCGCTTGGGCTTGTGCCTGGGCTTGCGCTCGCCGCGTCGCGCGCGGCAAGGCCCGCGGCGTCGTTCGGCGCTGCTGCGGAGAAGTCTTGTGGCGCGGCGGCTCCCGCGGCGGCTGGCGCCGCCGGCTGTGCAAATGGCTGTGCGGCGACCGGAATCGCAGCGGCTGCTCCCGCAACGCCGAATAGAGCGGGATCACGTGCGAACGCCGTATCGACATCCTCTACGATCGGCCCGCCGAAGCTCCGATGGCGAAGGAGCCGGAGGAGAAATTCGTCCGCCTCCGCTTCCGAGATCCGCATGCTACGAGGACTGGCGGCCAGCTCGCGCCTGAGATTCTCGGCGCGCTCTCGCCGCATGCGCTCGATCCGCTCCATTTGGGCGCGCTCCTCGCGAGACGGTTCGCGAAACGCGAGGTACGTTCTTCCCCCCGCGTGCACGAGTTGCAGCCGCCGACCGTGCGAGCGCGGAGTCTCTGGCGCCACGCTCGCTTGCTGCGGCTGCATCGTCTCGGTCCGCTCCACGGCCTCGCGCGTCTCGATCCGCTCCGTCACTTCGTTCGCGAGAGCCTCGCAAATCTCCGTGACGGCGGAGAGGAGGCGCTCCTCGTTCGCGTGGTGAACGACGCTCTGCGCGACGAACGAGCCGAGGAGGAGCAGGACGATCACCGCCATGAACTTGGTCTGGAGATTCCAAAAACGACCCATGAACCGCTCTCCCGGGAGTGGGGTATCCCGTGCCGGCGGAAGGCAAACCCTATTCCTCCCGCGCCCACGAGGGGGGTGTTGGCTGCAAGGGGATTGCCCGAACCTAGCGCGTTACGGCGCCGAGACTTAGGAAACTAAGGGGAGCGCGAGACCCCAATCGGGGCCGTGGAAAAGCGGGAAAGAGCCTCTTCTCGGGCGAATCTGTTCGGATTCCCGACAGGGGGGATGTAGTCCACCGGGACAGGTGGCCTAGGGCTCGCGGTAGGGACTCCGCGCGGTCTCGGGCTGACCCGCGAGGGAGCGGCGGTCCGCGGCGCGGCCCGTCTGCCGGTGGGCGAGGTAGCGGCGCTCGTGCGCGGGACCGCGGAGGCCGGCGAGATATGCGGCGAGAAACGCCGCATTTCGAAGCGCCGTGCGGAGGATCCCTTGCTCCTCCCAACGCCGAACCGCGGTGCGAACGCACTCGCGCGCGATCACGAAGCGGCCCATGCGCCGCAGGCGCTGCACGAGATCGAGGTCCTCGAGGAGCACACCGGAGCGGAAGCCGCCTGCATCATCGAAGGCGGCGCGCCGGACGAAGATCGCTTGGTCACCGAAGGGACCGAGCCCCAGACGGTTCCTGAGATTGGCGCCGCACGCGATGGCGCGATAGCGAAGACGCGGGGAGTCGAGCGCGAGACGGAATGCGCCCCCCGCGACTCCGTCGTCGCCGAGGATGCGCGCGATCGTCTCGTCCCAGCGCGCGGGGAGCGTGGTGTCCGCGTAAGGAAAGAAGAGGGTCTCGCCGGTCGCGGCGCGCGCGCCGCGATTCAACTGTGCTGCGAGTCCGCCCGGCTCGCGGAGGAGGAGATCGCAATGGCCCTCCGCGAGGGCGCACGATTCATCCGTGCTCCCGCCGTCCACTACGATCACCTCGTGGGGATGCGCGGCGCGGAGCGCCGCGAGATGAGCACGAATGCGCGGCGCTTCGTTCAGCATCGGGACGATCGCGGAGATGCTCGGTGCGCTGCCCATCACGCTACGCTACGCTCCCCTCGTGCGGCGCAGGGTAGCACAATCCCGCGCCGCGCGGCGAACATCGCGCGACGAGAGCGGCGATCAGTGACTGGTTTCTTGCGTTCTCTCGGGCGCGGGTGCGATACGCGTCACACTCCGCGGCAAGGCGGCGGGCTGCGCCTTCCGAGGCGCGCCGCCGCGCTCCGCGCGCTCTTCGGCGGCCGGCGAGAGAGGCAGAGGCGCAGGCGGCGCGAGGACGCCGAGTGTGAGGCGCATCAATTCGCCGAGGGACCACGCCTGAAACGGGCACCCGCGGGGCGTGTGCGGCGCATCGGCATCCGCGATCTCGGAGACGTGGCCGATCCCGGCCTCGTCGAGATGCGCGAGGAGCGGCTCGACGAAGCGGATGCGCGCTTCCTCCCGCACGGCGGCGCCCCCGCCGCGCACGCGAACCCACGCTTCCACGAATGCGCCGATGAGCCAGGGCCACGCCGTGCCTTGGTGATAGGCGGCCGCGCGCTCGCGCGCCCCGCCTTCGTAGCGACGCGCGTAGCCTGGCTCCCCCGGCGCGAGGGAGCGGAGTCCGAGCGGAGTGAGGAGCCGCGACTCGACGGCGCGGACCACGCGCTCCGCTCGCTCGCCTTCGAGGATGGGAAACGGCAGGCCGCCCGCCGCGAAGATCTGGTTGGGGCGAACGGACGAGTCGGCGCGACCGGGCACGTGATCGACGTCGATGACATCGAAGAGGCAGCCGGCGGATTCGTTCCAGAAACGCTCGTGAAAAGACGCGCTCGCGCGCACGCGGAGCGCGCTCCAGCGGTCGCCGAAGCGCGCGCCGATCGCGAGAGCGTTCAGCCAAAGCGCTTGCAGCTCGACCGGCTTCCCGATCCGCGGCGTCACCGCGCGCTCGCCGCACTTCGCGTCCATCCAAGTGACCGGCACGCCGGGGACGCCCGCGGCGAGGAGCCCGTCCGCTCCGGCGCGGATGTTGTAGCGCGTGCCGGCGGCGTAACCATCCAGGATCGCTGCGACCGCGCTCCTGAGGAGGCGGCGCTCCTCGCGCTCCAATTGCTCGCCGCGCGCTTCGCGCGCCGACAAGTAGTCGTGAACCGCGACGACGAACCAGAGCGCGGCGTCGGCGGAGTTGAACTCGGCGGCATCCTCCCGATAGGCGAAGCGATTCGGGAGCATCCCCATCGACACCATCGCAGCCCACTCGCGGAGGATGGCGCGCGCGTCGTCGAGGCGCCCGCCGGCGATGGCGAGCCCGCGGAGCGCGATGAAGGTGTCGCGTCCCCAATCTCCGAACCACGGATACCCGGCGATGATGGTCTTCCCGGAGCCGCGCCGCACGAAGTACGCGTCCGCCGCGCGATGGAGGCGCGTCGGAAAAGCGGTGCGCCGCGAGCGCTCGCTCGCGCGCAGGCGCGCGCAGCGCTCGGCGAGGGTTTCCGCGGCGCGTGCGGCGCCGGACGCAGACGCGGCGCAGGCGCCGGGCGCGGCGCGCCGAGGATCGGCGGAGAGGACGAAGAGCGCCTCGGCGACGGCGAGATCGAAATGGAAGCAGCCGGGGGACGCGAGGTCTTCCGCGTGATCGAGCCCGCGCGCGAGTTCCTCGCGGTAGAGGCAGCGGCGGTACCAGACCGGATCGTGGCGGTAGCTTCCGTTCGTCTCCGCGACGATCGCCGGCACGTCGGGATACGGCCGCCACGCGACGGCGGCGCTCTGCTCATCGGCGCCGAATGCGAAGTTCCCGTTCTCGTAGTGGAGAGCGTGATAGTCGCGCCCGGAGATGAGCGGTCGCACCGTGACGATGACGCGCGGGGGCGGCGCGAGCAGCCGCCACGACAGCACGGTCACGGGCGGATCGCCCGCGACGAAGAGTTCGTGCGCGATCTGGGTCCCATCGGGAAGGCGAAAGGACCACGCCGGCCAAGGATCCGCATCGAAGCGCTCGAGGTAGTCGGCTCCGTTCGGATGGCGGACGTTCGGGAGATACATCTGCTCGGAGAGCGGGAATCTGCCCGCAGTGGTCTCCGCCCACACGTCGGCGCCGTTCACGAGCACCATGCGCCGCGCGGGAGGTCTGAGCGCCTGCAAGAGGAGAGCATGATACCTGCGGCTGCGCTCGCCGCTAGCGGTGCCGGAAGCGAAGCCGCCCAAGCCGTCGGTCTCGAGCCACTCCAGGCCGCGGAGTCGATCCGGTTGCACGGAACACGCCCGATCTATTTCCCCCGATGAGCCTAGTACCGGCAAATAACAACGCGCTTGGCGCATGAGCTTGAAAGTATGGCAGTAGGCGGAAAGTACGGCAGGATAGCACGATAGGTTGGAATCGGGGAGAGAATCCCCTGCTGCCTGGACGGGCGGTACGCGCGCCGGCTGAGCGCACTGAATAACGCGGAACTGCGGCCGTTTCACCTCCGTTGGAGGCGTGCTCCGGCGCAGGGCGCCTATTCTGTCGGCGGCGTCCTGCCGGTACACTCCGACCCTTCCCGCGGGCGCCTCGCCTTTCCCCGGCGTGCGCCAAGCACGAACGAAGATCGAACCGGCAACTACAAGGAGGTTCAATGATTCGGCGAAGAGCCGTGGCGGCGAGCGCCGCGCTGGCGTTCTTCTTGGCGGGAGCGGCGACGCTCTCCGCGCAGCAAGAGCCATCGCAGGAAGAGCTGGCGCAGAGGCGCACGAAGAAGCTCGAAGCTCAGTTCCTGAAGAGCGCGGCCTGGAGCACGGACTACGACGCGGCGCTCAAACTCGCCAAGGAGAGCGGCAAGCTGGTCTTTGCGTATTTCACGCGCTCGTACAACCCCTGACCGCCGTGCGACCGATTGGAGAGCGGTACGCTCTCCTCGAGCGAATTCGCGGAATGGAGCAAGAGCGTCGTCCTCTTTTGCCACGTGACGAGCCGGGTCCAGAGCGACAAGCATCAAGACCTGCTCACGCGAAAAGGCGGCAACGGATTCCCCTACCTGATCGTGATGGATGGCGCCGGGACCGTGCTCGCGCGCCACGACGCCGATCGTACGATTGCCGCGTTCGATGCGACTCTGAAGAGCGCCGAAAAGACTGCGAAGTCGCTTGCCGAACTCGAGGCGAAGAGTGCCCAGGGGGACGCCGCGGCGAAAAAGGAGCTGCTCCGAACTCGGATCTCACTCGGACAGTTGAATTTCG
This sequence comes from Planctomycetota bacterium, assembly GCA_022616235.1. GTDB lineage: Bacteria > Planctomycetota > UBA8108 > UBA1146 > JAKEFC01 > JAKEFC01. Next base: position 13,019 of record JAKEFC010000089.1, read on the forward strand.
AGCAGGCGAGCGCCGCTCTCAAAGAGCTGACCCTGAGCGATGCGGAGAAGGCGGACTTCGAGAAAACGCTCGTCAATCTGGAGGCGAGCGAGATTCTAAACGGAGTCGTGAGCGCGGAGACACATGCCGCCGCCGGCAAGCGCCTCGCGCAAATGCTCGCGGCGGGGCGCATACCCTCTGAGGAGCAGTTGGCGGGCGGTTATTGGCAAGGGATCCTGAAGCACGCGGAGAAAGAAGCGGATATCGCGCTCTACGAACGCGGGCTCACCGAGCTGAGGAAGATGTTCGGTAGTGATGCGCGTGCGAAACCATACTTCGATGATTGGGAAAAGACGCTGGAAGCGATGAGAGCGAAGAAGGGTTAGGGATAGCGAGAGCGACATCCGCGACCGCGCACGCACGAGGCCGCGCCGCCGCGCTCCTCAATCAGCGATACCTCATGAAGAAGGATGCCTAGGCGCCATCGCTCGCTCCTCGCCGAGCAGTAGCCGCGACACTTTCTCGTAGAAGACGTAGCTCCAAGCCCAATTCAGGAGCACGACGAGCCGGTTGCGGAATCCCACCAGCTTCAAGAGGTGGATGAAGAGCCACATGAGCCAGGCTATGAAGCCGCTGAAGGCCCAGCGACCGAAGAGATTCGCGACGCCAGCGTTCCGGCCGACGGTCGCCATCATCCCGTAGTCCACGTAGCGAAAGGGCGCTAGCGGCTCGCCGCGGATGTGCCGCAGGATGTTCCGCGCGGCAGAGCGCCCCTGCTGGATCGCCGCCGGCGCCACCATCGGGAAGGCATCTTTCGCATCCGCGCAGAGCGCGAGGTCGCCGGCGACGAACACTTCCGGGCGCGCAACCGAGCGCAGCGTCGGCTCGACGAGGAGGCGTCCGCCGGCGGCGCGCGGGAGATCCCAACCTTCCGTCTCGGGAGGCGCCTTCACACCCGCGGTCCACACCACGGTCGCGCTCGCGAGCCGCGATCCATCCGCGAGCGCGACGCCATCCGGCGACACCGCCGTCACGCGCGCGCCCGTCAGGATCTCCACGCCGAGCTTCCTGAGGCGGCGCTCCGCGTAGTGCGCGAGCTTCTCCGGAAACACGCCGAGCACGCGCGACGCCGCTTCGAGGAGAGTGATCCGCACCTCGCCGAAATCGAGATTCGGATAGTCGCGCCGCAAGGGGCCCTGGATCAGCTCGCTGAGCGCCCCCGCGAACTCGATTCCGGTCGGCCCGCCGCCCGCGATCGCGAAGTGGAGGAGCGCGCGGCGGCGCTTCGGAGCGACGGTCACGATCGCGCGCTCGAAGCAGCCGAGGATGTGGTTGCGAAGCGCGATCCCTTCGTCGACGGTGCGCAGACAGAACGCGTGCTCCGCAGCGCCGGACACGCCGAAGAAGTGGGTCGTGCTGCCGAGCGCCAGCACCAAGTAGTCGTAGGGGATGCTCACGTCGGCGAGGTGCAGGATCCGCCGCTCGAAGTCGATGTCGCGAATCTCGCCGAGGACGAACTCGGCGCCGCGAATGCGGCGGAGGACGCCGCGCGCCGGATAGGCGATCTCTTCGGGGCCCAGCTCCGCGGCGGCGACCTGATAGAGGAGCGGGAAGAAGCTGTGGTAGTTGTTCCTGTCGACGACGGTGACGCGGAGCGGCGCGCCGCGCAGCTCTTGGGCCGCCGCGAGCCCGCCGAATCCCGCGCCGGCGATGACGACGTGCGGGAGCGGCGCGCCGGTCGGCGCGGAGCGTGCCGCTCTCACGCGCCGGCCGGCGGCGCGGATGCCGGAGCCCCTTCCGCTTCGAGGCAGAAGCGGCGCGAACGCGAGAAGACCGCGATTAGCGCGGCGAGAAAGAAGAGCGAATTCTCGATCATCTTCTCGTAGACGACGACCGTCCCCGCGCCGCAGCCGCAGTCGAATTCGATCTCGTGGAACGCGATCTTGCCGCTCGTGTAGTCATCGAGGCCGATCGCGCGGAGGAAGATCGCGACGGTAAAGACCGGGAGCATGAGCGCGATCGTGATCCCCGCGGCGCGCACGAAGATGCCCGCGAGGAGCGCGATGCCGAGAATCACTTCGAGCCAAGGGAGCGAGACCGCGACGAGGTTGATGAAATGCGGCGGCTCGAGCGGGAATAGGTGGTATTCCTTCACCACCTTGAGGAAGTCGAGCGGATAGGTGGTCTTCGCCAGACCGAACAGAATGAACGGGAGCGCGATCCCGATGCGCGCGGCGAGGAGCGGCACGCCGCTTCGATCGAGGCGCCGGAGCCAAGAGTCGCGCTCTTCCCGGCTGCCTCCTTCCATCGCTATCGCCCCTTCTCGGTCGGATAGCCTCGCTTCTCCCAGTGCGAATAGCCGCACTTGAGTACGAAGATATTGTCGCGCACGAAGCCGTACTCTTCGATGAGCGCGTTCGTGAGGTAGATGCTGTCCTCGCAGTCGCCGCCCGGACAATAGACGACGATGAAGGCCACGTCGTTCTTGAGCTTCTCCAGGTGGGGCTCGAGCAGGCGCTCGCGCTGAGCGTGATAGACGGGCAACGCGCCGGCGATGTGCCCCTCCGCGTAGTCTTCCTCCTTGCGCGCATCGAGGAACGCGGCGTTGCCGTCGGCCACCATCTCGTGGAGTTCCAGAGCGCGCTTGAGACTGATGTACTTGATGTCGTCTTCCTCCCACTCATCGGTCCCCTCCGGCTCCTCGCACGCGGAGTCGTCGTGC
>JAKEFC010000090.1 GCA_022616235.1 Planctomycetota bacterium
CGCCCATCGCGTAGTCAGAGTGGGCCAGTGACTTGTCGGATGCAGTTAGATTCAAGTGCAGTCGATGACATTGGCCAGCGCCAAGTGCATGTTGGCCAGGGCGACAGGGCGGAAGAGGCGGGGGGCGGCGAGGGAGTTGGGGGCGGGGGAGGCGTCGAGCGCGAGGGCGAGTTGCTCGGGGGCGAGGTACCAAGAGACGTTGGGGGTGGAGGCGACGAGGGGGTCGAGTGCAGCGGAGCCGGGGAGGTTAGCGATGAAGGTCTGGAGTCCGAGCGCGATCCCTTCGACGACGGCGGTCGAGTAGGCGCCGACTTGGACGCGGGATTCTGCGAGCTGGCGGTAGAGGGGCACGGTTGCCGGATCGACGACTTCGAGAGGTACATGTGCGAGCCACGGATAGTCTTCGCGCCACGTCGCGCGCTCCGAGGGGTGCAGGCGATAGACGATCTTGCCTTTCAGCCGCGGGTGGCGGGCGGCCTCGCACGCGAGGCGGGACAGCGCGCGGCCGATGCTCCACTGCGACAGGAAGACGACCTGCTCTTTCCGCGTGGCGCCCGCCACAGCGGCGCGCTCCTCGTCGAAGTATGGAAAGCCCGTCGCGTGCAGCCGATCCGCCGCGATCGGGAAGCGCACACACTCTTTCCAGTAATCGCCGAAGAGAAAGACGTGGTCCGGAAACGTTCGTTTCATGGCCCCCGGCGGGAACGAATACGCGAGGTGATACGGCGAGATGATCCCGTGCTGCAGCTCGATCGTCGGGATGCCGAGGCTCTTCGCGGCGGCGATCGGCACTTCGTTGCCATAGCTCACGACGACGAAGAGCGCGGCGGGACGCAACCTGCGAAAGAGCGCGCGATAGATCGGGTACTGCGCGCGATAGAGCGCGAGCCGCTCCTCGAGATGCGCGGCCGCAGCGACTGGCTGCCCGAATGCCCCGATGAGCCGCATCTCGATCTCCGCGAAGCGATTCCGAAGCGGCGGCGCGAGGCGGTGCCGCCACAAGGCGCCGCGCGCCGCGGCGAGCAGGGGAACGACGTCGAGGTGGCGGAGCCTACGCGAATGAGGCGGCCGGCAATGGCCTTCTGCGTTGGGGCGCTCGAGGACGAGCGCGCGCTCGCCGAGCGAGTCGGCGAGCGGATCGGAGTACGGGTCCCACCAGCGGCCGTCGCCCCTGAGGACGCGGCGCGGATGGCCTAGGAACAAGAATTCGCAGGGGGCCGCGAGGAACGGATTTCGAAACGCCGCGCTGCAGAGTGCCCCCGCGCTCGCGCGGATGCGGCGTCCCCGCGCTCGTGCGCCGCCGCCTCGCTCCTTCTCGAAGAGACCGAGCGCAGCGAGGACGCGCTCGCCGATGCCGAAGCGCGCGAGGTCCCAGAGCGGGCAGCCTTCCACCTCGAGCGAGAATAGCTCCAGCTCCTCCTCGATCTCGACGAAGCGCCGCGTGGCGGCCGCAGTTTCCGCGGCGGGGTCGAGCAAAGTGGCGGTCGCGACGTTTGCGGCGGGCGGCGCCATTCGTCACGCGAACCTGGCGAGCGCCTTCAGGCGCTCGTAGTGCTCGACGTCGCGCGACTTGAAGACCTCTGCAGGATGTCCCCCCGCGATCGCGTAGCGCGGAACATCGCGGACGACGCACGATCCTGCCTGCACGATCGCCCCCTCGCCGATCGTGACGCCGCCGAGCACGATCACGCGCGCGCCGAGCCAGACGTTGTCTTCGATCGTGATGTCGCGCGGGATGTAGCCGCGCCCGTAGGGGATCGCGTCGCCACCGTTGAAGTCGTGGTCTCCGGCAATGAGCAGACACCCCGGGCCGGAGTGGAAGTTGTCTCCGATCGTCACCGCGCCGGGACCGGCGATCACGAGCCCGTTGAAGTTCACGTTGTCGCCGAGGCGCGTGCGCGGAGTAACGCTCGATGGGAAGTTTACGCGAAGCGGCGTCCCCGCGGCGGCGGCCTGCAGGCGGACGCGGCACGAATAGATCGCGCGGAGGAGCCGCCGCGCGGCGCGCCGGAGCGGCCGCAATGCGGCGCCGGCCGAGCGCATGCACCAGAGGAGCGGCGCCTTCACGGCGTCGCCTTCCGGCAGACGAAGGCGCGCGCGGCGCGCCAGGCGCGGAGCGCGCCGTCGCGCCACGCAAGAAGCGTGAGCAGGGGCAAGAGGAGCGCGCCCGCCGCCGCCTTCGCGAGCGCGGAATCGCCCGCCGCGCTCGCGGCGAGGAGCGGCGGCACGCAGAGCGAATAGGAGAGCGCCGCGCCGAAGATGAGCGCGATCGTGACATAGCGCCACGGAATCTCGGCGAAGTGGTGTGCGATGCACGCCGTGCCGGCAGTGAAGAGGACGTGCGCGAGGAGCGACGCGATCGCCGCGCCCGTGAATCCGAAGGGCGGAATCAGGACGAGGTTCAGGAGCGCCCCCGCGGCGAGCGCGAAGCCGGTGGAGAGCGCGACGTAGCGCACCGCATCTTTCCGGTAGAAGAGCACGTTCACGAAGAGGACGTAGATGCCGTTCGCCGCGAAGGTGAACGCGAGGAGCGGCACGATCCGCGCCGCCTCGTGGAACGGCTCGCCCGTGAGCAGGGCGACGACCTCGGGCGCATAGATGGAGAGCAGCGCGGCGAGATAGGAATAGAGCACAGTAAGCAACACGCCGGTATTCGCGATCTCCGCGAGGCGCTCCTTGGCGCCGGTCTGCATCGCGGACATGAAGGCGGGGACGTAGGCGCGGTTGATCGAAGCGGAGAGGACCAGCATCGCGCTACCGAGCTGGAACGCGAGCGTGTAGATCCCGGCGGCGGCGACCCCCGCGATCCCGTTCACGAGCAGGCGCTCGAGGATCAGCTTCGCTTGCGCCATGATCGTGTGCGGGAGGAGCGGGAGAGAGTAGGCGAGCGCTTCCTTCAGGCAGCGCCAATCGATGCCGAAAGCGACCTCGCGGCGCAGCGTGTAGAACGCGAAGGCGAGGAACGCTCCGCCGGCCGCCGCGTGCGCGACCAAGGCGCCGAAGGTGCCCATCCGGAGCCCCGCGACGAGCGTCACGATGAGGCCCACCTTGACGAGAAAGCTCGCCAACTGCAGAGCGCCGTAGCGCGCGGCGTGCTCGCGCGCCTGCAGGATCGCCAAGTGGATATCGAACACCGGCTGGCTGATCGCGGCGGCGATGCCGAGCGCCATGAACGGGTGGAAGCGAATCTCCCCGAGATAGCTCTCTAGGAACGGCGCGCCGGCTGCGATGAGCGCGCCGCCTGCGGCGGCCGAGAGGGCGAACGTGAACGTGAGGATCGTGCCCCAGAAGCGGCGCAGCTTCTCGGGATCGTGCGCGTGGTCGAAGTAGAAGCGCGTGACTGCGCCGTTCAGCGCGAGCAGAAAGAACACGCTGAGAAACGACGATACCGCGAGCACCACGGAGATTTCGCCATACTCCGCCGGGGACAAGACGTGCGTGTAGAGCGGGATGAGGAGGAGCCCGAGCCCGCGCTGGAGTAGGTTCGCCGCCGCATAGATGATGGATCCGCGCGCGAGCCGGGAGCGGAAGCTCCGGGATGGCGGTGGCGGCGGCTCCGGCGGAGTCGGCGGCGCCGGCGGCAAGACCGCCTCGGCCGGAGCGGCATCCGGCGCGGCGGTCGCAGGGTCCGGCGCTTCCGCGGCGGGCGCGTTTTCGATCTGCGGTGTCTGTGCGGAGTTCACGTTAGCGATGTTTCGGCTCCGCGAGCTTCGTTTCCCCACGGGTCCGTCAAGCCGCGAGCCGGCGGCGCCGATATGCCGTTACCATGGCGAGCACCTTTTCCCCGCCGCTTCGTGTGATGTTCGTGAATCCCTTCACGGAATTGGGCGGCGCGGAGCACAGCCTGCTCGCGCTCCTCGCGACTTTGCCGGAGGGTGTGCAGGCGCAACTCGTGACCGAGAGTGAAGGTGCGCTCGCCGCGGAGGCGGCCGCGCTCGGCGTCGCTTCTCGTTATCTGCCCTTTCCTTCTGCCGTGCATCCGCGCGCGATCTTTCGCTCCGTGCGCACGCTCGCGGAGTGGATGAGGGCGGACGCGGACCTCGTACACGCGAATTCGCCGCGCGCGGCGTTCTTCGCGGGACTCGCCGCGCGCCGCGCGGAGATTCCGGTAATCTGGCATCTGCGCTGCTACGTGGGCTCCGGCGTGCGCGCATTTCTGCTCCGGCGCCTCGTCACCCGCACGATCGGCAATTCGCACGCTGCGCTCGCGAACGCCGGCTTCGCGCCCGCCGATCCGCGCGCGTGCGTGATCCCGAACGGCGTGCCGCAGGCGCTCCTCCTCTCGGAGCCGCGCGCGCGGAACCGCGGCGGGTGCGGCGGCGGCGCGGGCGACGACCTGCCGGTCATCGGCATGGC
>JAKEFC010000006.1 GCA_022616235.1 Planctomycetota bacterium
CGCGGCGCATCGCGGCGCCCCAGCCGCCAGAGGATCCGCCAGGCGATCGGCAGGAGCAGGATCACGAAGGGCGTCCCGATCGCCATGAATTGCAGGAACGAGATCTCGATCGACTCCTTCTCGAGAAACCCCACGAGGATCGCGTTCGGGGCGGTGCCGATCTTGGTGCCGATCCCCCCGATGTTGCTCCCGTACGCGATCGCGAGCATGACCGCGGCGCCGAAGTGCTCGAGGCGCGCCCCGCCGCGGCGGCTCTCGAGCTGCGCGATCACGGCGAGCCCGATCGGCAGCATCATCGTCGCGGTGGCGGTATTCGAGATCCAAAGGGAAATGAACGCGGACGCGGCCAGGAAACCGAGCAGCAGGCGGCTCGGCGCCGCGCCCACGGCGAGCATGATATTGAGCGCGATGCGGCGGTGGAGATTCCACTTTTGCATCGCCGCGGCAATGCACATGCCGCCGCCGAACAGGAATATGTAGGAGTTCACGAACGGTTGCGCCGCCTGCGCGAGATTCTCCGCCACGCCGCCGGCGAAGGGGCGCACGAGGGGAAACAAGACGAGCGGCGCGCAGGCGGTGACGTAGATCGGCAGCGCCTCCGTCAGCCACCAGATCGCCATGAGCGCGGTGGTCGCCGCGGCGGCGGCGGGCGCGCTCCCGAAGCTGGGATGGTTTCGGAGCGGAGAGTCGAGCGCGAGGAGGAGGACGAACGCCGCGATCCCCGCGACGAGGCCGCCGGCGCGCCAGGAAGAGGGCGACACTCTATCTATTCCACCCGCGTGAGCCAACCGCGAGTGTCGGGGGTCTTTCCGTTCTGCACGTCGAGCAAACGGCGGCGCAGCTCGAGGGCCACGGCACCCGATGGCTTGGGCAGCTTGTGCGTGTTGCCGCGCGCGTGAATCTGCGCAACCGGGGCAACGGCCACCGCGGTGCCGCAGGCGAAGAATTCCTCCGCTTCGCTCAGCACTTCGGCGAAGGGGAGCGCGCGCTCCTCGACCCTCAGGCGTAGGTCTTCGCGCGCGATCGCCAGAATGCTCTCCCGCGTGATCCCCGCGAGGATCGTCCCCGAGAGCGCCGGAGTCACGAGCGTGCCGCTCCTGAGCACCGCGAAGACGTTGCTGCCGGCGGTCTCCTCCACGAGGGAGCGCGTCGCGGCGTCGAGGTAGAGCGCCTCGTGATCGCCCGCGGCTTGCACTTCGCGCCGCGCCTTGAGCGTCGCCGCGTAGTTCGCGCTGCACTTCGCGTGTCCGAGGCCGCCGGGCGCGGCGCGCGCGCTCTCCGGCACGCGCAGACGCAATCCCTCGATCTTGCCTCCGGCGGAATCCTGGAAGTAGTTCCCGACCGGGGAGCCGAAGACGTGGAAGCGAAACGACTTTCCCGCCGCGACGCCGAGGATCGGCTCGACGCCGAAGAGGAGCGGACGCAAGTAGAGCGCCCCTTGTCCCGGCGCGGGGATTTGCGCGCGGCAGCTTCGCGTCACTTCGACGCAGGCCCTGACGAAGGTCGCCGCGGGCACCGGCGGGATCTCCAGCGTCTCGGCGGAGTGGCGCAGGCGCTCCGCGTTGCGCTCGATGCGGAAGATCGCGATGCCGCCGTCTTGTTGGTAGAACGCCTTCTGGCCTTCGAAGCAAGAAACGCCGTAGTTGAGAACGGCGGCCGAAGGATGGAGCGCGAAGTCGCGCACTTCCTCGAGCTTGCCCGCGCTCCAGATCGGATTCCGCGCCGCGTGGCCGTCGGCCACGAAGAGCTTGCCCGCCTGCACGAAGGAGAAGCCGGAAACCGCCATGCGCACACGATACGCGCGCGGGCGGTGAAGGAAAAGCGTTCCGGCGATTTCGTGCCAAGGTCGCGCGCGTCCGCCGCACCGCCGGCTGGCCCGCGCGGGGCGACCTCGCGCCGCGCGATCGCCACCTCTTGGGGCGCGGCGCGCGATCCGGTACAAATGGGCTCCGACCGCTCCCAGAATTCGAAAGGCGAGTACGCCATTGCCGAGCGACGGCGTGATCTACCTGGTGCTGTTCGTGGGAGCCGCGCTCGGCATCTCCGCGCTCTGCTCGCTCATCGAAGCGACCTTCCTCTCGATCCGCATCCCATTCCTCGTCGAGCGTAAGGATGGCGGCAGCCGCGGCGCCGCGCTCCTCCTCGATCTGAAGCAGGAGCGGATCGACGATGCGATCACGGCGATCCTGACCATCAACACCGCGGCGAACTGCTTCGGCGCGACGATGGCGGGTGCGCAGGCGGAGAAGATCTGGGGCGCGAACGCCGGGCTCTTCGCCATCTTCACGACGCTCCTGATCCTCGTGTTCGCGGAGATCATCCCGAAGACGATCGGCGCGAACTACGCGGCCCGCATCTACGGCTTCGTCGGCTACACCCTGCACTTCTTCACGCGCGCTATGGGTCCGGTGCTCGCCATGTCGCGGCTCCTCACGCGCGTCATCGCCCGCGGCGAGCCGCCGCCAATGTCGCGCGAGGAGCTTGCGGCGGTGATCGCGCAGGCCGAGACGGAGGGGGCCATCGCCGGCCACGAGGAGCGCCTGTTCTCGAACCTGCTCCGCTTCCAGGAGATCCGCATCCACGACGTGATGACCCCGCGCACCGTGGCGGAGATGCTGCCCGCGAAGACCTCGATTCGCGAATACCTCGAGAATCGGCGGGCGCTCGTGTTCAGCCGCATCCCGATCTACGAGCAGAACTTCGACAACGTGACCGGCTACTTCTTCCAGCGCGACGTGCTGATGGACGTGGTTCGCGGCGTCGACCGCGCCCGTCCGATCTCGCGCTACTTGCGCAAGGTCTGGTTCATCCCGGAATTGGCATCGATCAGCGATGCCTTGCGGCAGTTCATTGCGCGCCGCGAGCCGCTCGCGATCGCGCTCGACGAGCACGGCGGCGTCAGCGGTCTCGTGACCTTCGAAGACATCATCGAGACGATCCTCGGCGTGGAGATCGTGCACGAGTCGGATCGAGTCGCGGACCTGCGCCGCGTCGCCGCGGAGCTGCGGGAACGGCGACTCGAGCGGATTCGCGCGAGCGAAGCTTAGCTGGCGACCGTCTCCGGCGCCGCGACCGGCGCCTCGGCCGCTCGCTCCGTAACCGCGTCCGCCGCTCCGGCGGCCGGCGTCTCTCCCAGTGCGATTCCCCCCCACCACGCAAACGCGGCCGTCGCCGCGAGTCCCGCGAGCGCCGCGGCGCCCATGGCGTAGGCCACGGCGCTCGGGTCGCGCGCGGCGAGCGCGCCGGGCAAGAGGCAGAGAAACGTCGCGAGGTGAGCGGCGTTCGCGAAGAAGCAGAGGCGCGGGCGCCCGAGCACCAAGAAGAGCGCGTGAATGCCGGTCGCGATCCCGAACAGCGCGCCATGGAAGAGCAGGATCCGGAAGAGCGGAACAGCCCCCGCGAACTTCGCGCCGTAGACGAGATCGATGATCCGCGGCGCGGCGGCGAAGAGGAGCCCCGAGAGGGCGGCGAATCCGCCCGCGAGCAGGAGCAGGTAGCGCCGCGCGTGCACGCGGAAACGCTGCGGATGCGCGCGGAGTTGCGAGAAGCTCGGGAAGACCGTGGCGGCGAGGAAGCGCGGCAGGTGCAGCGCGGCGATGTTGCTGAGCAGGAACGCGCGGTCGTAGATCCCGAGCAGATTTTCCCCGTACGCCTTGCCGACCACGAACTTGTCCGCGCAGACGAGCAGGTAGCCGGTCGCGAGCGCGAGGTTGGCGTAGAAGCCGAAGCTCGCGGCGCGCCGCAGGACCCCCCAGCGGAGCGTGAAGCGCGGCCGAAAGGGGTGGATCCAATAGGAAACGGCGCTCTTCAACGCCGTAAAGAAGATGACGTTCGCGGCGAGGGCCCAGGGCGAGCGAAGGTACCACGCGGCGGCGATCGAGAAGAGCGCGCCGGCGACCGTCACCGCGATTTCGGCGAGAACGAGCGGCGCCTGCCGGAGGTCGCGCGCATAGAGGACCGGCCCCACGTTGCGCGCGCCGTCGAGCGCGGGCACGAGCGCCGCCGCCGCGAGCAGGGCGAAGAGCCGCGGCGATTCCTGGAACTCGCACACCGGCCACGCGACGAGCAAGACGACGAGCGCGAGCAGCGCGCCGCGCACGACCTGCACGCTCCACGCGGCATCGAGCAGGCCGCGTCCCGCCTCGCGATCGCGGACGATCACCATCTCGAGGCCGGTCTGCGTGAACGCCTCGGCGAGCGTGAGAACCGTGATCACGATCGCCATCGCGCCGAAGTGCTCCGGCTCGAGCAGGCGCGCGAGAAGCCCGAGCTGCAAGAGCTGCAGCGCGTTCACCGAAAGCAGGCGAATCACGGACCACCGGGCGCTCGCCAGGGTCCGATGGCGGAGGGTCATGCCGCAGATATCGACCTTCCCCGCCGCGCAGCCGAGCGCTCCCCTCCGGCCTGCGGCGCAGCCCTGCACCTCGCGGCAATGGCCGATAATCCTCGGCCCCCGCGCCGAGCCGCCGCCGCGCGTCTTCGCGGCGAGACAAAGATGCCGGCCCACGCCCGAAAAACCGATAACCAGAAAGCGCTTCCCCCTTACGTCGCACCCTGGAGAGGGCAATGCCGGGCAGACTCTGGCACGAATACCGGACCGACGTGGGACGCACCTACAGCGACAGGCGTCCCGCGCTCTGGCGGTGCTTTGCCGCGCCCTTCATCCACGCGGGCGTGCGCGCGACGCTGCTCTATCGAGTCGCGCACCGCTGCACGCGCTGGGCGGTGCTGCGCCCGCTCGCGGCGCTCCTGAAGCGCGCCGCCCGCATCGCGAGCGGCTGCGAGATTCATCCAGCGGCGCGCTTGGGCCCGGGGATCCATCTCCCCCACCCGCTCGGCATCGTGATCGGCCCGACCGTCGTGATCGAAGGTCCCGCGACGATATTTCACGACGTGACCCTGGGCGCGCGCGGCGCCGCGGCGAACGAGAACGGCCCGCGCATCGGGCCGTACGCGTTCATCTACGCGGGCGCGCGCGTGCTCGGGGATCTCACGCTCGGCGAACGCTGCCAGATCGGACCGAATTGCGTGATCTATCGCGACCTGCCCGCAGGGAGCACCGTGCTGCCCGCCGAGCCGCTCGTGCTCGAAGGGCTCAGCTTCTCGCTCCGCTTCGACGCCGCCGCCGCAGCGGAGAGCGCGCGGGAATTGGCGGGCACATGAGCCGCATCGCCGCACCGCCCGAGACTCCATGGCGCGCCGGAGCGCGCGCGAGCTTCGAGACGGTCATCGACGATGCGCTCATCGAGCGCTTCGCGGATCTCTCCGGGGATCGAAATCCGCTCCACGTCGACGACGCCTACGCCGCGGCGACGCCGTTCGGCGGGCGCATCGCTCACGGCATGATCGCCGGCGCGCTCTTTTCGCGCTTGATCGGGGAGCATCTCCCCGGCGAGCGCGCGCTCTATCGCTCGCAGCAGCTCCGCTTCCTCGCGCCGGTGCGCCCGGGTACGCGCGTGCGCGTGGAAGGGGAGATCGTGCGCCACGATGCAGACTTGGCGCTCCTCATCATCGCCACGCGCGTCGTCGCCGCCGAGGACGGCGCGGTGCTCGTGGAAGGAACCGCGGAGGTCGTGCTCCGCGCGGAGCCCGCGCCCGAGCCGGAGCCGCTCCCCGCCGCGGCGGCGCTCGCCGCGGGAGCGCAGCCGCTCGCGGGGCGCCGCGCGCTCGTCATCGGAGGGTCGAGCGGGATCGGCGCGGCGATCGCCCGCGAACTTGCGCACCAGGGCGCGGCCGTCGCGCTCACCTACCGCACGCAGGAGGCCGCCGCGCGCGCACTCTGCTCCGAACTGTTGGCAGGCGGCTGCCGCGCGGCAGCGGCGCTTCGCCTCGATGTCCGCGATGCCGCCCAGTTCGCCCCCGCCGCCGCCGCGGCGCGCGCCGCGATCGGCGCGCCGGATCTGCTCGTCTACTCGGCGCACGGCGAGATCGCCCATCAAACCATCGAGCGCTCCTCCTTCGCCCAGCTCGAGGATGAATTCCGCCGCGCCGCAGGGGGCCTCTATCACGCGGTGCAGGCCGTGCTCCCCGGCATGAAGAGAAGCGCCCACGGCGAGAGCGCGGGCGCGGGCGGCGCCGGCGCCACAGGTGCTACAGGCGCGCCCGGCGGCGGGTCGATCGTCGCCGTCTCCTCCATCGTGACTCGAGAAGCCCCGCCCCCCGGTTGGACGGCGTACACCGTCGCCAAGTGCGCCCTCGCGGGGCTCGTGCGCAGCCTCGCCGCGGAGCTGGGCCCGCACGCGGTGCGCGTGAATCTCGTCTCCCCGGCGATGACGGAGACGCGCCGCACCCTCGCGCTCCCCGCGCGCGTGCGCGATGACATCGCCGCGCGCTCGCCGCTCGGCCGGCACGCGCGCCCCGAGGACGTCGCGAGCGCAGTCGCGTTCCTCTCTTCCGACGCCGCCGCGTTCCTTACGGGGATCGACCTGCCGGTCGCCGGAGGTATCGTCGCGTGACTTCGGGAGCGGCGGCAACGCAGGCGGAGATTCGGCCTCCGACGCGCGCTGAATGGCGCCAAGCCGCGCTCACCGCGGGCCGCGCCGGCGTGCTCGAGCGGCTCCGCGCGCGCGGCGGTGAAGCGCTCGAATTCGCCATCTTCAGCACGACGACGTGGCGTCCGCTCGAGCCGTTCCTCGCCGCGGAGCTGCTCCTCGACGGGGTCGCGCCGCGCCTCCACTTCTTCGAGTACGAAGCGATGGATGCGCAGATAGCGGTCCAGCAGCGCCCCTTCGACTGCGCGCTGCTCGCCATCGACGACGAGCGCACCTACGCTTCGCTCCACGATCCCGCGCGCCCGTGGACGGAAGCGGATGCGGCACGCCTGCGCGGCGAGTTCTTGCGGCGCGTGGACCTCGCCGCAGCGAGCGCACGCCACCTCTTCGTGCTCGAGCCGCACATGCCGCACGCGAGCGCCTATCCGTTGCACGTCGCCGCGGAAGGCGGCACGGTGCGCGAGCGCGTCGCGGCCTTCCGCAGGAAGCTCGGCGCGGAGCTGGCGGGCCGCACGGAAGTGGAGCGACTCGACCCCGGAGCGTGGGAAGAGGAGATTGGGCGCGCCGCGGCGTTCGATCTCCGGCTCTGGCACCTCGCGCGTCTGCGCTATACGGAGGCAGCGTTCGCTTGGATCGCGCGCGACCTCGCGCGGCGGATCCTGCTCAAGAGCGGGCGCGGATTGAAAGCCGTGATCGTCGACCTCGACAACACCCTGTGGGGAGGGATCGTCGGCGAGGTCGGCGCCGGCGGCATCGCGCTCGGCGACGGCTACCCGGGAGCGTGCTACCTCGAGCTGCAAGCGGAGCTGCGCCGCTGGCGCGAGTCTGGAATCCTGCTCGCGGCCGCCTCGAAGAACAATCGCGACGACGCGCTCGCCGCGATCGACGGCCACCCCGCGATGCTGCTCCGATCCACGGACTTCGCGCACCTGGAGATTCACTGGGAAGAGAAGGCGGAGAGCGTCGCTCGCATTCTCGAGGCCTTCAACATCGGCGCGGACTCCGCGCTCTACATCGACGACAGCCCGCGGGAGCGGGCGGCGGTCGCCGCGGCGCACCCGGCCCTGCGCGTGCTCGACCTCCCCGACGAACCGCTCGACTTCGCGCCGGCGCTACGCGCGGTGCCGTGGCCCCTCTTCGCGGGAACCTCGGCCGAGGATCTGCGGCGCGGAGAGCTGCAGAGTCAGCACGCGGAGCGCGCGGCGCTCCTCGCCGATCCCGCGACGCGAGTGGAACACCTGCGATCGCTCGCGATCGGAGTCCGCGTGCGCTGCGACGATCCGGCCGATCTCGCGCGCGTGGCGCAGTTGCACGCGAAGACGAATCAATTCAATCTCGACCCGAAGCGCCTCACGGAGAGCGAGATCCAGTCCGCGATGAACGATCCCGGCGCGATCGTGGCCGCGATGGATTATTGCGATCGCTTCGGCGACGCCGGCATGGTAGGCGCGGCGGTCGCGCGCCTCGGGGGCACCGAGTTGCGCATCGAAACCATGCTCCTCTCCTGCCGCGTGATCGGGCTCGGCGTCGAGGTCGCGCTCCTCCGCGCGCTCGTCGAGGAGGCCGCCGCTCGCGGCGCCGAGCCGCGCGAGGTGCACCTGCCGTATCGGGCGACCGAGAAGAACGCCCCCGCGCGCGCGTTTCTCGAAGAGATCGGCGCCCTCGATCCGGGCGGCGCCTGCCGGGCGGTCGCGGTCGCCGCCCTGCCCGCGCTCCCGGAGTGGATCGGCTGCGAGCGCGCACGCTCGGGCAGCCGCCCGCCCCGCCTGCCGCCCGGAGATCCAACGCAAAGAACGGAGCTTCTCCATGCAGACTGAGATCAAGGAAGTCATCGCCGCCGTGTTTCGCGTCGATCGGACCCTGATCGCGGCGAACGCGTCGCCGGATTCGATCCCGGCGTGGGACTCTCTGGGCCACTTGCAGCTCATTCAGGCGCTCGAGCAACGCTTCGGCGTACGCTTCCAGCTCCGCGAGATCCAAACGATGGACACGCTCTCGAACATCGAAGCCATCCTTGCGCGAAAGCTCGCGACCCCGTCTACTCTGGCGCCTTCCTGAAACCTGAAACGCGGCGGCGCGGCGCGAAACCGGGCGACTGCGGGAGCAACCGTGAGATTGCTGCGCGAACACGCTTACTTCCTCGTTCCCTGCGCCGTCATCGTTCTGCTCGCGCTGCCCGTCATCGGCTATCTGCTCCCGTCCTGCGACTCGATGCTCGATGACGACTCGCAGCCGCTCACCGCGCTCAAGTTCTTCAAGGAGAAGGGGCAGAGCTACCACAAGTATCCGCCGCTGCCGAATCTGCTCCTCGCGCCGGGGTACGGAGTATCAATCGCCTACTGGTGGGCGACCGGAGGATTCTCATCGCCATCCGGCGACTTTCCCTACGGATTCGGCGCTCCGCTCCGGCAGCTCTCCGCCCTGATCCTGCAAGGGCGCCTGCTCTTCCTTGCGCTGAACCTAGCGCTGCTCTGCGTGTTCGCGGCGCAGCTCCGGCGCGTGATCCCCGAGCGCTGGGCGATCTTCGCCGCGGTGCTCGCGGGGATCGCCACGAACTATCCCGCGATCTACGCCATGCCGAACACGCGCCCCGATGGGCTGATGGCGAGCTTCATCGCACTCTCCTTGATCCCGTATCTCTCGATCTTCTCGAGCGGGCTCACGCCCGCGCGCGGCGCAATCCTCTCCATCTTCGCGGTGCTCGCGATCAGCACGAAGGAGATGGCGGGACCGGTCTACGTGCTCCCCTATCTCGCGCTCGCGATCTGGGGCTATCGGGCGTCGCGCGCTTCCGCCGCCGCGCGCGCGAATTACTGGCGCTCCGCCGGCGCCTCGCTCGCGACCGGGATCGGCGCCTACGCTCTCCTCAACGTGGCGCTGCAACCCGGGATCTGGCTCGTGCGCATGCGGCACTGGTTAGGCGGAAGCGGCGCGGACAGCGCGGCCTGGGGGGGCCTCGGCTTCGGCGACACGAATTTCTTCGATCTCCTCGGCCGCGCCGCGCGCTGCCTCATCGACAACTTGGGGCCCGGCGGTAGCGCGATCGCCATCATCGCGTTGGCCGCGCTCTTTGCGCGCCCCACCGCGCTCGCGCTCTGGATGGCGCTGCCGTTCGCGAGCGCCATGCTCGGTCTCCTCGCGATGGGCTACACCGCGGACCGCTTCTACACCGCCGCCGTCATCTGCCTCGTGCCGATGATCGCGGCGGGTCTCGCGCGGCTCGGCGCATGGTGCGTGCGCGGCGGCGCGCGCATCGCCTGCGGCGCGGCGCTCGCGCTCCTCCTCGCCGCCAACGTGCATCACGCCGCGTTCGCTTGGATCGACTTGCCCGGGCGCTTCGACGCCGCGAGCGAAAGGCACATCCTGGAGCACGTCCCGCCCGCAAGCCGCATCAATATCGCGAGCCTCGATCCGCGCGTGCCGAACAAGTCGCGCCTCGAACTCGTGCACGGCCGCCCGCTCGACACGCGCTCGCTGCAAGAGATCGCGGATTCGCGCGCGAACCTGCCGGAGTGGATCTACATCTCCTTCGGCCTGCGCGAGTTCATCGCGGACTGCCGCCACTCCCCCGCGCGGGCCGCGATGCTGCGGGCCGAGAAGGGCTTCGATTACGAGCGGTGGGTCGCGCTCGATGGGCTCGCGGGACTCGGCTACGAGCGGGTCGCGAACATCTTGCCTGCCGTACCCTCCTGGTATCCGTACCGTGGGATGCCCCACGTCCGCGTCTGGCAGGTCGAGCAGCGTCTCGAGGCGTGGCGCCTCGCGGCGCCGCGCTAAGAGCCTTCCATGAGAAGGCTCTAGGCGTTCGCGCCGATCCGCCGCGGGTCGATGGAAGACGCGCAAGCTCTCGGAGTAGAATGCGAGCGTACTCGGCGCTGGCGGGGCGCGCGGGCGGATGGCCCTTGCGGGCGGCGCCATCGGGTACGGTGTCGCAGCGAATCGGGAGGCCACGATGTCCTACTTTTGGGTGTTCATTTCGTTGCTCTTCGCGGCGTGCTTCTGCAACGACCACGCGCTTGCCGAGGAGGAGCCGCCGGCGCCGGCGGCTGAGGAGCGGGCTCACTTCGATCCGCCCATTCGCTTGAGGGCGGGAGACGCCTTCATCGACACGAGCGCCTTTGTCGCGCACACCGGGCCGCTCCTCCACGACTACGACGGCGACGGGAAGACCGATCTCCTCGTCGGAAACTTCGCGGGAAGCATCCAGCTCTACCGCAACGTCGGCACGCGCGAGAAGCCGGACTACGAGGCGAAGGGGCTCCTCGAGGCGGATGGGGCGGCGGTCAAGATCCCCAACTGGTGATGCATCGCGATCAGTCCGCAGGTCGCGGACATCACGGGCGACGGCGTCGCCGATCTCTACACGGGCTGCTACGAGGGCGGCGTTTACGTGCTCGCGGGGAAGAAGACCGGCGGCTTCTCAGCTCCGGCGCAGCTCCGCGACAAGGCGGGAAGGATCCTGCGCCTCGGCCAGTACTGGGACCAAGATACGAACGAGTGGACCGGCGTGGCGGACGGCAAGTTCAAGGAGTCGCTGGGCGTCGGCGCCGCGCTCGCGGACTGGGACGAAGATGCCGACCTCGACCTCGTGCTCGGCTCGAGCGGCGGACACCTCTTTCTGCGCCGGAACGAGGGCAGCAAGGAGAAACACGCCTTCGCGCCGGAGTCGGAGCAGCTCATGTGCGGCAAGGAACCGCTCAAGGTTTCGAGCGGCGAGGCGATTCCCACGCTCGCCGATTGGGATGGCGACGGGCTCTTCGACATCTTGTCGGGAGGCGCCTCCGGCGGCGCGGTTTGGTTCCGGAACATCGGGAAACGTGGCGCGCCCGCGTTCACCCCCGCGGCGACGCTCATCGAGAGCCGCGGGCCCCGGGGCCAGGGCTCGCCCGCGGACCCCACGTGGCCCGGCCGAAGGACCCAAGTGCACGCCGCGGACTACGACTCCGATGGCGACCTGGACCTCCTCGTCGGCGATCACTGCACCGACGAGCGAATCGGCGCCGCGAAACCCGAAATGCACGGCTGGGTGTGGCTCTTCCGGCGGCTCACTCCCGCACGCTGAATCGAACCCCGCGGACATCTCTTCGTACTCACGAAACGGCGTCGAAATCGCACGAGTCGTGAAGTGGGAGTCCGCTAACGGACGACTGGTCGATGGATTTCATCCTTCGAAAAGGACGTCGGCCTCACATGCCCGTCCACGACAAGCAGCGATCTGAATACTTGTGCAGGACTATTGTCTCCGAGCGAAGTCCCATGGATCATTCACGAAACGGCGATGCGCGGTGGAGCGCCGCGTGCCGGTCCGCCGCGATTCCGCACGAACGCTCTCGGAGCGTTTGCCCAATTCAGGAGGTTTCGAGATGCCGGCAGCACGACAGCAGTCGAATGGGGATTCGAGAAACTTGCCGAACTACACGGTTGGCGAGGCGGCCCATTATTTGCGCTTGCCCGTGGCGACGGTGCGCGCATGGGTCATGGGCCGGCCCTATCCGACGCAAGGTGGACCCAGACGCGCAAGTCCGGTGCTCGAAATTCCACGCAAGAAGCCACCGCTGCTCTCGTTTATGAATCTGGCCGAGGCACACGTCCTCGGCGCGATGACTCGCGAACACGACATTCCTTTGCAGAGGGTCCGTCGCGCCGTTCGGTACCTCCAACGCGATTTCAAGACATCTCATCCGCTCGTTGCAAGACGATTCGAGACGGATGGCCGAGACTTGTTCATCCAGGAAGCGGAACGTCTGATCAATGTTTCCCAAGAAGGTCAGACTGCCATACGCGAAGCGCTCGAACTGTATCTGACGCGCATCGAGTGGGATGACTACGGCCTCGTGGCGACGCTGTTTCCGTTTACGGGAAGGGCCTACGCCGAAGCTCCGCGCGCAGTGATGATCGACCCCAACGTCGCCTTCGGCAAACCGGTGCTCACCGGCACGAGCATTCCCACGCTTGCCATCGCTGAACGCTTCAAGGCCGGCGAGACCGAGGATGAGCTGGCGCGTGACTTCGGCCGGGAACGCACGGAGATCGAAGAAGCAATCCGCTGCGAGCTTGCTGTTGCCGCCTGAGGCGCGAATCGTCTTCTTTGTCGATGCCTGCATGGGCCGGTACGTTGTCGCCAATGCGCTCCGCAAGGCCGGCGCGGAAGTCATTGCCCACGACGAGAGATTCGAACCCGGTACAACCGACGAGGAATGGCTTGCCGAGGCTGGGCGACTGCGCTGGATCGTCCTCACGAAGGACCAGCGCATTCGCTACCGCGAAAATGAACTGCATGCGCTCCGCAAAGCCGGCGTCCGTGCTTTCGTCGTGATCGGTAAGAACCTGACGGGAGAGCAGATTGCCAACGCCTTGGTCGCCGCGTTGCCGAA
>JAKEFC010000091.1 GCA_022616235.1 Planctomycetota bacterium
CGTCTCGCCGCGTGGACCGCGGAGCGCGCCCTCGCGGACGACTGGCTCGCCGGTATCGATGGCTGGGTCGCGGTTCCGCGCGACCCGTGGCGGCTCTTCGCTCGCGGGGTACCTCTCGCCGAGCACCTCGCGCGGGAAATGGCGCCGGCCTTCCGCATCCGGCGGTTTCCGCCGCCCAGGCGGCGCCTGCGGCGGCCGCAGACCGCATTGGGGAAGAAGGAGCGAGAGCGAAATCTCTTGGGCGCCTTTTCCTACACGCCGCGCCGCGCGCTCCGCGTGCTCGGGAAGGGCGTGCTGGTGATAGACGATGTGCTCACGACGGGGGCGACGCTCCGCGACTGCGTGCGCGCGCTCCGCGCGGCGCGCGCGCGCGAGGTGCGCTGCATCGTCGTCACGGCCGCGCCGTGAGCGCTGCCCCGCGCTGCGCTCACTTGCGGCACACGATGATCGCGACCCAGGAATCGCAATTCTCCGCGTGCTCCCGCCTGGTGTACGCGCCGTTTCCTTCCCCGGTGTCCGACTCGGTTCCCTCCCAATAGACGGCGAAGTCGCGGAAGCCGGCCTCGGCGGCGATGTCGCGAAGCTCCGGGATGGTCCAGAGCCGCCAGTCGTAGCGAAACGGTTTCTTGAGCACGCTGCCGTCGCGGAACCGGAAGGAGATCGAGCAGCGAATCTCCCCCGTGATCGCGTCGAAGTATTCCTGCTCCCAAACATAGCTGAAGCCGCCGATCCGGCGCCGGTCGGTGATCTCCACCTGCGACTCGGGCCCCCCCATTACATCGAGGAAGAACAGCCCCTCGCGGCGCAAGTTCTTGCGCGCGGCGTGGAAGTACGCGAGCAGCTCCTTTCGCGCCTTGAAGACGCAATACGAGAAGTTGAACGCCGCCACCATATCGACCTTCGGTTCCCGCACCGCGAGCGCGTTGCCGACTTCGAGATGCAAGCGCGACTGCTGCTCGAGCGAGAGATCTCCCGCGTTGTGCTCGAGTCCCCAGGCGAGAGGCTCGGAATCCAAGTCGAAGCCATAAGCGCGATTCTCGCGGTGACTCTCCACCCAGGCGCAAGAAAGGTGCGCCGCCGCGCAAAAGTCCTCGCGCAACGTGCGCGGCGGGCGGCCGAAGGTCTTTTTGAACACGCGCACGAAGAACGCGGCGTCCAAGTAGGGAGTCTGCACGCTCCGCTGGTAGAGGTCGTACTTCTCGGCGCGCGCCGCGAGCGAGTCTCGTTGCGGCGGCCGCCGTCGCTTTCTTTTGGAACTCATTGCAAAACCTGGCCGTCGTCCCGAGGTCGAGCGATGGGCGCGTGGGCAAGGAGCGCCGAAGAGTCGTATTGATGGAGGAATACGGCGATGAGGTTCGACGCCGCGCGCGTGCCCCGCAGCCGGCCGAAGCCAGGCCAGGTTTTGAAACGAGCTCTAACCACCGGCCGGAACGCCTTCGACGCCGAGGCTGCCTGCCGCGCCGAGGGCCGGCAAGAACTCGCGCGGATCGCGAAGCTCGTCGATGCGGAGCGCGAGGCGATGCGCGACCTGAACGACGACGCCGCGCCCGATCTCCTGCCCCGCCACGAACAACGTCGCGCGCGCGGGGCTCGTCTCTTCCGTGGAAATGAGGCTCCCCGGCTCGTACGCGGCGATCTCCGCGAGCGGCACGCTTCGTTCCGCGAAGACGACCGTCACGGGCAGCTCGCGCTCGAGCAACGAACGAAGGCGCGAGCGCAGCCCCTGTTCTCCCGCGCTCGCGCTGCCGTCGATCTCCGCTTCGGAATCTCCTGCCATGTCAGCCCTTCGCTCCATCCAGGACCGCGGTCCGCAGGGTGAACTCCGCTTCGGGGACGCCGTCTCCGAGGATCGCCGCCGCGACCCGCCTGCCGATCGCGTTCGCTACCGTGACGCCATGGCCGCCGAGCGCGGCGGCCCAGTGCCACCCCGCGAGCCGCGGATCGGGACCGAGCAGGAAGCGGCGGTCGGAGGCGAAGGTGCGATGCCCTGCCCACACGCGGACGACATCGAGCGGCCGCGCGCGCGGAAGCGCCGATGCGATCTTCGCGTCGATCTTCTGCCACGCCCCCGCATCCGCTCGCGCGTCCCCCGCGGCGTCGGGGACATCGTCGCAGGCGCACCAGAGCATGCCAGCTTCCGTGCCGCGAAAATAGAAACGCCGCTCGAGATCCCACACCCACGGCCAAGCCTGCGTGTCTGACGCCCCGGCGCTGGCGGCGGGGCTCCTGGTCTCCGCGAGATGGCGCCGGAATGGCCGGAGCGAGACTGGAATTCCCCCCTTCTCTCCCCACTCCGCGGCCCACGCGCCGGTCGCGACCACGAGGTCTTTGCACGCGATCGCGCCCTCGTCGGTGTCCACGCCGCAGGCGGCGCCACGCGCGATCCGCGGCGCGCGTGCCGCAAGCCCGTAGCGCACTTCTCCCCCCGCCGCGCGCACCTCCGCGAGCATGCGCTCCAAGAGCGCGGGCACGTCGACCCAGCCGTCGTCCGATGTCGCGATCGCGCCGGCGAGCGCGGGGACATCAAGGAGAGGCGCGAGGGCAGCGAGATCGCCGGCGCTCGCGCCGCGATGCTCGGGTCGCGAGAGCACGGCCTCCGGGAGCCGTTCCGCTCCGCCGAGGAGGAGGGAGCCGGTGCGGCGAAAGGCGTCGCCGAAGGCGCGGATCGCCGCCGCACCCTCCCGCGCGAGCGGCGCGATCGCCGCATCTTCGGTCGCCGTGCGCACGAGTCCGGCGCTACGCCCCGAAGCGTGCGCCCCGGCGGACGACTCCCGTTCGATGATGAGAAGACGCGAGACGCCGGCCGCGCACAGCGCGCGCGCGACGGCTACCCCCGCGAGTCCCGCGCCGAGCACTACTACATCGTAGGTGCGCATTCGATCGTCTCCCGAAGGCTCCGGACTTCGCACCCGCCAATCGCCCTCATCCGCCCACATCAATCGACAAGGCCCATACGAAGTGCGGAGCGCGCTTCGTATGGGCCTAGCCGGCCGGCAACTGGCGAGGACGACGGGACTCGAACCCGCAACCACCAGATCGACAGTCTGGGACTCTAACCAATTGAGCTACGTCCCCACGAGTTGCCGGCCGCACTCCGCGGCGAGTGTGCAGGTCGCTCGAGCGGCGCCGGAGAGCGATTCTTGCGCTTGTAGGTCACGCGCAGTACTCACGCACTCAGCGTGCCGCCCGACGGGTACGAAGAGAAGCACGGGAACGAAGCGCAGAGTGCCGGAATATAGCCCGCATCGGGTAGCTGTCAAGCGATGGGGCCGCGCGCGTGGCACAGCATCGAAGATGAACGGTGAGCTTTCGCACCAAGCGAACAAAGTGGTGGGCGATGACGGACTCGAACCGCCGACTTCCTCCTTGTAAGGGAGGCGCTCTAGCCAACTGAGCTAATCGCCCGTGCCGCGCTGGTTCGCGAAACGCGAGGAAGTTAGCGCGAGGTCGTCCGAGTTACAAGTCACGCCCCGCTCCGGGCCACCCGCAAACGCAAACGGGCCTCGCGCGCGCTGCGCACGAGACCCGTGTCGATTCCCTTTTTGCTGCCGCGCGAGCAGCCGCGTGCCGCGCGTCAGCCGCGAGTCTTGACTCGCTTTCGCTTCCGGTCGTTCTCGTAGTAATAGTAGTAGTATTCGCTGCCGCGCTGCTTCGCGAACTTGTTCAGGAACACGCCGAGAATGTTCGACTGCACGTTCGTGAGCAAGTGTTTCGCCCACGTCACGTCGTGCTGCTCCGCTTGCCCCGATCCGACCACGAAGATGCTCCCGTCCACCGCCGACGAGATGGTGAGCGCATCGCCGACCTTGTTGATCGGCGGGGTGTCGAAGACGACGAAGTCGTAGTGCTGGCGCAGTTCCGCGACCAGCCGCGCGAGCCGTCCCGATTCGAGGAGCGTAACGGGGTCGCTGCACGGCGGGCCGCTCGTGATCACGTCGAGGTTCTCCACCCCTGATCGTTGCACGCGCGCCATTGCACTGGGCCGGCTGCCCGCGATTTCGTCGTCCGTCATGACGCCGCGGATCACCTGCGATGCGTCGACGCGCGATTCCAGGATCGTCGACAGTCCGATGTGATTCGGCAGCCGGAGCAGATTGTGGATCTGCGAGATGCGCAGGTCCGCGTCCACGAGCACGACTTTCGCGCCCTTGCGCGCGAGCGCTACCGCGAGGTTGACGGAAACCGTCGTCTTACCTTCGCGGGCGATCGCGCTGCAGACCATGAGAGTCTTGATCTTGAGTTCATGTGAAATGCTCTGGATCAGAGTGGCCGCGGTATTGAATTTTTCCGCGATCTCGCTTTGCGGCGGCGCTTGGGTGAGCAAGCAACCGGAGCCCGATTGCTTCGGAATGATCCCGAGGAGCGGCAAGTTGAGGTGCCGGCGAATGTCGTGCTCCGTCTTCACGCGCGTGTCGACGTACTCGACGATGTAGACGACTCCCAGCGCGAAGATGAACGCCATGAGCAGAGTGAGCGTGAGCGGCCCCAGCCCCTGCCCCCCGAGCGAGATCTTGGTCACAATGACGGCGGGGTCGTACACCACGAGGCTGCCGAGGTTCCCTTCCGAAAACCACCCTACCTGCTTCCGCAGATCAAGGAGCGACGCCAGCCGCTCCTGCGCTTCCGCGTAGCGCTCTTCCTTCGGTCGGAAGTCCTGCCGGAGCGCGTTGAATTCTTGCAGCTCTTGATTCAGGCGCGCGCGCCGCTCGGCGAGCACGTCCAACTCGAGGTTCAAGAGCGCGTTCGCTTTGATCAGCCCGTTGGTCTCGCGCGAGATCGCTTGGTACTTGTTCGCAAGTACTACGTCCTGCTCCTTCGCGAGCGATTTCTCGAGTCCGGCGATCTTCGCGCGGAGTTGATGCACATCGGGGTGCTTCGGGGACAGGGCGGCGACCTTCGCTTCCAGCTCCAGCTTGCTCTCGAAGAGCATCTTTTGCACGGCGCCGACGCTCGCCTCCCGCGACAGGTCCACCTCGGAATACGCATCGCTGCGGCCGTCGAACGACTGCTCCTGGAGCCGGTATTGGATCAGGCGATCGTTCTTGCGACTCGCGGCAACGACCCGCGCTTCTTCCTCCTCGACGTGACGAAGGCCGGCGAGAATCTGATTCTCTTTCTCCTCGTAGTTGGTGATCCCAAGCTCTTTCTGCGCGATGTGCAGCTCTTCGGCGGCCACTTGCACATCGGCACGAGCTTGCTCGATCCTCGTGTCGTTCGCGGCGAGGAATGCGTCGATCTCGCCCCGCGCTTTCTCGTTGTGAAACTGCGCGGCGCCTTCCGCCATGGCCCAGGAGAGGACGATCGTCTCGTCCTTGCTGTCGCCTTCCGCCAAGATCTCGACGATTTGCTCGTTGTTCTGTCTCTTGGTCTGGACGCTCTTCTCGAGCTCGACGATCACGCGCTCGAGACCCCCATCGGTGTTGCCAAAGCGCAAGCAGAGCGCCTTCACGCCGCTCGCGATCTGCTCCCGCATCTTGTCCGAGTCGAACTCGCCGCTCTCGAAGTCTTTCCGGCCGAGCGCCAATTCCGCCGCGCGGCGAAGCACCGGGTAGTCCGTCAGCGTCGCTTCCTTCGTCTCGTAGGAGACTCCGTGCAGGCCGATCGGAACTCCGGGGAGCGCTTGCAGGGGAAGCTGTTTGTCTGCGCCGATGATCACTTTGGAGGAGGCGGAGTACTTGCTCGTTTGTCCATAGGTCACCCAGAAGAGGTGAGCGCCGACGATCAGGGCGAATATTGGGAAGAAGAGGAGCCACCGTCTGCGAATAATCGCAAGATACTCCTTGAACTCCATTGGCGACCTTTCGTTGCACCCCAAGACGTCGAGTCGGAACGTCCTGGCGGCGGCCCGCTGGACGGCACGCGCGCGTAGTTTTCGGAATGCTTCCCTGCGAGAATCGTGGAAACGTAGAAAACCTATCGGCGGCCGCGGGGAAGCGGCTGAAGCGGAAATCGTGCGTGGGAGCGGGTTTCCCGCACCGCCGAGGCGCGCTGAGAGCAGCGCGGCAATCGTTCGCTTCTCGTCCGAGGTTCACGGCGCTAAACTCTTGCTCCGCTTGAGGCTAACCGCGCGCAGGCACCCGCGCTCCCGGCGCGTCCGGCGGTGCGGCTTGGGGGTACACCAAGAGATCGCAGACGACCGCGCGCGAAACGCACGCGCGCGACTCGAGAAAGAGGAGTTCCATGACGCCGCGACCGAGCGCCAAAGACAAGACAGCCGATCCCGGAGCCGCGCGTTCGCCGATCGCGCCGCTTCTCGGTCTCGCCGCGATCATCGGCGCCTTCTGCGTTCCGAGCGGGTGTGCACAGCGAGTGGAGAAGACCGGACCGCCGCCCCCGTCCCGAGTGGTCTCGGTGCAAAAGGTCATCCAAGGGAAAACCATAGCGCGCCCCAACGAGAGGGAGATCGGCTACGTCGAGCTGCGCGAGCAGGCGAGCGAAAGGGACCCGGGGTCGAAGGTGGAATTCTATTACGTCTACAGTAAGAAGAGCTGGGCCGCGCAAGAGATCGTCGGCTTCATTCTCGAGAACGGCGCGACCTATCGCGCAAGCGATAGCGGGAGCGATGGGCATTCGCTGATCGGGAATTTCGAGCTGGGCCGCTCGCTGGAGCTGCTCTTCGAGGTGGAAGGGCCGATCCTGCTCGCCGCGCATACACGCTAGCGACCGGGCGTTCTCTGCCCCGAATTGGCGCGCCGCGGAAACCCACTCGGTGCCGCGCGCGTATTCAGGGAGGAAACTGGAGGTACGGATGCACACTCGATCGATCGGTCTAGCTTTGGCCGGGAGCGCGGTGGTCGCTTGGAGCGTTCTTGCGGGCTCCTTCGACGAGGTGCCGCGCTTCAAGCATGAAGCCGCGGGTGCCGCATTCGATGAGGCGAAGAAGCTATTCGATGCGCGCGACTTCAAGGAGGCCGAGAAGCGCTTCAAGGAGTGTCAGGATAGCACCGACGCGGACGGCAAGAAGATCCTGAAGCCGTGGCTGAATGCGTGCAAGGGCGGGGTCAAGCTCGCAGGGGTAACGAAAGCGATCGCGAGCAAGGAGTGGAAGGCCGCGGAATCCGAGTTGAAGAAGCTCTCGGCGGCCTTCGGGGACACGCCGCTCCGCCCGCAGCTCGCAGAGCTATCGAAGCAGGTGGATGGCGAGCTGTACACGCCGCTCGCGAATTTCGAGGAGGACGCCCCAGCGCCGGAGAAGGCCGTGCAGGGCCGCGGCGAAGATGCGAAATACAACACCGACGCGGCCTTCGTGCACAGCGGCGCGCGGTCGCTCAAGTGGAGCGCCGAGGTCGAGCTGATGGGAATGCGTCCCATCGCGTTCTTGCCGCTCGCACGCATGGAAGAAATCCGCCTCGCCGATCATCGCGCGCTGCACCTCGCGATCTATTCGCCGGACGATGCGGTCGGGAAGTTCACCGTATTCTTCGATGTGGGCAATCTCGAGCAGGTCTTGCGCTCGCAAGAGATCCTGAAGGCACGAGGGTTCTTCTATCACATCACGATCAATCGTCCGGGGTGGACGGAGATCCGCGTCGATCTCGACAAGGAGCTTTCGACCTATTCCAACGCGACGAGGGACGAGATCCAGGGAATCAACTTGCTGATGATTCCCCCGTCGAAGCCGAAAACGATTTTCATCGACGACGTACGGTTGGAAAAGCCGCCAGGTAAGAAGTAGCGGCCGCGCATCGCCGCACGGCACTCGACCGCCCGCCGCCGGAAACCGCGCCGCGCGAGCCGCGTCGCGTTCGTCGCCCTGCTTGGGGGACGGTGCGCTTCCGCCGCTCGCCGCCAGGAGGCGGAAGTCGAGAGGAGACCCTCATGCGTACTTTCTCCGCGAAACAGGGCAAACCTTCGTCGTGCGGCCCCGCCGAGATCGGCAACGTGAAGATCGTCGTGCCGGTGATCGTCGCCGCGCTCATCTTCCTGGCGGCGATGTTCTTGATGCGAGATAGCGGCAGCCGCGATCGCGCGGGCGGCGGCGGAGGCGATTCGCCGGCGGCAGAATCGGAAGGCTCTCCGCTCGCGGGCGATGCCGAGTCGAGCGCCGAGACAGAAGCGCCGGACGCGGCGCCGGTCGCGGCGGCATTGCCGCCGGGCGGCGGCCTCGTTTGCGATGGCCTCGTCTTGCACGCGACGACGCTCGAGCCCCTCGCGGATGTCGAAGTCGCCCATTTCACGTCCGCTTCGCCCGGCTTCGGCGACGCGGGAGCGGAGGCGCCGGTCGCGGTCGCGCGCACGGCCGCCGACGGCACCTATCAGTTGCCGGCCGCACAGAATCCGAGCGGAACTAGTAGCTATTCGTTTTCCAAGGAAGGATTCGTCGAGCAGCGCATCTGGCACTGGGGCGCGCAGTCCGGCTTCGACATACAAACGGTGCTCCTCTCGCCCGGGATCAAGGTAACGGGCGAAGTCGTGACCGCGGAGGGCAAGCCGGTGAGCGTGGGCCGGGTCTTCGGGTGCGACCGGCTGCAATTGCAGATGTACGGCGACATATCCGGCAGCGCGAGCGACGCAGGCGCCGCGTACGTGGATGTCATGGGCTGGCAGCCAACGACCGCGACGGTGGACGCCGCGGGGCGCTTCACCATTTACCTGCGTAGCGGCAAGGCCGCGGTCCAGGCCGCGATCCCCGGATTCGCCCCCGCCTATTCGGAGATGTTCGAGCTTTCGCCGAATTCTGCGCGACACGTCCGAATCGCCGTCAGCCCAGGGAAGAC
>JAKEFC010000092.1 GCA_022616235.1 Planctomycetota bacterium
CCTCCTTCCGGCCGGGTCTTGGCCCGGCACAGGAGGCGGCATAACAGCTACCCGTTCACCCTCACCGAAAACGCATCATTTTCCGTGAGCACGACAATGCGGTGCGCCCTTATCCAGGTCGCCGCTTCGGAAAAGCCCATCTCCTCCGCGAGGAAGGCAACCCTCGGTCTGTCCAACATGTTCGTGAGCCCCGACTGCCGAACCGCCTCGAGACCCTTAAGCACTTCGGCGGGAACTTGGATGCTCGTCGGTTTTTCCTTGGGTCGCGGCTCTTCATCGCCGCTGACACCAGGCACCGCCTGGCGACGTTCTCGATATCGTGAAAAACGTCATGACTCTCGCCCGTCGGTGGAGATCGGCGAGAGCCCCCACAAGGGACTTGGGGGGTTCCCAGGTCCCTTTTTTCGTCGAGCGAGTTCCGCGGGGAAAGACTTATTAACCCCAGCCTTCTTCCATTGAAATGAAACCCAAATTCACCGTTCGCGAAGAAGCTAACGCGCTCATCATTGCTGCGCTAAGAAACGGCTTCATCGAGAACCTTCACGCAGGCGCCGTTCCACGGCTACCAAAGGGCTCGAAGTCACGAATCACAGACCCATAGATGAAGAAATTGATGATCGAAGCAACCGAGCGTCTCGCATGGCTGCTGAAGCTCCGAGATTTCAACCAGGAAGAATACTGGCAGAGGATTGAGTTCTATCACGGCTACTGCAAGTACTGGGTGAACGACGAGCCTGGAGAAAAATGGCCAGGCAACAAGGACTCGGTTGGTTTACCGAAGGCTTCGAAGTCGAAAGAGCTTCGGGCTACTCCCCCGAAAAGTGAACTAAACCGGTCGTAGCCCGGTTCGGGCAGTGACCACTTTGGTTCGTATGTTGGCGGCACAATACTTGTATGGCTCTGGCATCTCTCAGTGTCATGAATTGGAAGACCTGCTACGAAGCTGGGGAATAGCGCATTCTTGTGAATGCGTCGATATGCAAGGAAAACCGCGACTTGGCTCTAACGATTCATCCGAAAGCCCATCAACTTCCGTGAGCAAGACTCGCTTCGGTGCGCGTTAGGAAGTCTGCGACTTGGGGGACTATCTCGGCGCGGGCGTCTTCGAGGA
This sequence comes from Planctomycetota bacterium, assembly GCA_022616235.1. Taxonomy (GTDB): domain Bacteria; phylum Planctomycetota; class UBA8108; order UBA1146; family JAKEFC01; genus JAKEFC01. The sequence continues at coordinate 1,112 of JAKEFC010000092.1, forward strand.
TGAGGTGGCCGGCGTCGGCGAAGGAGTGGGCTTCGGCCTGCGGGAAGCGGCGGCGCCATTCGGCGAGGTAGTCGGCGTCGAAGACGAAGTCGTTCATTCCCCAGCAGATCAGCATGGGGCGGGAAGCGAGCTGCGCGAGGCCGGCGTCGACTTCGGACACGAGGGCGTAGGTCGGGTGGGTCGCGGCGGCGGGGATGTCTTGTATGAAGCGATGGATGGCGATGCGATCGCGCCAGGTTGAGTACGGCGCAAGGTACGCCGCGCGCTCTTCGGGCGTGATGGAATCGAGCCGGCAGCCGGTCCGGAGCGCACCGCGGCAGAAGAGATTGAGGCCGCGAACGAGGAGCGCGCCGAGCGGCGAGCGGCAGAGGGTAAGCGCGAGTGGAAGCCGCTTGCCGGTGGGCATATGAAAGGCGGCCGTGTTAAGGATCACGAAGCGCGCGGCGCGGTGGGGGTGCCGCACGGCGTAGGCCATGCCGATCATGCCGCCCCAGTCGTGGAGGACGAGCGTGATCTTTTCGGGGAGGGCGAGATGTTCGATGAGCGCCTCGAGATCGGCGACGCGGCGCGCGAGCGTGTAGGAATAGCGCCGGTCATCCGGCTTGTCCGAGAGTCCGCAACCGATGTGGTCGGGGACGATCACGCGATGGCGCGCGGAGAGCGCTTTCGCGAGGTGTCGCCAGTAGTAGCACCACGTCGGATTCCCGTGGAGGAGCAGTACCGGCGTCCCGCTCCCTTCATCCAGGTAATGGTAGCGGAGGCCGTCGATGCGCAGCTCGTGGCTGCGAATCGGCAGGAGCGAAGCCGTCACCAATGCCAGCCCAGCATGAGGCAGTTGAGGCCGCTCCCGATGCCGAGGAACGCGACGCGCGTGCCGGGAGCGAGGATGCCGCGCTCCTCCGCGAGCGCCGCCGTGAGCGGGAGCGATACCGTGCCCATGTTGCCGAGGTGGCGAAAGGTCGAGTAGTCCTTCGCGCGCGGGATGCCGAGGAGCTTTAGGATCGTGTCCTGATGGGAGGCTCCGACTTGATGGCAGATCACGCGCTCGATCTCATCCGCGCTCCAGCCAAGCTCCGCGAGAAACGCCTCCCAGGTGCGTTTTCCTAGTTCGACGCCGTAGCGCAGCACCGCGCTCGAGTCCGTGTACATCTCCTGCGGGAGCGGCACTGCGCGATGGAGGGTCGGCGCGCCGGCGAGCCCCCAGCGGCAGAGGCCGTGGTGCTCCGGCGCGTTGCGCGCGATCCCGCCCGCGAGCGCGCGCCGCGCGCCGCGCTCTCCCTCGTACCGCGCGAGGAGGACCGCCGCCGCGCCCGACCCGCCCGTGAGAGTCGCGAGCCCGCGGGTGTACGCTTCCATCGTCCGCGCAGAGAGCATCTTCTCGAGCGAGACCTCCACGATCTCGCGCGCGGTCTCCGCCGCGACGATGAGGCCGGCGCGAATCTGCCCCAGCTCGATCCGGTTCGCGACGTCGAGGATGCCGTTCATCACGCCGAGGCACGCGTTCGAGACGTCGTAGATCTCGGCGTTCGGGCTCACGCCGAGGCGCGCCGCGACCGCGCACGCGGTCGCCGGCTCGAAGCTCTCGCGGCAGACGCCGGCGTAGATGAGCGTGTCGACTTCGGCCGCGGACCGCTCCGCGCGCGCGAGTGCCTTCTCGGCCGCGCGCGCCGCGCCTTCGGCGAGCGAGAAATCCGGCTCCCACCAGCGGCGCTCTTCGATGCCCGTGAGCGCGGCGAGCTGCCCCGCGGGAAGGTGCAGCTTCTGGTAGAGAGGCTGCAGACGCTCCTCGATCTCGTCGGAAGTCACGACGACGGGGGCAAGCTCGTAGCCGATCGCCGCGAGGCGCACGTGCGTGTACTTCATCGCCGCGCTCCCGCGCCCGCCGGCGCCACCGCCAGCGTAAAGTCTGCCATTTGGTAGATCGGGAGGCCATCGACCGCGAGCAGGCCCGAGGCCGTGAGGCGCCGTGCTCGCTCGTCGAGCGCGGTGATCTCCGCTTCTACGGTGACAAGGCGGTTCGCGGGGAGGATCTGTCCCCGGTACGACCAGCGGTGTGGGACGCCGGCGGCCGGCGCTTCGAATTGGGTGCCGGCGCTTGCTCCCCAGCGCTCGCTGGCGAACGCCTTTAGGAGCTGGATGAAGGACTCGAGGCCGAGCGAGCCGGGTACGACTGGATCCTGGTAGAAATGCGCTTTGAAGAACCACGCATCCGGATCGATGCGGAAGCTGCCGCAGAGCGCGCCGAGCCCTCGCTCGCCGCCTGCGGGCGCGAGCGCGTCGATTTCGTCGAGCAAGCGGAGCTTGTCGTCGGGAAAGGGCGCTTCCGCGGGGAAGGGAAACGCGCGCTGCGCGCCGGCATCTGCGCCGACTGCCGCCGTGGGGATGGCGCGCCGCGGCGAGCCGCGGAGGCCGACCTGCTCCGCGAGCGCCTGCTTCGAGAAGAAACCGAAGTAGGTGTCGCCGCGGAAAACTACGCCGGACGAATCTCGAATCTCGAAGTCGAAGTGCTGGATGATCATCCCTCCCGATTGCGAGACGCTCGTCATGCGGACGCGCGTAGCGAGCGTGCCGGCGGTGGCCGCAACCGCGCGAAGCTGCACGGCGTTCCCGCCCAGGTTGCGGAAGGAGAGATCCACCTCGCTCGTGAGCGCGGAGCCGAGGTACGCCGCGAGCCATCCGCACGGCTGCAGGGCGATCTCGAGCAGCACGGCGTAGGGCATCCGCTCCTGGCGATTGCTCGCGAAGTACCAGGCGTCCGCGGGCAAATCGTATTCCGCTTCGATCTCGGCGCCCGCGCGGAGCACCCACGGCGCAGCGTCGATGCGGACGATGCGGTCCAGGAACTGGTAGGGGGGTCCCGGGAGGCGCGCGATGACGCGCTCTTCGTCGAAGACTCGGTACGGCTCGCCGAACGCATCGGATGGCTTGCCGATCGCGAAGGCGAGGATGCGGTCGCGATCGAAGATCGCGCGCCGCCGCGGCGCGGGGGCGCCGCGCGCGCGCCAGAGCGTTTCCAGCTCTTCGCGGGTCGTTCCCGCGAGCCGCACCGACATGTCCGTCATCTCCACGATCGGCTTCCCATCCGCGAGCATGATCGCGTCGGCGATCGCGTACGGCTCGGGGCGATAGCCGATCTCCTTGACGGTGACTTCGTAGCGCACCGTGCGCGTGCTCGCGGTCACTTGGCCGCGGCACTTGAGGCGGCTCGCGACGCCGGGGACCGGCTCGTAGCGAACGCGCCCGCGCTCCGCGACCCATCCCCGGCGAAGGAGCAGGATGCGGAGCGTGTGCAGGCAGCACTCGTACATGAGAGTGCCCGGCATGACGCGATCATCCGCGAAGTGGCAGACGAGGAACCAGTCGTCGGGATTTATGTCCAGCTCCGCGGCGATGCTCCCGAGTCCACGAGGTCCACCCGACGGGGCAAGCGCAACGACGCGGTCGACGAGGAGGAGGCGCGGCTCGGCGGGCAGCGTCTCCGGCGCGCCGAGCGCGAGGCCGGCGAAGTCCGCCCCGAATCCGCGCGCGAGATCTCCGCGCCGCAGGGCATCGATGGCATCCGCACCGTAGGAATACTCCGCGCCCACGCTGGCGCCGGGCGCTAGTGCCGGCGAACCCGCGCGGTCCGCGCCGCCGCCGCCTTCCTCGCGCTCGAGCGCGGGCCGCACGATCCCCCTCCCTGCGGCAAGCTCCTCTGCCGTGAAGAACCCCGCGCAGCCATCGCGCATCGAGAGGAGCGGGCGGCCGCCGACAGTGGCGTCGAAGCGGAAGCGAAAGAGCCAGGTCTCTCCCTGGCGAAAGAAGCGCTCGATCGCGATGTCGTAGCGGATCACATCGCCGGCGCCGGGAAGGCGGTCGTGGAAGGTCACGACCGCATCGAGCAGGCGATACACGGCGAGCCCGCGCGTCTCTCGATCGATGCCGAGATATGCGGAGAGAAACAGGTCCGCTTGCCCCGATTCCACGGCGATGCCGGTCGGGATCACGCCGCAGTCGAGGTACCACGGGTCGCGCCCCACGTCGTGTTCCGTGACGACGCGCCCCGCGCCGAGCGAGAGCGGTTCTCCTTCGATCTCGAGGATGCGGTCGGCGAGCATGAGCGGCTCCGCGGGGAGCCGGACGCGCGTGGGGTGGCGATCGATCGCCGCGTACGCCGCGCCGAGGACACGGGCGATGCTGCCGGTCGCGAACTCGAGGCATTTGGCGCGATCGAGACGCGGCGCGGATGCCGCCTGCCGTGGCGGCCGCGCGGTCGGCGCGCGCACGACGGTCACCTGGCCCGCCGCGGCGCCGGCGGCGCGGGCACTTGCACGAGCGAGCCTGCCGGCGGCGAGCGCAGCCTCTTCGGCGAAGCGCAAGTAGCTCTCGTGCGCGGCGCCGCGCGCGCTCTCGGCGCGCGCGAACGCTTGGCGAACTGCCGCACGTGCGCCGCCCGGAACGATCTTCGCCGCGCGCACCGCGACGGGAAGAGTGCGGCGCGCCGGCTCCGCTCGCGCGCCCTCCACGTCGCTCCCCGCGCCGCCGTAGAGCGGTGCTAGATCGACCGGTACGCGCTCCGCGATGAGGAGCGCGAGCACCGCGAGGAGCGCGTCGAATTCCGGCTCGGCCGCGGTGCAGAACGCGCGGGTGCGGTGTGCGCGCGCTCCGAGGATTTTTCCGATCATGCGCGAGGTCGCCTGGCCGGGACCAAGCTCCACGAAGATGCGCGCGCCGTCCGCGTACGCCTGTTCGACGAGCGCGGAGAAGTCGAAGCCGTGGAGCGCCTGCGCGAGGATGCTCTCCGCGGCGCTCTCCCGCGTCGGTTCGTAGCGCCGCGCCCAAGCTGCGCTGTAGATGTCGATTCCGGCGGGGGGCGTGGCGGGAAAGAGATGGAGCGCGCGATATGCTTCCGCGACCGGCGCCGCGGCCTCGCAGTGCACGGAGGTCACGCCGCGAAGCTCGTGGAAGCGCGTGCCGAGGCGGGCGGCGAGCGCGGCGACGGCCGCGCGCTCGCCGCCGATCACGCACTCGCCGGGAGTGTTCGCGATGAGCACGTAGGCGCGCGAACTCCGCGCGCACTCGCCACGCACGATCTCTGCGGGACGCTCGAGCACGCCCGCGCACCAGTCCACGGCTTCCCCTGCGCGCAGGTTCCACGCGCGCCGCGCGCTCTCGCACTCTCCCGCGAGGTCGCGCGTGAAGAGCGTGGAAGCTTCCATCCGCTCCCACATCTCGTCGCGCGCGCGCCAGGTACGGGTCGCGAAGAGGCCCGTCGTCTCGCCGAGGCTGTAGCCGATCACCGCTTGCGGCTTGGCGCCGAAGCTCTCGAGCACGTCGCTCGCGAAGGTCCCGAGCGCGACTTGGCCCTGGATGCACG
>JAKEFC010000093.1 GCA_022616235.1 Planctomycetota bacterium
TCCCTCGGCGGCTGGCTCACGATCGGGGCCTCGGTCAACGAAGAGTCGAGCGCCGCGATCGTCCGAACCGCGGTCGATGCGGGAATCAATTTCATCGACCTCGCGGATGCCTACGCGAAGGGGGGCGCGGAGCAAACCATCGGCCGCATCCTCGGCCAGTACCGCCGTTCTGACCTCGTGATTTCGAGCAAGCTCTTCTGGCCCATGAGCGACAACCCGAACGACAAAGGGCTCAGTCGCAAGCACATCATGGAGAGCATCGACCGCACCTTGAAGAACCTCGGCACCGACTACCTGGACATCTATTTCTGCCACCGCGAGGACCCGGAGACGACGCTCTCCGAGACAACGCGCGCGATGGACGATCTCGTACACCGTGGCAAGATCCTCTATTGGGGTACCAGCGTGTGGCGCCCGCGCACCCTGCGCGACGTACACGCGATCTGCGATCGCCGCGGACTCTATCGGCCGATCGTGGAGCAACCCCCCTACAACCTGCTCGAGCGCTCCATCGAGCGGAAGGTCCTGCCGGCGGCCCGCAACCTCGGGATGGGCGTCGTCGTCTGGAGCCCGCTCGCGGGCGGGATCCTGACCGGTAAGTACCTAGGAGGCGTGCCGGCGGGTAGCCGCGGCGCGACGACGCGCTGGCTCGATGAGTACCTCGCTCCGGCGAACACGGAGCGCGTACGCCGCTTCGTGGAGATTGCACGGCGCGCCGGCAACGAGCCCGCGCAACTCGCGCTCGCGTGGATCCTCTCTCAGGATGGGATCACGAGCGTCATCACGGGCGCCACCAACCCCGAGCAGCTCAAGAGCAACTTGAAGGCGCTCGAAGCGCCGCTCTCGAGCGACCTCAAGTATGAGATTGAGCAGATCTTTCCCGCGTAGCGGAGTGCCGGCCGCTAGCGAAGCGCGAGAGACCACCGCCATACGCGCCCGTCCTCCGGCTCGATGACGTCGCCCTCGCACTGGAAGCCCGCCTTCTCGAGCACGCGGCACGATGCGTTCCGCTCCGGGAGCGTGTGTGCGATCGCGCGCTCGACGCCGCCCGCGGCGCGTGCGATCGCGACCATTTCCCGGGCCATGGCGGTGGCGAAGCCGCGTCCCTCGTAGCGCGGGAACGTGTGGTAGGAGATCTCGGCGCCGACGCCGGGCGCCGGATTCCCCTTGAAGCCGCAGCACCCGACGACGGCATTCGCGGCAACATCGACGGTGAAGTAACAGAGCCATGGTGGAGTCGCGCCGGCGCGCTCCATGAAGTCGAGCGACTGGCGGCCGATGTCACGCGCGGTTTCGGCGTGCTCGCCGATCTCCGCGCCGTAGGCGCCGCGAAACCGGGCGGCGGATTCGAGCGCCGCGAAGAGCGCGCCATCGACCGCGATCAGCCGGAGGCGGGGCTCCGCCGCCATCATTCCCGCCGGGTTTCGGTGGAAGCCGCGGTGCGCCTTGCGCGCCGCGGCGCGCCGGCCGTCAAGAGAAGCCGTAGCGCGCCCAGAAATGCGCCCGCAGTCATGAATACGCCGAGAGCAACCGCCGAATCGCCCAGCGCTTGGCGGAGGATCGGGTCGTTCGCCAATCCGAAGCAGGATTCCAGATCGAATCCCGACAACGAAAGTAATAGGACTGCAACCGCCGAAGTCGCCGTATTGTAGGCGAACGACAGCAACAGGCTCTTGGCGCTCCTCGCACGAGGCAAGAGCGCGGGCGCAGTCGCCTCCGCATCGACGGCAATTCGGAGCAGCAATACGCACATGAAGATCCCCATCACCAGCAGCCCGGGAATCCAGTAGAGCGGGTTCGCAGATACTCCGAACGATCCTGCACGCCAGGCAAGGCATATGCTGATGGAGATCCACACCGACGTGGCGGCTGAAGAGACCGCCAATCCCGCTGCCCCCAGGCGTACGAGGAGCGAAATCGCGGTCACGAAGTCTGGCTGTCGGTGCACCGTATCGGACCCTTCACGGGCGTGCAGAAGATGCGATCGCACGATCGCGGTTTCCGGCTGCACCATATTAGCGCGCGGCGACGAGTCGCAGGAAGGGGCATGGCACGCCCAGGTCCTTGCGCATATCATTCCCTGACTCGTGGCGGCATAGCCCACGGAATGTGGCGCGAGGCTCGCGCCTCGTGATCGGTGCTCTTCAAGACCCAGGATGCCTGGCATGTCGAAAGCTTGGATTCTGCCGCGGGCGCCGCTTGCGTTCGCGGTTGCGATTGCTCTGCTCTTGCACGCAGCGATCGCGGAGGAGGGCGCCGCGCCCGCCGTCGGCGAGCCCACCGCCGCGGCCACCCCCGATCTTGCGTTCTTGATCGACCCGTGGCCGGGCAGGCCGCGCGTCATCGCCTACGAGTACAATCAGAAGAACCACCACGAAGAGCCGAGCTTCATCGAGCGCGGGACGCCGGCCCTGCGCCCGCTCGCGGCCGGGATGAATCGCTTCCGACTCGTCGGGCTTCGCTTCTCGAATCCGACCGACACCGAGTGCGAACTGCACTTCCAATCGAAGCAAATCCAGAACAACAAGAGCTTCGCGGCGACCGTTCCGCCGCGCGAAGCGCTCACGCGCTACTTCGTGGTGAAGACGCCGAAGGACGCGACGATCCGCGTCGAAGTCGCCGGCGCGCGCGGCGAGAAACTCTTCACGCGCGAGGTCATCCTCCCCGCCGAGGGGCGCGGCGCGCGCCAAAAGGAGGAGTTGCAGCCGATCGCGGAGGAGCTGGAGCGCGAGGACCGCGAACGCATCGCGCTCAAGGCGCGACCCGTTCGCATCACCGTGCGCGACGACTTCGATCTGCCGGTCGCCGCGGCGCATCTCGTCCTTTTGCTCGATGGCGGTCTCATGGTGTACGAGGGCGACACCGATGCGGACGGCGCGTGGAGCGGCAAGGTGATGCCGGGCGCGTATCAAGTGCTCGCGCTCGCCGAGGTGCCGGATCGAACGGACTACTCGAAGCCTACCGCGGTGCGCCAGCTCCTTCGCGTGCTCCTCCTCGAAGGGCGCCTCGACGCGGAGGCGAACGCGCTCGACCTCCGTCCCGTGCGCACCGTGGAGGTGAGCTTCGCCTCGGCCGACAAGCAGCCGCTCGTGCCTTCCGAGGTTTGGGTGACGCCGGACGCGCTTCGCGAAGCGTATCGCTACGAGACGGTCGCGAAGCGGATCGGCAAGCGCGGGCGCATCGAGACGCGCCGCGAATACCCGGGGGGCGCGCTCCTCCTCCTCACGTCGCCGAACCTCGCGTGCGAAGTCGCCGCGCTCGCCTCGCTCCCCGATGGCGAGACCGCGCTCCTCCGCGGCGCTTGCGGCGCCGCCGCGGAGCGAACCGCGCTCGTCTTCGACCGCGAGCGCGCGGCGCACGTGACGATCGACCCCACGGCGGGTGCGGGCGGCGCGACGAAGGCTGCCGTGACGCTCGTCGCGCTCGATGGCGTGCGCGAGCAAGTGCGGTTCGACGCCACCGGCGCGCGCGCGGGCGTGTTCGTGCCGCCGGGCGCGTATCGCACCACGATCCGCTGGCAAGTCTACGGCAGCCGCCTCCTCGATTTCGTCCCGTACCGCGCGGTATTCGCCGCGGGCGAAGAGCGCGACCTCACGATCCGCACTCCCTTCGATCTGCCGCTCTATTGGAAGCGCGACGGGAAGAAGGTGCAGTTCTGGCTCGCCGTGATCGATGCGGGCGGGCGCGTCCTCGCGGCGCCGCTCCCGGGCGGCCTGCTCACCGGCAAGTTCGAGGGGCAGACTTACATCGACCAGCCGCTCGACGTGCTCAACTTCGAGTACGCGGAGGGCTTCGAAGGAGTCGACCTCGCGAAGATCGAGCTGCGCGCGGA
>JAKEFC010000094.1 GCA_022616235.1 Planctomycetota bacterium
CGCCCCAGCCGCACCACCCGCCGCGGCGCGCCCCCCGCGCGCCCGCTCGGTTGGCACCCGCGGCCGCGCGGCCGCGCCGCGAAGTGACTCCAGCGCGCGAATATGTTCCCGGAGCGGCGGTACACCTTCGCGATCTCCTCCGTGCTTCCGCCGCGCAGGCGAAAGACCGCGCGGCTCCGCGGTCTGTAGGAGAGCAATTCCGGAGAGAGTCCGGCGCCGCGCCATTCGGCCAATAGCTCCGGCACCTGCGGCAGTCCATCGTCCGCGGCAACGGCGAGCGGCTCCGGCGCCGCGTTCGCATCGATTGCGGCGCCGAGCGCGAACCACTCTGTAGCGGAACGTTCGCCATCGGTCCCCGGACGCGCGGCGAGCAGGAGCCAGCCGCCATCCCGCGCGCGCTCGATGCGGCTCCATTCGCCTCCGCGCAAACAGGCTGCGAGCGGCTCCGCCAGATCCTCGTACCAGGCGCGGCTCACGAGTCGAGCCCTTGCAGTAGCGCCTCCGCCGCATCGATCCGCGCCCCGGTCCTCGCGGGCCAATTGCCGTGGAGCGCGCGGAACGGGAACACGGCGCGAGCGAAGATGGCGGCGGAGGTAGCGACCCGGATCATCTCTTCGCGAGGCTCGCCCCCGGCAACGCTCCGGTAGCCATCGAGGAACGCGCGCGGCAGCTCCGGCGCCGCGTGCGCTTCGTCGAGGGACGCCAAGAAGAAACCGAGGTCCTCGGCGGCGTAGCCGCGACCCGCATCGTCGAAATCGACGAGTACCACGCCGTCCTTCTCCACGAGTACCTGCGCCGTGTGGAAGTCGCCGTGGACGATGCACGATGGCGCGACCGCGAAGCACGCGATCGCGCGCGCGAGACGGGCGCCGAGCGCGGAGAGCGCGGCGCGCCGCTCGGGGAGCAGCGCGCCGAGGTCCGCCGCCAGCTCGCGGATCGTCTCGCCGCGCTCCGGCGGCGAGGGGCGGTGATCGAGGTGCAGCTCGAGCCGATGCAGCTCGGCGAGCGCTCGGCCGGCGCGCGCGAGCGCGTTCGCCGCGGCGGCGCCGCGTTCCGCGACGACGCGGTCCAGCCGCGGCGCATCGATCCACTCGCCGGCGACGAGCGCGCGATCCGGCACCAAGCCGCGCGGCCGCGGCACGCGCCACGCGGGATTGCCGGCACCGGCCCCCGCGGCCTCGAGCGCGCCGAAGATGCCGCGCTGATTCGCGAAGCTGCGTGAGGCTCCCTCCGGCGTGCCGACCTTCACGTGCAGGTAGGTGCGCGCCTTTTCGTCTCGCGCGAGGCTGCGGAGCTTCACCTTCACTCGATAAACCGCGCGGCGCCCCGGCTTGTAGGCGAGCAGCTCGCCTTGGATGAGCCGCTTCTGCAAGCGCCACTCGGCGGGGGGAAACTCGGTGAGGAGGGGCGCGATTGCGCGCCGCAATCGGTCGCTCTCGTAGAGGCCGGCAAGCTCCGGCAGCTCCGGATCGATGGGAAACGGGAGCACGACGGCGGGGGGCTCGACGGAGAGAAAGGGCGGATAGGAAGAGCGCGGTCCGCGCTCGGCGCGAGCGCGGGCCTTTTCGAAGAGCGTGCCCGCGCGCGCCGCGTCCGGGAGCAAGTGGACGAGAAACGCGAGCGGCGGCGCCCCATCGAGCGCGGGCTCGCCGCAAAAGATCGTGAGCCGGCAGGAACTGGTCGGCTTCAAGCGAAGATAGCGCACGGCGCCGCGCACGCCGGCGATCGCGGGCACCTTGCCCTCGCCGGCCCAACGCTCCCACAAGTCTCCCGAGAGGAGCGGCGCGAGGCCGGGGAGCGATGTCTCGGGAAGCGGGAAGCTCGTCATGCGCGCGGCACTCCCTCGGGGGCGGGATCGGCCGCGAAGAGCGCGCGGTACTCGGGCGATGAAACGAGCAGCTCCTCGTGCGTGCCGTCCCCGGCCAGCTTCCCGTCCGCGAGGTAGAGGATTCGATCCATGCTCTGCAGAAGCTCCACGTCGTGGGTGATCGCAATGCAAGTGCGGCCCTCCGCCAAGCGCGGCAGGCGCCGCACGATCTCCTCGCGGGAGGCGTGGTCGATGTGGGTCGTCGGTTCGTCGAGGATCAGGATCGGCGCGCGCCGGAGCACCGCCGCCGCGAGCGCGAGCTTCCGGCACTCGCCGCCGGAGAGGTTGGCGCCGCGGTCGGCGAGCCCGCTGTCGAGTCCCGCCGGCAGGCGGCGCACGAAATCGGCGCCGGCCGCGGCGAGCGCCCGCTCCATCTCCGCGTCCGTCGCGTCCGGCGCGGCGCAGAGCAGATTCTCGCGGATCGAAGTGCCGAAGAGGAGCGTGCTCTGGAGCGCGAGCGAGATCCGCTCGCGCAGGCTGCGGATCTGGAAGTCGCGCGCATCCACGCCGTCGAAGAGGATGCGTCCATTCCGCGGCTCGAAGAAGCGGAGCACGAGGTGCACGAGGGTGGACTTCCCGGCGCCGTTTCGCCCGACGAGCGCGACTCGCTGCCCCGCCGGAATCGCAAAGGAGACGCGTTCCAAGACGAGCCGCGCCGGCTCGTAGCCGAAGCTCACGTCGTCGAAGCGGAGCGCGCCGCTCAAGACCGGCGCCGGTCGTGCCCCATCGCGATCGACTTCCTCGGGAGCGAGCGCCAGGATCTCGATGATGCGCTCGCCGCAGGCGGCCGCTTTGCCGATGCGATTCGCCGTAGAAGCCATCTTCCGGAGCGGCTTGTTCAGGCGGTGGAAGTAGGAGACGAATACCAACAGCTCGCCGGCGGTGAGGCCCGCACCGACGCGGAAGACGCCGAACGCGAATACCACCGCGATCCCGGCCGCGAAGATGAACTCGACGCGCCGCTCGAGCGCTGCCTGCAAGCGGGTGCCCTTCAGCGACTTTCTCATCGAGGCGCGATTCTGGCGCGCGAAGTTCTCGACCATGCGCTCTTCGCAGCCGTACGCCTTGACGAGCGGCATCGCCGCGAGGGCCTCCCCGGCGAGGTGGGCGATGACCCCTTCCTTCTCGCGCTGCTCCTTCGTGACCCGCGTGATCTTGCGCGCGGAGATGCTGGAGAGCAGCGAGACCGCGATCATTACCGCAACGGAGACGAGCGCGAGGGCAGGATCCAGGAACAAGAGCACCGTGACCATGATGATGATGGTCGCCGTGCGCCCCGCGATCTCGACGAGGGCCGTGGAGAGAATGTCTCGCAGCATCGCGATGTCGCCCGTGATGCGAAGGAGCAGGTCGCCGAGGTGGCTGTCGCGATGGAAGCGCAGGGAGAGCATTTGCATGTGCGCGTAGAGGCGCTTGCGCAGCTTGAAGACCATTCGTTGGCCGGCGGTCGCGCCCCAGATCTGGCGGTAGTAGCCGGCGACGCCGGCGCAGAGCGCGAAGAGGAGGATCGCGCCGCACGAGAGCGCGAGAAACCACTCCGGATGCTCGCGCGGAAACGACGCCGGCACGAATGGCCCGGGGCCGTCAGGGGCGGGGATCAGGAGGCCGTCGAAGATGTACTTGATCGGCCAGGGCGCAAGGAGGTCGAACGCGATCTCGCACAGGACCGCCGCGCCGGCGAGAGCGAGGAGGGCGCGCTCCTTTCGGACCAGCTCCGCGAAGCGTCCGTAGGTGTTCCGCAATTGCGCGAAACGGCGCTTGGCGTCGGCGATCGGGTTCACGAGAGTGCCGCTATCCGCTCCAGGATCTCGCGGACGCGCACGTTCCACGTCGCGTGCTCGAGCACCCAAGCGCGCGCGTTTTCGGCGCGGCGCTCCGCCTCGGCGTGGTCCGTGATGACGCGCGAGATGGTCGCGGCGAGCGCCGCCGCGTTCCCCGGAGGATAGAGAAAACCGCGCTCGCCGTCGGGAACGATGTCCCGTACCTGGCCGATCGCGCTCGCGACGATCGGAAGCCCGAGCGCCATGAACTCGTAGATCTTGAGCGGCGAGAAGTAGAAACCCTCGACGGCGGGGTAGGGAGCGACCGCGGCGTCGGCGCCGCCGATCCAAACGGGAACATCCGCGTGCGGCACGCGGCCCGGCAGGTGGACGCGCGATGCCACGCCGAGCATGGCGAACTTGCGCTTGAGCGCCTCGCGCTCCGGCCCGTCGCCGACGCACACGAGATGCGGACCGTAGTGCGACGCGGC
>JAKEFC010000095.1 GCA_022616235.1 Planctomycetota bacterium
CCCCCCCCCCCCCCCCAGGGGGGGTGAGCGCCACAGCCGCGCGCAGTGCGGAGCAGGCTGGAGCCTCGACACCAGGGGGGGTGAGCGCCTCTGCCGAGTAGATCGCGGAGCAGGCTGGAGCCTCGACACCAGCGGGGGATAACTCCACAGCCGGGGAGAAGACGGGGCAGGCCGGTGCCTCGACAGCAGGATCAAATGCCGTACGCTCTCGGCGTGGACTTCCACTCTCCGACGGCGCCGTGCCCCGGCGAGCCAAACGCCGTGAGACGATCTCCGAAAAGTGCGCGTGCGCGGCGCTGGCGCCGCGGCGGCATCTTGGCACTGATCTCGATTTCGGTCGTTGCACCATTGAACGCTTGCAACGGGCTCTTCTACTACCCGACGCGCGTGGCCTACAGCCGCCCGGAGGAGCAACCGACGCGCTGCGAGCAAGTAGCGTTCGCGAGCGGCGACGGGACGCGCCTGCACGGCTGGTTGCTGCATCCCGCCGGAGGCGCCGCCGCGGAGGGAACCGTCCTCTTCTTTCACGGCAACGCGCAAAACTTGTCCAGTCACGTCAATTTCGTGAACTGGATGCCGATCGAGGGATTTCGCGTCTTCATCTTCGATTACCGCGGTTATGGCCGCTCTGAGGGGAAACCCGCGCGCGAAGGGATCCATCAGGACTGTCTCGCTGCGATCGCTTACCTGCGCGGTCGAAGCGACATCGATGCCACGCGTCTACTCGTGTTCGGCCAGAGCCTCGGCGGCGCGTGCGGCCTCGCGGCGCTCGGCGAGGGAATCGCCGAGCAAGGCGAGGAGTTTCGGCGCGGCATCCGCGGCATCGCCGTCGAAAGCTCCTTCCACTCCTACCGCGGCATCGCGAATACCGTGCTCGGCGGCACCTTTCTGACCTGGCCCCTCGTCTGGTGCCTGATCGGCAACGGCCACAGTCCCGCGGACTCCATCGAGCGCCTCGCGTCGATTCCGCTGCTCGTGATCCACGGCGATGCGGATCCGGTGGTGCCTTTCAGCCAGGGGGAACGACTCTTCCGCGCTGCGCCCGAGCCCAAGGAATTCTGGAGGGTTCCGGGCGGCGGGCACACCGCCGCGCTCTGCGAGCTGGGACCGGTCTATCGCCCGCGGCTCCTCGCATTCTTCCGCGAGTGCCTGCGAAGCGGCGAGTAGCGCGCGGCGATTTCAGCGTCAGCGGGGCTGGCTCTTGGACGCGGGGGCGCCCCCTTCGCCGGCGATGCCGCGAAACTCGGAGAGCTGCTCCGCGCTCAGGACTCGCGCGAGCTTCTCATCGCGCTCTTGGCGAAGCTGCTTCATTCGCTCGATCGCCGCCTTCCAATTCTCCTCCGCGCTACGCGCTTCCTTGCCGGCGTTTTCTTTCGCGGGTTGCCTCCAGAGTTCGGCGATGAGATCGAGCTGCGCCTGTTTTTCGTCCGCGAAGATGCGAGCCAATTCGTCGTTCTGGGACCACGTGAGCGTCAGGCGATTCCCCGCGCTCGCGAGGCGTTCTTGGGTCTTCTTCTCCTCGCGCACGACCCAACGCTCGAGCTGGCCCCGCATCTCGTCGTTGCGGGCCTCTTCCAACGCTTCGCGAGCGAGAGAGCTTGCGGCGACGCCCGCATCGGCCCCGCCTTCGAGCCCGGTGGCGAGCGCGACTTCGACCACGCGCTCGAGGGAGGCGAGGCGCCGGGCGAGACCGCTCGCGTCTATTTCCGACGCGGCAGGATTCTGAGAGGCGGCAGACTCCCTTCCCTCACCCGGCACGGGCACCGCGAGCATGGACTGCGCCCCCGCCAATTCGCTCCGGAGCTTCGCGATCTCCGCTTCGAATTCGACGACCCGCCGTTCGTTACGAGCGGCGGCGCGGGAGATTTCCGCGCGCTCGCCGCGACCGGCGAACGCGACCAGGAGCGCGGCTGCCGCCAAGAGAACGGCGAGTGTTGAGAGTAGCGTGGAGGATCGATGCACCTTGGCGACCTCGTATGTTCCAGGTTGATGCTGTCGCCACCGCCGCGATGCTCGCATGCGGCAAGCAGCTAGCGGCTAGCAGCCAGACTGTGGGCAGCGGCCGGGGGGGCGATCGCCGCACGAGGCATGGCCGCGCAGGCGCGCGCGGCCATGCCTCCGAGCGGCCGCGGTTACTTCGGTTCGAGGGCGAAGTCGGCGACCGAGGTCGCGTCCTCGGTCACATCGACGACGAGCTTCCCGTGGAAGAAGCCGATCGCGAACGCGCGCACCTTCCACGACCCCGTGTTCACGTTCTCGAACTGGTAGAAACCGGTCGCGTCCGTCGTATCGAAGCGAAGCCCACTGCCGAAGAACCCGCCGTTCATGCGGAGAGCGAGGACCAGCGCACCATCGATTGCGTCTCCGGTGGACGCGTCCGTCACCGTGCCTTCCAGGGTGCCAACAGCGAGCGGATTCAGCGCGACGTCGACCACGGTCGTTTCGCCATCGGCGATGGCGACCGCGATCGGTCCCGAAGGCTCGTAGCCGAAGCGGAATACCTTGAGGGTGTAGTCTCCTGTATCCACGTCGTCGAACGCGTAAGCCCCGAGATCATCGGTCTGCGTAAAGTGGAAGGGCCAAGAGAAGAATCCGAACCCGAAAGATCCGAGCAGGAACACGTTTGCATCGGCGATCGGTTCGCCGGTGTCGGCGTCGGTGACGGTGCCGCTCGCCGCACCCGCCGCGGGCGGCGACAACGCGAAGTCGACGGTCGTCGTCTCGCCGTCCAGCACTTCGACTTCCATCTCCGCCGGCTCGTAGTCGAAGGTGAACGTCTCTACGACGTAGGTCCCCGGCAGCAGGTCGTCGATCTCGTAGAAGCCGGATGAATTCGTGAGATCGATGTGCCCCCACCAGCTCCCCGGCTCGCTCGCCTTGACGAGGACCCAGGCGAGGGGATCGCCGGTCACTGAATCGGTCACCGTGCCGGAGATCGTTCCCGTTTGGGCGCTGGCGGGCGCCGCAGCGAGGAAGGCGAAGAGCAGTACTGCCACCGCCGCAGGGAATCGAACCAATCGTGCCGCCGTGATCACGTTTCTCTCCTCTCGTGGAAACGCCCGCGCGCGGACGCCGTCCGCGGTTTCTGCGGGGACAATCCCACCTTGGCTTGGACCCAATTCAGATGTCGAGTGAAACTCTCGCCCCAACCGCCCAAACGATCAGCCCAATCGTAGCCTCGTGAGCGAGGCACTTCAACGTCCCAGGGTGCTCTGCACGGCGGCAACCGCGTGTGCCGGCGGCGTGATTCTGCACCGGATCGGTGCAATCAACCTAACATGCGGCTCGAATTTTGTGCCGAATGGCAGAAGGAAGGCACGCCGCGTCAGCACACGAAGCGTCCCTGGATTGCAAGGCAGCGCAAGGGCCTGTATTGATCTATCCATCACGCTGCACCATTTCGCATTTGGCAAATGCCCGAATCGAGCGGCCGACTCACGAGCGGAGTACTCATCCTGCAGCAAAGTACGTAAATATTCTATTTGAAACAGTTTACGAACACACTATGCTTGCTAGCGCAGCGATCTAGTACCAATTTCTTACGGCGGCGGCGCCTTATTGTGGACCCTTTGCATTGCCCTATTCGTGTGCAAACATGGGTAGGCAGCCTGCGGCGAGATGCTGTCTTCGCGTCCGAATTGAGGCCGCTGCACTAGAGTGTTCCTCGACGGCAACTCCCGGCTACGAATTGTGGCAAAGGAGTTGCCCTGCTGGAACGCAGGGTTGAGCAGGGAGCAGCAATCTCCCGTTTTCGACCAATCGCGCCATCCATGGAACCGGTGCCTGGGCGGCACCTACCGAGGAGGAACCACCATGCCGCAGCGAATCGCCGTACAAGCGAACGTACAACCGACCGCCGATCTACTCAGCGAGCTGGTCGCCCACCTGGGCCAAAACCGGACGCAGTTGCGCGAAGAGTGGGCACGCCGGATCACGGAATCCGTTTTGCTCACCGCGATGACCAAGGACGAGATCTTCGCCGAGGCGACCTCGGTGTACGACAACTACGTGGAGGTGCTCGAGACCGGAAGCGTGGAGGCGTTGCAAGCATACGCTCGGAACCTATCCGAGCGAATCATCCCGCGGGGCGTCGAAACGCACGAGGTCGTCGGCATCGTGCTCCTCCTGCGCGACGTCTTGGCGCGGTCGCTGTTCAAGAAGTATCAGGCGGACTTCGGCCTTCTGAACCGAGTGTTGGACGCGTACGAGCCCGCCGCCAACCGCATTGCGAACACCGTCGCGGTGGGCTTCGTGCAGGAGCGCGAGCGCATCATCCGCCAGCAGCAAGAGGCGATCCGCGAGCTGTCTACGCCGGTTTTGCAGGTTCGCGAGCGCCTCCTCATCCTTCCCATCATCGGCATCGTCGACTCCCAGCGTGCGCGGCAGCTCACGGAACAATTGTTGCGCGGTATCCGATCCAACCGCGCCAAGGTGGTGGTGATGGACATCACCGGCGTGCCGTCGGTGGACTCGACCGTGGCCAACCACCTCGTGCAGACGGTGGAGGCCTCGCGGCTGCTCGGGGCCACGGTGATCGTGACCGGCCTCTCGCCGGAGATCGCCCAGACGCTCGTTACGATCGGCGTCGATCTGACGAAGATGAACACGGTCGGCGACCTGCAAGGAGGGATCGAGGAGGCAGAGCGGTTGCTTGGGTACGATGTGACCTCCACGGGAAGGTTGGCGGCGGCGCACGGCGACCGCGAATAGCCAGAACAAGAGCCAGGGAAAAAGCCGATGCTTGTTCCGATCCTGAGACAAGGCCCCTACCTGATTGCATCGATTCAGTCCGCCCTCACCGACGCGGACCTCTTGCGGTTGCGCGATGATCTCGTCGAGCAAGTGGGGCGGTATCGCTCCCGCGGCGTGATCGTGGACGTCACCGTGCTCGATGTGATGGACTCGTTCGCAGTGAGGACGATCAGCTCCCTCGCGCAGATGATCAAGTTGCGCGGCGCGGAGACGCTGCTCGTCGGGATCCAACCCGAAGTCGCATTCACCATGGTCCAGCTCGGTCTCGCGCTCACGGGCGTGGCGACCGCGCTCGACCTCGAGGAAGGCCTCTCGTACCTCGACGAGCGTGACAAAGGGGGAGAACGTGTTGGGGGACGATGAGCTGCACGTCCAGATTCGATCCGACGCAGACGTCGTCCTCGCGAGGCAAGAAGGCCGCCGCTTCGCCTCCCGCCTCGAGTTCTCTTCGAGCGACCTGACGGTCATCTCCGCCGCTATCTCGGAGATCGCGCGCAGTATCCTGGAGTACGCCCGCACGGGCGACATGCACATCAAACTCGCGGAGAAGAACGGTCGAGTCGGAATCGTCGTGGTGGCGCGGGATGAGGGCCCCGGGATCCGCGACGTCGAGCTTGCGATGCAGGATGGATACTCGACCTCGGGGGGCCTGGGGTTGGGTCTCCCCGGCGCGCGCCGGCTCATGGATGAGTTCGAGCTGCGTTCGGAGGTCGGGCGCGGCACGACGGTCACGATGCGAAAATGGGCGCGCTGACGTGGCCGGGCGCCGGCGCGACTACACGGGGCTCTTCGAGTGGGGGGTGGCGACCTTGACGTGGCCGAGCGAATCGGTGTGCGGCGATTCCTACGTGGTGACGGAAGTCCCGCACGGTGCGGTCGTCGCCGTCTTCGACGGGCTCGGCCACGGGCATGATGCCGCGCTCGCGGCGGAGCGCGCCGCGGAGACCGTGCGCCGCTTCGGGAGCGAGCCGATCGTTCCGCTCGTGCACCGCTGCCACAATGCGCTCATCGGAACGCGCGGGGTGGTGATGAGCTTGGCGGCATTCGACGCGCCAAAAGGCAGCATGTCCTGGATCGGGATCGGCAACGTGGAGGGTGTGCTGCTGCGAGCCGACCGCCGCGCAGCGCCGGCACACGAGCACCTCGTCCAGCGCGGAGGCCTGGTCGGTCATTCGTTGCCGCCCCTTCGGCCTTCCATGCGGACGGTGGCCGCCGGCGACGTGCTGATCCTCGCCACCGACGGTGTAAACCCGGATTTTCTTGCGGAATTCGATGCGAAGGCACCTGCAAAGCGGATCGCGGAGAAGATTCTCAACAAGTGCGCAACGCGAAGGGATGACGCGCTCGTGTTCGTAATGAGGTACGGAACGGAATCGGGACCGGAATGATGCGCGAGGCTGAAGCGACCGAGCATTGGACCGACGTGGAGCTGGCGCCGCCGAACGGCAGCCGCAAGCTCTTGCGTCTGTTGGGTGTCGGAGCGGATTCGAGGATGCTCCGCGACTTGGCCCGCGTCGCCGAGCCGCACGCGGCGGCGCTGGAGAGCGTCGCGCAAGGCGACGCCGCGCACGAAGCGCTCGCGAACCGAGAGTGGGACGCCGTCGTCGTCGTACTGGACACGGAGTCACAGGAGGAAGTGGCGACTTGGCACCACAAGATCGCCGAGCTTGCCACGCGCCCGCGCCTCGTCGTCATGGTTCCCGCTCCCACGATCGCGTTCACGCTTCGCGCCACGCAGCTCGGCGGCATAGACGTCGTGCCGCTCCCATTGTGGCAGGACCACTTCAGCGAAGCGCTCCGCCGTTTGTGCGCGACATTCGATGAAACCGCCCTCCCGCTCCCGGAGGTCGTACCGATCGCCGTAGGCCCCTACCAACTCGTCTCCGGCAGTCCCGCGATGTTGAACGTGTACCGCACGATCGCGCAGATCGCGCCCGGCACCGCGACCGTGCTCATCGTCGGGGAGTCCGGGACCGGCAAGGAGCTGGTCGCGCGCGCGATCCATCAGCACGGCAATCGCGCCGCCTCCCCGTTCGTCGCGGTGAATTGCGCCGCCATTCCCGAGAACCTCCTCGAGAGCGAGCTGTTCGGCCACGAAAAGGGAGCGTTTACCGGCGCAGTGGCCCGCAAGATCGGCCGCATGGAACGCGCGAGCGGCGGCACGCTGCTCCTCGACGAGATCGCCGACATGAGCCTCGTCTTGCAGAGCAAGATCTTGCGCGCGATTCAAGAGCGCGAGATCGAGCGCGTGGGCGGAAACGACCCAATCCCAGTCGATGTGCGGTTGATGGCCGCGACGAATCGCGACTTGCCCGCGCTGATCGCCCAGGGCCGCTTCCGCGAGGATCTCTACTATCGCCTCGCGGTGGTGACGGTCCGTGTGCCGAGGCTGATCGAGCGCGGCGACGATGTCTTGCTCCTTACCTCGCACTACCTTCGCGAGTTCGGCCGCCAATATGGCAAGCGGTTTTCGGCGATCTCGGATCGCGCGCTAGAATTGATGCGCTCGCAGCGATGGGTCGGAAACGTGCGGGAGCTGCGCAACGTGATCGAGCGAGCCGTGGCGGTCGCGGAAGGCGGCACCTTGCGCGCCGAGCACCTGCCCGAAGAGTGGCGGGGCGACGCGAATGCGGTGCCGGCACCCAGGACGCCGCCGCTACTTTCGCTGCAAGACGTCGAGGCGCGTCATATCGCGGAAACCTTGGCCAGGACCAAGGGTCATATCGGAGAGGCCGCGCGCATTCTCGGCGTGCACCGTAACACCCTCGCCCGAAAGATGAAGGAGCATCGCTTGTGACCGAGGCCCCTCGGGGGGAACCGCTGCGGCTCGAGCACGCAATGCGGCTCCTGCCCGACATCGAGGCGCTCGCGCCGCTACGCGCATTGATCGCTTCGTCCTCCAACGCCCTGCGCTTCCGCGACGAGGCGGTGGCGGACCCGAACGGGACGATCGCGCGCCGCTTCGTCCAGCCCCTCGACTTGCGATCTCACATTCCGGCGGCGAGCGCCCGCCTCTCCGAGCATTTCGCGAAGCTCTACGGCGCGGCCGTGGAAGTGCTCGAAGCAGAGCAGCGGGGAGACCTCACGGGGACGGTGGCGGCGCTGCTTCGCGGCGGCGAAGTCGAAGAGCACGACGTCGCACGGTCGGTGCACGCATTCCAATGGTACGCTCACGCCCTCGGCGTCGCGGAGACTCTGCGCGATCGCCGGCCGGAGATCCGCGCCTTGCATCGCATCGGGCGCCTCGAGCTAGGACGCAGCTCGGTGGATGCCGCCGCGCGCGCCTTCCAGCGGAGCCTAGCGCTCGCGGAGGCGGAGATGTGGGAGGAGGGCGCGGCCCTCGCCTGTTTGGGATTGGGGGAGTGTGCGCTCGCGCACGCCAAGTGGCAGGGCGCGGAAGCATGGCTCACGCGCGGGCTGCGTCACGCACCGCCGAACGCGGAGATCGCGGCGCGCATTACGCTCGCCCTCGGCGAAGCCGCGAGAGGGAACAACGACTTCGATGCCGCTCGGGAGCGGCTGAGCGGCGCCGCCGCGATGTTCCAGGCCCTCGGGGATCGCGATGGGGTCGTGCGCACGCTGCACGCCACCGCGCGTCTAGCGCACGCCACCGGACGAGCCGGCGATGCGATCGAGAAGCTTCGCCTCGCTCTCGCGGAGGGGCGCCGCGGCGGCATGGGGCCCGCGCTCGAGCTGATGGTACGGCTTGGGCTGGGCGAGCTTCATCTCGATGCCGGGAGGCTTCGCGAAGCGGAAGATGAGCTTCGGCTCAGCGAATCGCTTGCGATCTCGAATCATTTCACCGACGCGCTCGCACGACTCTATGTTTCCTTCGGCAAACTTCGCGCGCGACAGGGGGACGAGAACGGCTTCGTCTTCTTCGAGCAGGCGCTCGCGCTATCGCGTGCGTCCGCGCTGAATCCGCGGCTCGAGGCCGACATATGCTTGGAGTACGCGCGATTTCGCGTGGCGCTCGCGGAGCACGAAGAAGCCTCCGTATACTTCGAGCGAGCGCGCGAGTTGTTCGAGCAACTCGGCGACGACGGCACGCTCCGGCGCATTCGGACGGAGCAATCGCAGTACCTCTCCCGGTGACCGCGCGCTTGCCCCGAATCGGGGCATTTCGCGCGGCGGCAATTTCGAGGCTTGCCTACATTGGGGGCGCCGGCCCCACCTTCCATCCCTGCGCAGGCGCGGCAACACCGCAATTATCAACGAGCTAGCGCATTTCCGCGATTTCGGTACGCCCTCTGCAAGAACGGAGACACGCGCCGCGAAGCACGCGGCGGTACGGGCCGTTTCGGACGGAGGGGAAACCGGATGGCCGGGCAACTTACGGAAGACGATCGACGCTTGTCCACGGTGCGTGGCGGCAATTCGAATCATGACGGTACTAGGGTGCCGCGGCTCGGCGAGTCCGAGCAAGAGTCGGTTGAAGCACAGCATGGCGGCGGCGCTTCGCGGCACCCGTTTTTCTTGCCGCCGCCAAACGGCCTGCCAGCGCCGGCGTCGCGCGGAAACGACGCGGAGCGGTTGCATCTCGACGATTCCGAGGCCGCGGACCTCTCGAGCTTTGTCGCCGGGCATCGGCGCGAATTGAAACGCTCGCTCGGCCGCGACCCCGGAGAGCAGGTCGCGTTGCTCGACTACATCTCGAACCTGCGCACGCCAGGCGTCGAAGTCTGCCTCGTCGCAACCAAGGACCTCGAGGCGCTGCGACGCGCCGCGATCCTCGATGCGCTGACGGGGCTCCACAACCGGCACTACTTTCAGAGCGTGCTGAGCCGCAACGTCGCTTCCTGTCACCGCTACCGCGAGACGTGCTCGCTGCTCCTCCTCGATGTGGACGATTTCAAGGCGGTCAACGATCGCAACGGACATCGGGCGGGCGATCGCGTGCTGAGAGTCATTGGGAGGCTCCTTCGGACGCACACCCGCGCCACGGACGTAGCGTGCCGCTACGGAGGCGACGAATTCGCGATTCTGCTGCCGCACACGTCGCGCAGGAAGGCGCTCAAGGTCGCCCGCCGGATCCGCGCCGGCGTCCACCGATGGTTCGCTCGGCGCTCCTCGCGGAGCTGCTTCGAAGAGATCACGGTAAGCGTGGGCATCGCAACGCTGCCTGGCGATGGTTCGTCGCCCGAGGGTCTGCTCGTTGCCGCGGACCGGGCGCTGTACCTAGCCAAGGAAGCGAAGGCCGATCGCAACTCGAATCGCGACGACTCGTACGAGGAGCCGCCAAGAGGAGGTACCCCGGCCGACCGCCTCCAAGACGCGGGCACTGACTTCGAAGAGGAGTGGTCCGCCACCGCTCGCGACGGCGGCAGCGCGTCGTCTTCGCATCTCGATCCATGCTGATGCGGCCGATCGGGCCGAGGAGATTCGACACCACGCGAATCGACCGCAAATTGAGGAGGCTCAAGTGAAGTGGGCTACGCCCGGAATACTAGAAATTCTGCTCATTACGATCGTGGCCGCAAACGGATCTCCGTGCGCCGCAAACGATCGACAAGACCTCGTGCGAGGCACCGTGGGCACGCTTCTCGAAGCTGGGGACCGGGAACTCGAGAGTTCGTGCGAGCACGACTGCGCCTTGGCGGGCCACGCGCGCTGCGAGCTTCGTAAGGCGCTCTCTGCCGCGGAAGCGGAGTTCAAGTCCGCGAATCGAGCAGGCGATCAGGCGGGCGCCGCGCGCGCGTTGAATCATCTCGGCGTCGCGTATCACCGTCTGGGTGACCGGCCGAAAGCGCTCGATTCCCATCTTCGCGCGCTCGGGATCTGCCGTGAGCTGAAGGACGAGCGCGGGATCGCGACATGCCTGCACAATCTGGGGGTTGCAGCGCTCAACCGGGGCGAATTCGCCAAAGCGGTCGAGTACTTCCCCATGGCGCTGGAGGCCGCCGAGGCGAGTGGCGACCAAAAACTGGTTGCCAGCGTGCTCAGCAGCCTCGCGGACCTGCGCCAAAAGGAGCACAAGCCGGAGGAGTCGCTCGAGTTGCATCGCCGCGCGCTCGAGATCAACTCGACGCTCGGCGATAAGCAGGCGCTCGCGATTTCCTACTTGAACGTCGGGATGGCTCACTCGAAGTTGCGCGAGTACAACGAGGCGCGCAACTGCTACGACCGCGCCCTCGCGCTTTGCCAAGAGTGTGGAGATCGCGCCGGTGAAGCGAGCAGCCTGAGCGGCATCGCGCGCCTCCATTGGCTGCAGCATCAACACGCGGAAGCCCTTGGATACGAGGTGCTTGCGCTCGGGATTCGGGAAGACCTTGGCGATGCGCGCGCGGAAGGGTTGTCGCAGCTTCGCCTCGGCGACATCTACCTCGCGCTCGGCGATTACGGCCGCTCCGCGGCAGCGCTCCACGACGCAGCGACGATCTTCCGGCGGGTCGGCGCCGGCGACCTGCTGAAGCGCGCAGAAGCGCGCCTCACCGGGCTGAACGGAATCGCGCGCGGCGACGCGCCCGACCTCCTCGGGGATGGGGCGGCGTCGTTCGACGATCCGGCGGCGGAGTCCACTGCCGCTCGCGTCGTCGACCGGAACCGGGAGGCGCCGAAGCGAGCCCGTGGCATGGAAGCGATCGGCGGCGCCGGCGCCTTCGCGACGCCCGTAACCGAGGCCAAGGGGGGACTCTTCATGACGGCGTGTGTGCTGCTCGTCGTCGCGTGCCTCCTCTTGCTCTGTACCTACAAGATCAAGCCCAAGACCAGGGATGCAACTGACGCGATCTTCGGTTCTCTGCATCGTAGAACCCATTCTGACTCGTGGAATCTGACACACATGCGCTAGCGCGCGACCCTAGCCCAGGCGTGCGCTAGCGCTATCGCGTTCGAAGCACTCGACCTCAGGAGCGGAAAGTTGAAGCGCAAGGTCCCGAAACAAGCGCCCTGTGCAGACACCTCGCTTGCTCGCGGTGGCGAGTCGAATCGCCCCGCAGCCGTGACGACGCGAAGTCGTGCGTACCTCTTGCTGGCCCTGGTGTTTTCGATCCTTGGAGTCGTCTTCGTTTGCGTCGCGGGAGACCTGTTGCGGGCCGGCGCCCGCGAAAGCATGGTGGCCGCGACGTTGACTCCGCTCTTGCTGCTGGGATCGCTGCAACTCGCGCGGACGAGCCGCTCGCCGGTAGGGCGCGAGCGCGCGGCGCGCGAAGTGATCATCATCGGCAGGAACCGCCGCACGTCGCGCATCCTCGAGACCTTGGAGCGCAACCCGGATCCGGGCCTCAAGGTCGTCGGTGTCCTCGACACCGAGCCGTGCTGTGCGAGCGTGGAGCACAAGAGCGCCTGCAACGAGTGCGACGAACTCCTCGCGCGGCGGCGGATTCCGCAACTCGGCGATCCGACGCAGCTCACGAACGTGATCGAGGCGAATCCGGTCGATGAAGTCCTCATCACGCTTCCGCTTCGGACTTTCTACGACGAGATCTCCCGCTGCCTGCGCGTCTGCACGGAGGCGGGGGTCCCCGTGAGCTTGACCGCCGATTTCTTCGGCGTCAGCGCGGCGGAGCCGAAATTTCGGAATTGGCACGAGAACGACTATCTCTTGAATTACGCGCGGACGCATCGCCCGCAATGGAAGGTGGCGGCGAAACGCGGCATGGATGTCGCCGGCGCCATCTGCGCCCTCGCAGTGTTCGCGCTCCCAATGCTCCTCATCGCGCTCCTGGTGAAGATCACCTCGCGTGGCCCCGTGTTCTTCCGCCAGGAGCGCGCTACTCTCAACAACAAACCGTTCCGGCTGCTCAAGTTTCGCACGATGGTGCGCGATGCGGAGCAGCGCCGCCACGAGCTGGAACACCTGAACGAGCAATCGGGGCCGGTGTTCAAGATCAATCGCGACCCCCGTATCACGCCCCTTGGACGATTCTTGCGCAAGTACAGCCTCGACGAGCTGCCGCAGCTCTTCAACGTCTTGCGCGGCGATCTGAGCCTCGTCGGACCGCGGCCGCCCATGCCGAGCGAAGTAATCCGATACGAATGGTGGCAGAGGCGAAGATTGTCGATGCGTCCCGGACTCACTTGCCTCTGGCAGGTCTCCGGGCGCAACCGGATCGGATTCGACGAATGGATGAAGCTCGACCTCGCCTACATCGACAACTGGTCGCTGCTCTTGGACGTAAAGCTCTTGCTGAGGACCATTCCGGTCCTCCTGCGAGGCACAGGCGTATAGCGCATTGGGCGCGCGAGCCGCCCGGCTGCGCCGCGGGCGGGGGAGAGCGCTCGAAGGCCGCGCAGAGAAAGCGCGGGCCTTCAGCGCTCGAGCACGATGCGCGCGCGCAAGCCGTCGTCCTCGAAGGTGAGCCCGAAATCGGCGCGCTGCACCGCGGCGAACGCCGCGGGCGCGCGTCCCGCGATGCGCGGCCGCGCGGGGTGTCCGTAAACCGTGGACTCCATCGTCTGAAAGGCTTCGTTCCAACGATACTCGCCGCCACCGGGGCAGACGAGGCGGCTCTGCCAGATCCTCTCGTGTACGGCCACCGGGTCCTCCGCAGGGTAGAGGCGCTTCCATTCGTTCAGGATCGGGAGCGCGGCGAAGGAGCGCTGCGCGAGCGTTCGATCGAATTCGATCCAGATCGCACGCTCGAACGGCGCGAGCAGCCGGCGATCGAGATGGAGCGCGAAGCTCTCGCCGAGCCACGAATAGGCCGCCGCGCTGGTGTTCACGGGCGCCGCGCCGTTGGCCCCCTCTCCCGGGGTCTTCCCGCGATTCGCGGCCGCGCGCCGATCGAGCGCGCGCTTCAGCACATCTTCCCGCAAGCTCACGATGAGCGCGTCGGCGGTCGGCGCGTACCAAATCGAGAGATCCTTGAGTTCGTCGAGGTCGCGGCGCATCTTCTCGGCGGGGCTGATGCGGACGAAGGACTGGCCGCCGTGGTCGAGCGTCTCCCAGATACACATCCCCGGCGCCGCCTGCTCCGCAAACGCGCGCAGTGAGGTCAGAAAGAGCGTGAGCTTGAGGGTATTCGCCGATGCGAACTCGATCGCGAGGGGTAAGCGCGCGAGGTTCGCTCCGAAGACGTCTTCGGCTTCCTCTTCATCCGCGGCGCCTTCGAAGAGTCGCAGCCATTCTGGTTCGAAGTCCAGGTACACGGCGATCGTCTTGCCGAGCCAGGCGAGCGGGCTCGCATCGTCCTCGTTTCGGCCGAAGCGCAGGAAACCGCCCAATTGACGCGCGATCTCCGAGTCGGCACGGATCGATGCGATCATGTGTCCGACCGCTTCCGCATGCGGATCGCCGGCGCCGGGCACGATCCCTTCGCTGCCGACGACGCGCGTGAATTCCCGGTAGTCCGTGTTGCCGATGAGTGGCCGCACCGTCGTATCGAGCGCCAACCGGTCGGGGCGTACCGTGACGCGGACGGCGATGGGATCGAAGAACTGGCGCCATTCGCGCTGGTAGGTGGCGCGAAAACGCTCGTACGCCGCCGCTTCCTCGCCGGTGACCTTGTCCACGGCAAGCTCCACGATCGGCGTCAGGAACTCCGGTGTCCCGTAGATCGAGGAGCGTACGCCGCTAGCGGATTCCGTTACCGCGCCGAGCCACGCGGGCAGAGAGTCCGGCGCCACCGATGCCGCGGCGAGCTTGCCCTCCGCGAGCGCATCGGCGGCAGCGGCCCTCGCAGCGAGCAGGTACGCGGCCGCGCGCGTGCGACGCGACGCGGCGATGCGCCAGCGCGCGCCGCACCAGCGGCGGATCGTCGCGTCGGAGAGCACGAGCAATGCGCTCTCCTCCGCGGCGGCCAGCGGATAGCGATCGCGAAAAAAGGTGTATTCATCGAGGGTCGAGAGCGCGGGCGTCACTCCCTCCGCCACGCGGCCGATGCGCTCGAGCTGCGCGAGCGAATTCGTGACGACGACGGCGCCCGCCGCGAGCGCGGTGTAGGAAGAGACGCGCCGATCCGGCGTGACGACGCCGGAGTAGCGTAGCCCGGCGATTTCACCGTGTGCCGGCGTCGCGCCGGCCTGCGATCGCTGCGCCTCCGCGTGTCGCGCCGCGATGTAGGCGTGGAGCGCGGGGAGCTGCTTCGGCTCGAAGAGGAGCGCGAGATCTGTGCCGGTGCGGAAGTACGGATCGGAGCCCGTGATCGCGACGCTCGCGATCACGGAGTCCCCTAGCAAGCGCGCGATCGCGCTGGTCGAGAGACAGAGCTGCTCTTCGTAAGCGTCGCGGACGTGGGCGTCCTCGGCGCGATTCTCCATGGCGAACAAGATCGGCGTCCCGATGCGATCCGCTTCGTCGACCACGGCGAGGAACTGACCGAAATCCGGGAAGAAGAGCGCGTGCTGGTCCGCGGGAATCGCGGCGGCGAGCCGGTCGAGGCGCGGAGTCTTTCCCGCGATGAGGGGCGTCCAATCGAAAGCGCGCACGTCGATGCCGGGGAGCCCCGCGACGTCGATCTCGGGCTCCGCGCTCGAAGCGGCGACCAGCTCGCGATCGAGGCGGAGGTTTTCGCTCACGGCGCGTCCTCCCGAGAGCAGCGCGAAAGTCTCGTCGAGCTGGGACTCTTCGCGCTGTCTCACTGCGAGCAATTCCTGCGGATTCGGCCCTTGCGCCGCCGGCGCGGGGTCCGCCGCGGCCGCGCGCAGTGCCGCCTCCGCCTTTTCCAGCTTGTAGCGGAACCACGCGGCGCCCGGCGCCTCGTGGCGTGCCAGGTCTTCGTAGTGCTGGATCTTCGCGCGCAGAAAGCGCTCGCGCGTGCTCGGCTGCAAGGAGGCAGCAGCCGATCCGAACGAGGCGGCGCGACTCGCATCGATGTAGACCGTTCCGGCGAGGGTCGCGCCGGCAGGAACGCGGAGAAAGAGCCAATTCATTTCCGCGGAGCGCGGCCAGGCACGCTGCCGTTCCCGTTGCGTTTCCGCCGTGGTAAAGGGCGCGAGCACCGCTTCTCCGCCTCCCGCGAAGGCAAGGCGCGGGAACAGGCGACCAAATCTCCAGTCTCCCTTGCGCTGGACTGCGCCGGCTTCCGGCTCCGGCATCGGACACGGCGGCAGCTCTGTCACGGCGCATTCGAAGTAGGAATCGTTCTCGCCGCCGCCGGCAGGTGTCTCTGCGGGCACCGGTGCGGGACCTGCGATCGCCGCGGCCGCCAGGATCAACACTAGGCACGGCAGTCTTTTCGCCTTCGACGCTCGCTCGCTCATTCGACCCCTATCGCGTCCAGTTGGAACGATCCAAATCGAGAAGAGTGACTCTGCCACAAGCGGCGTAACACAGCCCGGCGCAGATTCCAATGCCCAGGCTCCGCCGCCGCGGGCCGGGTCGCTCATCCAGGAATATCATGCGCGCCGAGCTGCCTTGGAGCTTGCGAGCAATTCGGCAAGGATCGCGGCCATCCGCCCGTTCGTTGCTTCGTCCTTGACGGCGACGCGGATGAAGCGCGGCCCGAGGCTCGCGCCCATCCGGGCGGCGTCGCGGAAGAAGAGTCCGCGTTCCCGCGCGCCCTGCACCATCCAGTCGGCGGTGGGTCCGTCCCCGGGGAGCCGGCAGAGGAGAAAATTCGCGATCCCCGGAAAGACTTCCAGGCCGATGCCGCGCAGTCGGACCTCGAGCCCCGCGCGGAGCCTCGCGGTCGCGCGGTGCTGCGCGGCGTAGTACGCGGGATCTTCGAGCGCGCGCACGGCGGCGACCTGCGATGGGAGCCCGACGACCCACGGCGGCGTGATCGCGCGGAGCCCCTCGAGGAGATGCGCCCCCGCGCAGAGATACGCGACGCGCGCCCCGCTCAATGCGTAGACCTTCGACATCGACTTGCAAACGACAACGTTGTCGGAGCGCGCGGCGAACCGCTCGAGGGACTGGTCGACCCCCGCGTATTCGACGTACGTTTCATCCACCCAAATGCGCGTGCGCGCAGGCGCCGCGCGAAGAACCGCCTCGAGTCGTTCGCGCGGCACGTGCCGTCCGGTCGGGCTGTTGGGATTCACGAGCACGCACAGGTCGTAGCCGGCGGCGAGCGCGCGCTCGAGGCGCGCGACGTCGACGGCGAAGTGTTCCTCCGGGGCGAGCGGAAAGCGGTCGACGGCGCAGCCGATGACGCGTTCGAGCACGTGCGCGTACTCGCCGTAGGTCGGATCGAGAATCAGCGCGCGCGATCGCGGGCCGAGCCAGGAGCGGAGCGCGCGAAAGATCAAGTCCGAAGAGCCGGCGCCTGCCAAGAGAGCGCCGGCGGGAACGCCCCGCGCCTCCGCGATCGCTTCCAGAAGCCCCTTGCAGTCGGTCGGCGGCGAGGTCCTGAGCAGCCACGGCAGCTCATCGGCCAAGGCGGAGATGACGCCGGGCGCCGGCGGAAACCACGCGTCGAGCACGTCGGCATTGATAATGTCGTCGCGGCGGCGGAGATCGTCGAATCGTTCCCCGATCGCCTCGAAGAACGCACCGCCGTGGAAGCAGGCCGCCGGTTTCCGAAACGAGAGCGGCAGCTCCCAATCCGTGCGCGCCTCGAGTCGAGCGAGCAATTCCGGCCGCGCGTCGGACGCTTCGCGCAGCGCGCCCACTTCCGCGTGCATGAGTCGATAGTTCACTAGGCCGGATTGCACGGAGAGCGGCGCCGCGCGCCACCCCGTGCGCAGGTAGAGATCGAGTACTTCGCGGCGCCCCATGCCGACGACCGTCCTTCCGCCGTGCGCCTCGACCCAGCGCAGCGCCGCGTACATGAGGAGGGCGGCGAGGTCGGTGCCACGATGCGGCGCCGCGACGCTGAGGAGACGAACTTCGAAGGTCGCTTCATCGATTGCGAACGGGATCGCGGCGCGCGGAAAGTACTTGTCGATGGAGAAGGAGGCTGCCGCCGGCGGAGTGATGGAAACGAAGCCGGCGAGGTCGACCCCCACCTTTGCGACGAGATAGTGATTCGAAGCGTCGAGAGCATCGGCGAGGCGTCCGCTGCCATTCACCGGATGCTGGCCAAGCTCGCCGGCATAGATCGAGTGGCGCAGCTCGGCGATGCGCTCCCGCTCGGCGGCGCTCGCGATCGCCAGAGTTACGCGCCGCCGCCGATCGCCTCCGCCATGAGAGGCGTTCGCCTCGCATCGCGCCGCATTCGCCGCTGCGATCCCACCCATTGGACTTCTTTCACGTTTGGGGCACGCGAACCGCGCTTGGAATCCGCCCGGACTGCCGCGGCCGCGTGGCCCGTTCATACCGCGAAAGCCAATCCCGTGCCGAACGCGAAATGGGCGGGCGCCGGCAAGAAAACCTCGCCGCCAGCGGCTCGCGCGGTCTGCGCTTCCGAACCCCTGCCATCCCGCGCACGGACACTGGCACCCGATGCACGCCCGTGCGCCGCGCCAGCCGAGGCACGACATGCGGGCGCGAAAGCGAAGATGATGGACCCGATACCGGCGCCCAAGCCCGGATCGCTTATCCTCTCCGCATGGCGGTGGAAGTACTGACTTGTGCGGACGAGTTCGAGGCGCCGGAGGAGAACCTCGCGGCGGATGAGGCGCTATTGATCGCGGTGGGGCAGGGGGCGACGGGCGGCATTCCGGTGCTCAGGCTCTGGGAGAGCGCACGCCTCTTCATCGTGCTCGGCGCGAGCGGGCACGCCGCGGACGACGTGGATGGCGCCGCGTGCCGCGCGGACCGCGTGCCGATCCTCCGGCGCGTGTCGGGCGGCGGCACCGTCTTGCAGGGTCCGGGGTGTCTCAATTTCGCGCTCATCTTCCCGCTCGACGGCAACGCGGCGCTCCGCGGGATTCACGAGAGCTATCGATTCTTCCTCGGACCCGTCGTGAAGGCGCTCGCGCTTCCCGGAATCGAGCCGCGCGGCTCGTCGGATCTCGCGCTGGGGATGCGAAAATTCTCCGGCAGCGCGCAGAAGCGTACGACTCGCGCCGTGCTCCACCACGGTACGATCCTCTACGATTTCGATCTCGCTTTGATCGCGCGCTATTTGCGCGAGCCGCCGCGGCAGCCGGACTACCGGTCGCGACGGTCGCACTTGGACTTCCTCTGCAACGTCCCGCTCGGTTGCGCGGAGCTGCGCGGGCGCCTGCGTGCCGCGTGGGCTGAAGCCGGCCGCGCCCCCGCGCTCCCGCCGCTCGGCCCGCTCATCGCGGCGAGGTACGCGAACCGCGCGTGGAACGACCGGTTCTAGACCCGATTTCTGCGTGTCGCGTGGGACATCGCAGGGCTTATCTCCGCGCGAAGGACCACTTGCGGAGCCGATTGCGTAGGAGCACGATGCCCCGTTGCGTAGATTTCGAAGGCGGCGACCGGGCTTTGCGAAAACCCCCTTACTACGGGAAGCACGAAAGGAACACGCCGTGAAGTGGACGACTTTGCTCGAGGAGCGCGCGGAGACGACCTTTCGCGCGGCGAACGGGTTGATTCAGAGAGTCGAGGATTCGAAGCTCACTTGGAAGCCCCCGACCGGCAGCAATTGGCTCACGATGGGACAGCTCTTGCGCCACATGGGCTGCGCGTGCGGCGCGTGCTGCCGCGGCTTCGTCACCGGCGAGTGGCAAGATCTCAGCCTCGATCCGAAGTGGAATCACGATGAAGCCAAGACGATGCCTCCCGCGGAGGCTTACATCGCCGTGAAGTCGCGCTCAGAAGCGCTGGCGTTGCTCGAGGAAGACCGCAAGCTGACCCTGGCCATGATCGACAAGGCGGGCGAAACCGTGCTCGAGACCAAGCGCTTCGTGGCGCCTTGGGGTGGGGCGGAGTTGAATCTCGGCACTCACTTCCTTACGTCGATCCAGCACCTCGACATCCACAAGTCGCAACTCTTCTACTACTTGAAGCTCCAAGGAAAGAGCGTGAATACCCTCGACCTCTGGGGGATGAGTTGATCGGCGCGGCGGCACGGCGCGCCTTCACGGCTTCTTCCTCCGGTAATGGTTCGTCACGAAGTTCAGCCACTTGCCATCCGGCATGAGCATCTCCGAGCGCGACACGCGATAGTCCGCGTTCTTGATCACTAATATCTCTCGGTACTTCGCGGTCGTTCCCGGCGCAGCGAGGTTCGGTCCCTCCGTTTCCAGCGTGAGCACCTTTCCACTGGGGTCGAGCGTCCCCTCGTAGCTCCAAAGTTCGCTCATCTCCGACGCGATGAAGGTCCCGACGTGCTTCTTCTTCTCGAGGCTGTAGCCGAGCGTGAACATCGTCGTCATCGGATCGCCGGTGGGGCCTTTGCACGAGCTTTCCGC
This sequence comes from Planctomycetota bacterium, assembly GCA_022616235.1. GTDB lineage: Bacteria > Planctomycetota > UBA8108 > UBA1146 > JAKEFC01 > JAKEFC01. The sequence continues at coordinate 19,903 of JAKEFC010000095.1, forward strand.
GATCACCCACATGCTACCGAGGGCCCGTACGCTCTCGACGCCTTCGGATTTTACCGGCGGCTGGCTCGGGTCGACGATCGCCTCCGTCTCGTACGTCCATACGCCCACCAGTTGCCTTAGCCACGAGTGAGCCTGCGGCGGGTCGCCGCTCTTCGGCGCGTCCTCGGCCGCAAGCGTTGCGACTCCGAGGATCGAGATGGCTGCGAGTGCAAGCAACCTCCCGTACATTGGATCCTCCTTCGATTCGTTGCCGCAGCGCTGCGAGTCACGCCGGCCGGCGTGAACTCGTCTCCGCGAGCGGTTCCGCCAAGATCTGGAACGTCTTTCTCCAGCCGCCGGCAGTCTCGAAGAGTAACCGCTTCGGCCAAGGGAATTCAGTGGTTCGCATTGGATTGGCCCGATAGTATCTTGGGAACTTCGGGCATGTAGGCGAATCCAGTCCCTCGCGATGCGGAGCTTGTCGGCTCGGGCACGGCACGAATGAGCTGATGCGCGGGTCAGGGCTTCGGCGCAGAGTAGAGGAGGGCCGGTGTCCCGAGGCCGCATATCTCTCGGCTCGTTGGCGAGTATCTTCGCAGTTTTCCTCCCCGCCCACGCGGCCTTCAGTCAAGACCCCGACGTCGCCTTCTGCGACGCGCCGGCGCTCGGCATTTCCGGCGCAGGGCCATCCGTAACGACGCAACTCGAAGTCTCCGATCTCATTGCCCCGGCTGCGGTCGAAGTCTTTCTCGATATCTCCGCGGCGTGGACCAGCTACATCGCGATCGCGAGCGTCGAGTCCCCCGGCGGTACTGTGGTCACGCTTCACGACGGAAGTGGGGGATTCGGGAGTGATTTCTCCGTAACTTACTTGGACGAAGGTGAGCCGAATGACGGCCCATTTCCCTTCGGAAGCGGAGTCACATCGTTCTACGATTGCAACGGGTGCTTCGTGCAGCCGGCGGATCCGGCCGGTCTCGAGCAATTCGCCGAAGAGCCAGCCGCCGGCACCTGGACGCTGGCGATCGATTCGACGAGTTTCGTCACTCTGAACGAGTGGTGCGTCGGGCTCTACGCGACCGCTCCGCCGCCGAAGGTCGGAGATCTCGTCTGCGCCGCCTCCGGCGCCGGCGCCATCGACCTTACGTGGACCAATCGCGCGAGCTACGACTCGATCGACGTCTTCGCGAACGGGGAACTCGAAGCGACTCTCGCGGGTCCCTTCGACGAGGGCACGATCGGTTCTTACCTCTCGCCGCCAATGCCGATTCCGCAAATGGCGGAGATCTCCGTCGTGGCGTACTCCGCGATTGGCGGAGCCAGCTTGCCAAACCGCTGCGAGATTGGGCTACACGCGTCCCCCGCCGCATCGCAGGAGATCTTGCCGCTTGCGTTGATCTCTTCCGAGCTGCCTACGTACTACGCGATCTTTCTCTTTCCAGACAGCCTGATGCTCGAGGACCTGCAGGTTGATGTCGCCGTCGACTCCAATCAGCTCGGCAACCTCGATGTAAAGATCGGTTCGCCATCCGGCACCGAAGTTACACTGCACGATCGCCCGGACGATAACAGCGCCAAACTCGACGTGCGCTACTGGGACATCGCGCCTCCATATTGGCCTCCTTACGATTGCGCGTGTTTCATGCGACCATCAGGGCCTGGCGCGCTGCGCGACTTCGTGGACGAAGACATCGCCGGGATCTGGGTAGTCTCCGTCGAATCGGTCAGCAGTATGATCGGTATCGTGGAGCGAGTGGCGATCCGCGGCTACGACCTTGGCCCGGCTTTCGCGGTCGGCGACTTGACGTGCGCTCAGGGCACAGGATTCGATACCGCGGCGGTCTCATGGACGAATCGCGCGGACTACGACGAGATCGCCGTCGTCGTCGATGGAATACTCGTCGCGATGCTCGCCGGCCCATTCGCGACCGGAGAGTCCATCGAATTCGAATCGCCGCCGCAGGCCCTGCCATCTTCCTTAGAGCTGTGCGTTCAGGGTTTCGTGGGCGGCGCCGGCGGCCCCGCGACCTGCTGCAATCTCGACTTGTTCATTCCTCCCATCGCGAGCGTCGCCTGTTTTGCCCAGGACGGGAGCGGCACCATCGCCGTCTCGTGGCTCGACACGGTGGGCTACGACTCCGTGAATCTCTACGTCGATGGCGTGCTCGAAGCGAACATCGACGGCGGCGAGGAGAGCTACACGACCGGCGCCTACGCCGTCCCCGGCACGATGGAAGTCTGCATGGAGGGGATCGTCGCCGAGTTCGAGCCCACCGTCACCGAGTGCTGTACCGCGATGCTGCTCGAGAGCGCGACCGCCGCGGAGTGCGTTGCGTCCGCGCTCGACGTTCCTGGCGCGGCCCCCGCAACGGAGTCGTCGATCGAGTTGTTCGACATCGTCTACCTCGACGAAGTCGAGGTGATCGTCGACATCGACACGGCGAACATTCGGCCATGGAACATCGCCGTGACATCGCCCGCGGGCACGGAGATCAAGCTATACAAACCTCGGCCGGGATCGGCGCCCGACATGGCGCTCACCTTCGATGACGCGGGCGGCGTTCCCCACGGCTCCCTGCCGTTCGATTGCGCATGTGCCATGGAGACCGCCGGCCCCGGATCGCTCGAAGACTTCGCAGGCGAGCTTTCGAACGGCGAATGGACACTGACCCTTTCTTCGAACATAGGCGGCGTTCTCGATGGGTGGTGCATCCGCGTATTCGGGTGCCCGCTCGCCCCTCCGGCCGAGGTCGCTTGCGCCCTGGCCGGCGAGTCCGTCACGGTAACGTGGAGCAACGTCGAGGCCTACGACAACATCGACGTACTGGAATGGGGTTGCGTCGCGGCCACCATCGCGGGCACAGACACCAGCTACTCTTTCGCCGCGTTGCCCGGCGGGCGGCATCGATACTCGTTGCGCGCGCATCGGCTCGATCTCGGCTGTGGTTCGCAATCGGGATCGTGCGACGCCCTGGTCGGGCCATTCGAAGCCTGCCGCGAAGACATCGATCTCATAGACGGCTCTCCGGGCGCAACCTACGTCTTAGAGTTTCCGGAGCTGATCATCGCGAACGAAGTCGAGGTCGTGCTCCAAATGGACGGAGTGGACGCATCGAACTGGGATTTCCTGATCTCGTCCCCCGCCGGCACGCAAGTGCAACTTCACCACAACCAAGGCGGCACGGCAGATTTCGACGTGACCTGGAGCGACCTGGGAACGCCGGTGCTTCCCAGCCCTGGCTTCTACGCGTGCGATGGCTGTCTCGTGCGGCCGTTCGGGCCGGGGGAACTTGCGGACTTCGTCGGAGAAAATGGCGGCGGTGCTTGGACGTTGACCACCGGAGACTTCAGTCCCCAGGCGGTCCTCGACCTCTGGTGCGTGAGAGTGTTTCAAGGATGCATCGTAGTACCGCCCGATTCCGTCGCTTGCAGCGCGGTGGGAGATGACATCGAGCTGACTTGGGTGAATCCCGACACCTACGACGCGATCGAAGTCATGAGGAACGGCCAACCGATAGCGACCCTCGCGGGAACCGACACTTCCGTCAGCGACCCCGACCTGTTCGGCGGCGCCTACACGTATCGAGTCTTCGGCTCGAGCGTTGCCGCTGCGTGCGGGAGCGGCTCGCTACCCTGCCTCGTCGAGCACCGCGTCGAGAAGACCTGCGATGCTCCCATGGATAGTAATCTCTCTGACTTCGAGGAGTTTGCGATTGTCGCCGCGACTTCGATGCGCCTGAACGACGTCGAGATCTTCTTGCACGCCACCGATACTGGCGACCTGCTGCAGGTCCTGAACGGCTATTCCTTCGGCGTCGAGTCGCCGTCGGGGACCCAGGTAACGCTCGCCGACGGCAGGAGCGGGCTCGGCGAGAATATCGTCGCTACGTTTAGCGGCGCCGGCTCCGACGTCGACGATACCACGACACTCGACTGCGGCGGCTGCCGGCTCAGACCGTCGGGACCCGGGACCCTCGCCGATTTTCGAAGCGAACCCGCTGCCGGCACTTGGACGCTCTCGGTCGCCACCACGTTCATAGAATCCGTAGGCCTCGACGAGTGGTGTCTCTATGCCTACGAGGGGTGCACCGCGCTTCCGCCCGAAAGCCTCACGTGTAGCGCGACAGCCGGCGGTGTGTCGCTCGAATGGACGAATCCAGAGAGCTACGACACGCTGTCCATCACGCGCGATGACCTCGTGATCGCAACGCTTGCCGGCGACGCCTCCAGTTACCTCGATGCGGGGTCGGTGTCCGGGCACCTTGCGTATCACGTCTTCGGTTACAGCGCCGCGGCCACATGCAGCAGCCGCTCCCACGGCTGTACGGTCGACATTGGCTTCGTCCAATCCTGTGATGAGCCTGCCGCAGTCATTCCGCGAGATTCGGAAATTCACGCCGCCACGATCGAGGTGAGCGCGTTGAACGCCGCGCCAATACGCGATTGCGAGCTGTTCATCGACGTCGCCACGGATGCCACTGGGGACTGGAGCGAGATCACTGTCCGCTCGCCGGCAGGCACCACGGTGCAGGTTCATGCGGGAGGCGGCGCCGGCGGCAACGACTTCTTGGTGACCTTCAGCGATGGCGGCGCGCGGAACACGGGGATGCGCGGGCTCTATTCCTGCGCCGGATGCCTGATCGCTCCGAGCGGTCCTGGGGCCTTCGCCGATCTCGCAGAAGAGAGCGCCAACGGGATCTGGACGTTGGAGATGATCACTTCCGCCGAGGGCACGCTGAATTCCTGGTGTCTCTCCATCGTGTACGAAGACGCCCCGGTAGGCCCATTCATGCGCGGGGACGCGAGCGGCGATGGAATATTCAACGCACTATTGGACATGCTGACGATTCTCAATTTCTTCTTTAATGACGGGCCGGAACCTCCCTGCCTGATCTCGGCAGATGCGGATGGCGATGGCGTACTCGGGCCGATGTTGGATGCAATCTATCTGCTGCAATTCCAGTTCAACGCGGGGCCGGCGCCGCCGAGTCCAGGTCCATATTTTTGTGGTAGCGCTCCGGATCCCGGCGGCCTCGGCTGCGACGAATCGCCCGCGGTCTGCGATCCATGAAATGGTCTTGCAAGTCGCTGCCATGCATCGCATGGTCGAAAGGAATCGCCTCGTGCAAAGTCGAACCATGAGACGGACGTGTGCCTCTGTCGCGCTTGCAATGTTGTCGGCTTGGTCGTGCGCATTGCCCGCATTTTCCCAATGCCCGCTCGAAGAAATGCAGATCCTCTACGCGAACGATCCCTCCTCTTTCGACCATTTTGGCGCCAGCGCCGGCATCGATGGGAATACGGCCGTGGTCGGAGCGGCCTCCGCCGCCGCCTGCGTGTTTCGCTTTGACGGCGCGACGTGGAACGAGGAGCAAGCGCTCGTGAACTCGGATTGGGAGTTCCACTCCGTGGCGGTCGCAGGCGACGTGATCATTCTCGGCGCGCCTTTCGCCGCGGTCGGCTCCATCGAACCAGGGGCCGCTTGCGTCTTTCGTTTCGATGGGGCGGCGTGGGTCGAAGAGCAAGTCCTTAGCGCCAGCGACGCTGGCGACGGCGACAGGTTCGGCTACTCGGTGGCGGTAAGCGAAGAAGTGGCGGTCGTCGGCTCGCTGTTCGCCGGGTACCTGGACGACCTGGCAGGAGCTGCTTACGTGTTTCGCTTCGACGGCATGGAATGGATCGAGGAGCAAAAGCTGACTGCGGATGATGGCACGATGGACGACCAACTCGGGTACGCCGTATCCATCGCGGGCGATTTGGTCGTGGCGGGCGCCCCGGAGGAAGACGACGGCGGCGCGGCCTCGGGCGCCGCGTACATATTCCGCTTCGATGGCGCAGCCTGGATGCAGGAAACGAAGCTCGTCCCGAGCGTCGCCTCGGCCTCGAGCCGTTTCGGCGGTTCCGTGGCCGCCGCAACCGACCTCGCGATCGTAGGCGCGCCGAGGTCAGACGACGCGGGAATCGACTCCGGGGCAGCCTACGCGTATCGCTACGACGGCGCGGTTTGGGTCGAGGAGCCGCTGATCGCAGCAGATGTCACGGCGGGAGACGCGTTCGGGGGGGCGGTCGCCGTCGCCGGGGACCTCGTTGCCGTGGGCTCTAGCTGGTTTAACACTCCCGGAGCAATTGCTGCGGACGACGACAACGGACCTGCCGCTGGCTCGATCTATCTCTTCTCCTTCGACGGTTCGAACTGGCTACGGTCGAGGAAACTGGTCGCGAGCGACGGACCGTCTAGTCGCCTCGGATCTGCGGTGGCGCTCAGCGGCGACTACGTCCTCGGAGGGGCGCCGTACCATGGCGCACAGGGAACTCAAGCCGGTGCAGCGTTCGTCTTCGCGGCAAACGCCGAGCTTCCCGCCTACGGGTCTCTCTGCGATTTCGCGGCGCCGGCGAAGGTAACGGCCAGCGATGGAGAGTCTTTCGATGGATTCGGCCGCTCCGTCGCTCTCGGCGCCGGCGTTGCGATCGCCGGCAGTCCTCTCGATGACGATCTCGGTATCGACTCCGGCGCGGCATACATCTATCGCTTCGATGGTACGAATTGGAGCGAAGAGCAGAAGCTGACGGCGAGCGACGGCGGCGACGGCGCCCAATTTGGCTACTCCGTCGCAATCGACGGCGACGTGGCACTCGTCGGAAGCCCCTTCGACAGCGGTGCGGGCATCGAAGCGGGGGCCGCGCTTCTCTTTCGCTACGATGGCGGCGGCTGGACGGAAGAAGGGGCCTTGAGCGCCGGCGGCATCGGGTTCTACGAATGGTTCGGCACTGCCGTCGCGATCGAAGAAGACGTAGCGGTGGTCGGGGCGATGCTCGACGACGAGGTCGCCGCCGATGCCGGCGCGGCCTACGTATTCCGATACGACGGCGCCTCGTGGGAGGTAGAAGCAAAGTTGATTCCCATCGACGGCACGCCGAGCGGTCACTTCGGCAACGCGGTTGCCATCAGCGCGGATCGAATCGTCGTCGGGGCGCGGCACGATTCCGGCGAAGGCCTGTTCGCCGGCGCGGTCCACGTGTTCCGCTTCGACGGAGTCGATTGGGTCGCGGAGCAAAAGCTCCATGCGCAAGATGCCGCGTTGCTCGATGAGTTCGGAGCTTCCGTCGCCATCTTCGGTGCGGAGATCGCGATCGGCTCGCCCTACGAGATCGACAACCTGCCTGGCGCCGGCGCCGTCTACGTTTTTCGCCACGATGAAAGCGATTGGGTCCAAACGCAGAAGCTGCAGAGCCCCCTCGCCGGCAATGCAGGGGAATTCGGGGGTACGATTGCACTGGGCGAAGGCTTGCTCGTCATCGCCGGCATCGAGGGACTCTCGAACGGCGAAGCCCATGTGTTCGCGAAGAGCGGCGATACATGGGCCTCCCATGCGGCGCTCGAATTCTGCGGGTCGGCGGTGAACGACGCCATCGGCGGCGCCGTTGCCGCACGCGGCACGACGCTCTGCATCGGCGCGCACAATGACCGCGACAAGGGCATGGGGTCCGGCTCGATGTATCTCATCGCGGGCGGGTTTCATCCGGTTGCAGGCCCGATCGTCGCCGACACACTAGACGATTCGACGGTCGCCTTCAGCGTAGCCGTGACCGGAAGCGAGCCGTTGAGCTACTTCTGGGACTTCGGCGACGGCGCGACGTCACCGGAGCCGGCGCCCGTTCATGCGTATTTCGACTTGGGCGATTACTTCGTCTCCGTCGAGGTCTCGAATCCTTGCGGCAACATTCTGCGAGAAAATGAGATTGCCGCTGGCATCCGTTTCCGGCGGGGAGACGTCGACGGAAACGAAAAAGTCGTGGCGCTCACCGATGCGCTCTATTTGTTGACATGGGGATTCTTGGATGGTGCGCCGCCGGCGTGCAGGATGGCCGCCGATGCCGATGACGACGGCAGCGTCTCGGCGCTTACGGACTCGCTGCACCTCTTGCTCTGGACCTTCGCGAACGGGCCTCCGCCGCCCGCGCCCGGTGCCTCCGACTGCGGCTTCGACGGGACGCCGGACGATCTCGATTGCGCGTCGCCTCCGAGCGCATGTAGATGATCCCAAAACAGCTTCGTGCCGCGCTTCTTTCGGGTGACGAAGTGATCGCAATTCGGCACGGACGTCACTCGGCGAGTTCGTAGACGAGATAGGTGCGTTCGCCGTCGGGCTCGAGGTCGACCCGGAGGAACGAGGAACTCCTGTCCAATTCCTGCATGAGGCGCAGCACCCGCTCGTCGCGCCGCCGCGGCGGGTCGTCTGCGGCGGCCTGATGCTCGGCGCCGCCCGCGTCCGCGACGCTCGCCGCGCTCGCCGCGGACACTTGCAACACGATCAGCCGGGCGCGGCGGTTCCGCATGTAGGCGACGAGATCCTCGAAAGGCGCGTTCGGAATGAACAGATGCGCGGCCCCGGCGTACCAAGTGACGATCCCCTTGGCGCTCAGGCAGGGAACGCCCGGCTCGTATCTGCTCGCCAGGCGCGCGCCGAGCGCCTGCTCGGGACTCGCCCTCCACTCGAAGTCCTTCCAATTCTGTACCTGCAAAGTCTCCGGCATGAGCGTCGCGAGCGAGAGCGCAATGACCGCCCGCTGCGAGATCCCGCGCCGCGCGCACCAATCCCGGATCGCGAGCGCGCCCGCCGCGCACCAGGGGTAGAAGAGGACGAGGAGCGGCACCCAAAAGCGCTGCGACACGTAGAAGACCGAGAAGCTGAGGCCGTAGAAAGCGGAGACGGCTACCGGGATCGCGAGCGCGCCCCGCGCCGCGAGTCCGCGCGCGCCGCCGAGCCCCGCCGCGAAGTAGATGGAGAAGAGGACTCCGAGCGCGCCAGGTAGAACGATGAAGAAGTCCCAGAGATGCTTCGCCATCGCTTGCAGCATCTCTCTCGGGTGTTCGCGTAGCTCCGAGAGCAGCGTAAACCTCCGATAGGAGGCCGGATTGCTCAGCTTCTCCTCGTGCTCGGTCATGGTCTTCGCGTCGTTCAGGCGCGAGAACGGATCCGAGCCCTCCGTCTTGTCGTACTCGAGGAGGATTCCGGCCTTGGGACTCAAGGTCCAGATTCCGAGCTTCGCGTGCACGACCGACATGTTCCACGCGAGCGCGGGCGAGAGCAGGGCGAACCCGAGTACGCCCGCGCCCAGCACGCGCCGCGCGTACGCCCGCCATTCGCCTCCGGCGCGAAAGAGCCGCGTGCCCTGTGCCACGACTCCCGCGGCGAGAAGGAGCGGCATCCCCAGCGCCTCCGGCCTGAGTAGATACGCCGCGCCGGTGAGCGCGCCGAAGAGCGCGCCGGTGCGCGCGCGCGGCTCCGAGAGAAGCGCGATGCCTGCCGCGATCGCGCAGGCGACCGCGAGGGTGTAGAGCGCATCGGCGCGCGCGTCGCCGCCGAAGCGCACGGCGTAGGGACAGAGCGCCGCCATCCACGCCGTGAGCGGCGCCGCCGCCGGCAGCGTCGGGAACAGCCGGCGCGCGATCGCCGCCGCCGGATACACGACCGCGGCTCCCGCCACTACCGAGATCGCGAGCGCCGCGATCTCCAAGTCTCCGACCGGCACCGCGAGCAGCGCCACCAGAAACGGGAAGAGAGGCGGTACTGCGATGCTCATCGCCTCGAAATTGGCGAAACCCCCTTCCACCAGGGCGCGAGCGTTCGGAAGGTAGTACGCCGCCGCATCGTGGGAGAGGGGTTGGAATCCGGCGGCAAGCAAGCGCAGCAAGATGCCGGCGGCGAACGCGCACAGGAGCGGCAGGCGGTCGGCCTTCGAGTTCATTCGCGCGCCGTCGCACCGAGCGGGTACTGATCGTCGCGGCGGTCCGAGAGCACCGGGAAATCGCGGCGAAGCCGCTCTACTTCCGCGCCCTCGATCGTGCCGTAGTAGATTCCCTCCGCCTCGGCCGCGGCGGCGATCACATCTCCGGCGGGACCGACGAGCAGCGATTGGCCGGGAAACTCGATGGCGCCGAAGCGGCCTAGACGATTCACGCCGAGCACGTAGGACTGGGATTCGATGGCGCGCGCGACGAGGAGGGCGCGCCAGTGATGGATGCGCGCGCGCGGCCACTGCGCTGGCACGAAGATGAGCTGGGCTCCTCCCGCGGCGAGCGGTCGAAAGACCTCCGGAAAGCGAAGGTCGTAACAGATCGCGCACGCCGCGCGGATCCCGGCAATTTCGAAGGTCTTCGGGCGGGCGTTTCCCTGGCGCAAGTAGCGGTGCTCATGGAGCGGGCGAAACAGATGGAGTTTGCGGTAGCGATTTCGCTCGACCCCCGCCTCGTAGGCGACCGCACAGTTCGCGAATCCGCCATCCCACGGCTCGAGCAGCGAGCCGGCGAGGAGGGCGATCCCGTGGTCCGCGCTGAGCGCGCGGAGCGCCTCGAACTCGCTCTCCAACGCCGCACGGCCGGCGGCACCCACTCGCGTCGCCGCGGCGAGATCGTAGCCCGAGCACCAAAGCTCCGGGAGCGCGAGGATCGCCGCGCCTTCGGCTGCCGCGACGCGCGCCGCGCTCGCCACGACTTCGCGGTTGTGAGCAGGGCGCCCTTCCGCGCAATCCATCTGGAGGAAGGCGATGCGCACTCGCTCAGCCCTTCGGGAACTGGCTCAGGAAGGCCCCGACCCGCTCGTTCACGACTTCCTCCACTTCGCGCAGCTCCACCGCCAGCCGCTCCTTGTCGCGCGCCGGCACCGGGAGCTTGAAGGTCGCGAGGTCTTCGACGAAGAGCGAGCGAGGATCGCGCAGGTACGCTTCGAGGCGAACCTGGTGGCTTCCGACCTTCGGGTCGCTCGAGGGGAGATTCAGCCGCAGGCCCACGAGATGCACCGCGCGGCCGAAGCTGCCGAGCTCGACCGCTCCGAGCCGGAAGACGTTCTCGCCGAGAAATTGCGTGGCATGCCGCCCCCCCGGCGATGCGATCACGACTCGTTGCGTGACCGTGCGGAGGATGAAGAGCGGTATGCCGAGACGCTCGCCTGCGACCGTCACCACCTCATCGATCCGCTGGCGGAACTGATCGAGGGTGACATTTCCCAATTCCTCGTGGAAGGTGATGCGGTCGCGCTGAAAGGAGACGCGCGACACGGCGCCGCCTTCCGTGGCGGCTTCGAGGCGCGCGCCCTCCTGCTGGCGCAGAAAATTGTCGTAACCGCAGGAACCCGAAACCTCGCGATAGATGTCGCGGAGCGGCTCCGGCGCGTGCTGGATCGGAATGTGGATGAGTTCCACGATGCGGGCAATCGTGCGTGCCTCGCCGATCATGCACACCTCTCAATTTCGCGCGGTGAATCCTTTGAGGTCCAGCTCCGCGCGCTCCTCGCGGACCAGCCAGCCGCCGTCGCGTAGGCGATCCAACAACGCCGTCCACGCCGCGCCACGCCCCTCGCCATCGATCACGATCGTTCCGTTGCCGCACACTTGATGCGTAAAGCCGGCGCGCGCGAGGAATTCGCTCAACATGCGCGCCCGCCCCTGCTTCAGGCCGCGGAGCTGCATCGCGGGTGCCGCGATGACCCAATCGTGGTCCTTGCCCCAATCCGCGAGCGCGACGAGTACCGGCGCCGGCAGCGGGTGCTCCGAGGCGGATTCGAGGATCTCTCGAATCTCCGCCAGAGAAAGTCCCGAGCGGATGCCGTCGCGGATGCTCTCGCGCGTGACGCGGAAGCGACGGATGCGCTCCGCGGAGACCCTCTCGCCGAAGCGCGACAACTCCAACTCGAGCCGCATTCCCCGCAGCCCTTCGCGGAAGAGGATGATCTCGAAGTCGGGATTCACGAGTACGCGGCTCGCGCTCGGAGCGCGCTCGATCCCGAACAGCTCCATCCCGAGCGGCGTCAGTCGAAACGCGATGAGCCTACCCGCCGTCGTCCCCAGCTCGCACACGCCGAGCGGGAGGAATCGATGCACGATCCAATATACGAGGTCGGTGGCGAGGCGATGAAACGGCGAGTTCAATCGCTCGCGCGCGAAGTCTTCCTCGCGCCGCTGCCGTAGACTCTCGCGCACGGCGCGCTCTTCTAGCTCCAAGAGATAGGTCGAAACGACGATGGAAACGAGCGCGTCGAGGGATAGCCACTCCGCGGGGCGCTCGCTCCTCAAGAGCTCGATGAGGATCCGGCGCAGCGTCTCCTGGTGAAAGCTCCAGCGCGCGCCCTGATTCTCGTCCAGGAATACTTTCAGGATGAGCTGTGCCTGCTTGGTGAGATCCAGTTTGCGCCAATGGCGCAGGCGCTGCGCGTGCACCTGCATTTGATCCGCGTAGCTCTCGAGGATGCCGAGGCGCAGCGCGAGCTGCACCGCCGCCTCCGTCATGTCGCCCTCGAGGTGCTCTTCGATCCGCGGCAGGTACAGGCTCGTGCGCAACGATTCGATGACGCGCTTCGACAGGCGCTTGCCGCGCGTGAGGGTGACCGGGCCTCCCTCGATCTTGAGCGCGACGCGCTCCAGGTCGATGTAAAGGTCCACTCCCGCCTCGATGAGAGTGTCAGGCTCCGCATCGAACACGAGCGCCGCGCGCGCGCGCCTTTGCACCCACTCCTGGAACACGACGAGCGCCGGCTCTTCGATCTGAATGCCGAAGTCTTTCAGGGAGATCGCTCCCAGCGTCCCAACGCCGGACTCTTCGATCTCGTCCTTCCATTCCTTGGGCAGGCGGCCTCGGAACTCGCGTACCAACTCGTCGAACCCCGGCGTCGAGCGATCGCAGACGCCGCGATTCTCCACCGCGAGGAGCGCGAGCGCGCGCAAGCGCGGTTCGCGCAGCTTCAAGATCTGCGCGTCGAGGTCTTGGCCGTCGAAGTCGATGTCGAAGGAGAGGCGCCGCTGGCTGAGCTGCAGCGCGGGCTCCACCCGGCGTCGCGCCGAATCGAGCACTCCGCCGAGGCGCTCTCCCAGCTCGCGCGGCACCTGATACACCTCTCGGCGCCCGCCGCCCTGCGCTGGACGTGCGCGGAGCAGGAAGCCGCGCTCTTGCAGCATGCGCGCCGCGCTCTCCACTTCGAAGGAGAGGATCCCCTCCGCTTCCAGGCGCGATCCCAATTCGCGGCAGTCGTACGAGAAGCCATCCTCGCAGAGCACGGCGGCAAGCATCGTCCGCTGCGTGCGCGAGAGCCGCGCGAGCTTGTCTTCGAGGTGGTCGCCGCGCAGGAGGGCGTCGCCCAGGCGGCTCTCGAGCGCTTCGCGCGTCACGCCCGTAGGCTCGCCAGGAAACCAGAATTGGTGAATGGTCTGCAGCTCCGCCTTGCGGCGGTCCTTCAGAAACTGCTGCACCTCGTTGATCATCGGAGGATCTCGGCTTCTGCTTCCTCGACTTCGTATTGATAGCCCTGCTCCATCAGGAAGCGCTGGCGCTTCGCAGCGAATTCTTGATCCACGGAGTCGCGCGTGATGATCGAATAGAAATGCGCCGAGCGCCCATCGGACTTCGGCCGCAGAATGCGCCCGAGACGCTGCGCCTCCTCCTGGCGCGATCCGAACGTGCCCGAGATTTGAATCGCGACGGATGCATCGGGGAGGTCGACGGCGAAGTTCCCCACCTTGGAAACGATGAGCACGCCGATCGTTCCCTCGCGGAATCGTGCGTAAAGATCCTCCCGTTCCGCTTGCGGCGTTTGGCCGGTGATCAACGGCGCACCGATCTCGTGGGCGACGCGGCGGAGCTGCCGGAGATACTGGCCGATGATGAGTATGCGCTCGCCATCGTGGCGCTTGAGCAGCGCTTTCAGGCGCGCGAGCTTGACGGGGTTTTCCGAGGCGAGCCGGAATCGATAGCGGCGGTCCGCGGCGTCGTAGTCGGAGCGCCGGTCGCGCGCGAGATCCGTCCGCATCTCCACGCAGCGCACCTGAGCGATGTAGCCGTCCGACTCGAGGTCTCGCCATGGCAAATCGAAGATGCGGGGCCCGATCAGCGTGAAGACTTCGTCCTCGCGGCCGTCCTCGCGCACGAGGGTCGCCGTGAGGCCGAGGCGGCGCCGGGCCTGGATCTCCGCGGTGAAGCGAAACACCGGCGCGGGGAGTAGGTGTACCTCATCGTAGATGATGAGTCCCCAGTCATGGTCGGCGAAGAGGTCGAGGTGCGAAAAGTCCGCCGTCTTCGAAGTGCGGTGCGACATGATCTGGTAGGTCGCGATCGTGATCGCTCCGATTTGCTTCTCTTGGCCGGAGTACTCGGTGACTTGGTCGGCCGGCACGTCGGTCTTGTCGAGAAGCTCTTTCCGCCATTGCCGGAGGGCCGTGATGTTCGGCGTAAGGATCAGCGCCCGCGTGCGGAGCCGCGCGAGCACGCCGATCCCTACCACCGTCTTGCCCGCACCGCACGGGAGCACCACGACTCCCGAACCGCCGCCGCCGCCCTCGTCCGCGAAAAACGCGTCGACAGCCTCGCTCTGGTAGGGACGCAAGGCGAAAGCGTCGCCTTCCGAATCCCGTTTGCGAATCGCGAGTTCGAGACGCGTGCCCTGGGCGAAGCCCGCGCGGTCGACGATGGGGAAACCGGCGCGGATCATGGCGACCTTCAGCGCGCCGCGGTGCGCGGGATCGATCCGATACCTGCCATCCGCGAGGCGCTGCCCGAGGAACGCCTCGAGCAGGTGGCGCGACGCCAGCTCGTCGAGGAGCGAATCCCCGCGGCGAAGCGCGCGCAGGATCAGGTCGCCGCCGCTCGTGCGCGCCAGCTCGACGCGTCCGAAGGCGTCGAGCGCATCTTCGATCTTCTTTACGAGCGCGGTCGGCACGGGGTAGCGCGCGTTCGCCTCGAGCAGATCCAGCACGCGTTCGCGGGTCCACCCCGCCTGCGCCGCGTTCCAGAGGGAGATCGACGTGACCCGATACTCGTGGAAATACTCGGGGCTCTTCTCCAGGTGCGCGATGGCCGAGAGCTTCGGGCGGAGGCTCTGGGCCAGCGGGTGATGCACCTCCAAGAGGAGCGTGCCATCGCTTTGCACCACGAGCGGCCTGTCGCTCATCGCTTACTCTCTTCCTTCTTCGCCGTCCGGCGAGTCGGGCTCATCGACCTCCTCGTTCTCCTCCTCGACCTCGAAGTCCGCGCTGCGGTCCGCCGCTCCTCCTTTCCCCGCATCCTCCGCGTCCGCTTTGGGCTCTCGCTCCGGCTCCGCGCCTCCCGCGGCGTCCCCTCTCTCCTTCACATCCTCGGGGGAGAGCAGCTCCGCCCCGATCACGCGGTCTCCCTCCTCCACGCGAATGAGCCGCACGCCCTGCGTATTGCGCCCGATGTCGCGAACGTCGTCGAGCGGGATGCGGACGAGCATGCCGCCGGAGGTCATCAGCATGACCTCATCGCCATCCGCCACGGACAGGGTCGCCACCACGTTGCCGTTTCGCTCCGTGGTGCGGATGTCGATGAGGCCCTTGCCTCCCCGCCCTTGCGGCCGGTATTCGCTGAACTTCGTGCGCTTGCCGAATCCGTTCTCGCAAACGGTGAGAAGCGACCCGCCGTCCCGTACTACGACCATGCCGACGGCGCGATCCCCCTCCTCGAGCGCGATTCCGCGCACGCCGCGGCTCGCGCGTCCCATCGCGCGGGCGCGCGCCTCGTTGAAGCGAATCGCCATGCCGCGGGCGCTGGCGAGCAGGACATCGTCGTCGCCGCGCGTGAGATTGGCGGCGATCAACTCGTCGTTCTCGTCGATCTTGATCGCGATGATGCCGGTGCGCTTCGGCCGCGCGAACGCCTTCAACGCGGTCTTCTTCACCACACCGTTGCGGGTCGCGAAGATCACCATTCGCGAATCGAAGTCGCGCACCTGGATGCTCGAGAGGATGCGCTCCTCCTTCGCGAGCGGGAGCAAGTTCACGATCGCCCGCCCCATCGCCGTGCGCCCCATGTCGGGGATGTCGTAGACCTTTAGCCAATAAACCTTGCCGCGGTCGGAAAAGAGCAAGATGTAGTCGTGGGTGCTCGCGACGTAGAGATTCTTGATGAAGTCCCCTTCGCGCGCGCTGCCGCCGGTGATCCCCTTGCCACCCCGTCCCTGGCTCCTATACGCCGTGATCGGCGTCCGCTTCATGTATCCCATGTGGCTCAAAGTCACGACGACTTGCTGGTCCGCGATCAGATCTTCCATCTCGAGGTTTTCGACCACTTCGATGATTTCGCTCTTGCGCTCATCGCCGTATCTTTCCATCAATTCGTGGACATCCTCGCGGATGATGTCCATGACCAGCGTTTCTTGCGTAAGAACCGCGCGGTGATACTCGATCTGCTCGATGGTTGCCTTCAGATCCTCGTCCAGCTTCTGCCGCTCGAGCCCCGTGAGGCGCTGCAATCGCATCTGTAAGATCGCGTCCCCCTGGATCCGCGTCAGCCCGAACTCGGCGATCAGCGCCGCGCGCGCCTCTTCGGTCGTATGCGAGGCGCGAATCACGGCGATGACGCGGTCGATGTGGTCGAGCGCGATGATGTAGCCGCGCAGGATGTGCGCTTTGCGCTCCTCTTTTTCGAGGAGAAACCGCGAGCGCCGGCGGATCACGATCATCCGATGGTCGCGATACGCGATCAGGAGGTCCTTGAGCGTGAGAGTGCGCGGCCGGCCGTTGACGAGCGCGATCTGCTGCACGGAGAAGCTGCTCTGCAACTGCGAGTGCTTGTAGAGCTGGTTGAGGACGACTTGGGCGTTCTCGCCGCGGCGCAGCTCGATGACGAGACGAATGCCCGTGCGGTCCGACTCGTCGCGCACATCCGCGACGCCCTTGAACCTGCCTTCTTTGACACCTTCCGCGATGTCGGCAGCGAGGCGCGCTTTGATGACTTGGTAGGGCAACTCGGTGACGACGAGCAGCGTCTTGCCCGTGCGAGCCTCTTCCACCTGCACTCGCGCGCGAAGAACGATGATGCCGCGGCCGCTCTTGTAGGCGTCGAGAATTCCTTTGCGCCCGCAGATCAATCCACCGGTCGGGAAGTCGGGCCCCGGCACCTTCGTCATGAGTTCGAGGAGCGGCGTTTCCGGGTCGTCGAGGATGGCGAGGATCGCGCCGCCGACTTCCCGCACGTTGTGCGGAGCGAAAGAGGTCGCCATCCCGACGGCGATCCCAGACCCGCCGTTGACGATGAGATTCGGGAACTTCGACGGCAGTACGGTGGGCTCTTGCCTCGTCTCGTCGTAGTTCGAGACGAAGTCGACCGTGTCCTTGTCGAGGTCATCGAGCATGTCGACGGTCGGAGCCGCCATGCGCGCCTCGGTGTAGCGCATGGCGGCCGGGGGGTCGCCATCGATGGACCCGAAATTCCCCTGGCCGTCGACGAGCAGGTAGCGCGTGTTGAAGGGCTGCGCCATCCGCACGAGCGTCGGGTAGATCACCGACTCGCCGTGCGGGTGGTAGTTCCCCGACGTGTCCCCGGCGATCTTCGCGCACTTGCGGTGCTTGGAGCGCGGGCCGAGGTTCAGGTCGTTCATTGCGACGAGGATGCGCCGCTGCGACGGCTTCAGTCCATCGCGCACATCAGGCAGCGCGCGCTGGATAATCACGCTCATCGCATAGGTTAGGTAGGAGCCCCGCATCTCTTCTTCGATGCTGAGCGACTGGATTCTAGGTTCTTGCTCCATCCGACGATTCCCCAACTCCTCGATGATTCCCAAGTTTCAAAGTATCCAAACTCGCGCCGATTTAGCCAGCGCACTTCGGGTTTGCAGAAGCGCGCCGCGCACTTTCCGCTAACCCTCGTGCGTTATTGTGGAAAACCTCCCCCGCGCGCGGAAACGGCACGCACGATGCGTCCCAACAAGTCGTTGCACGGCGTTGCGACGCCGCGCGCTCCGCCCGCCGCGCTAACGGCGAGGCAGAGCGAGTCGATCTCCGTGCGCCGATTCGCCCTCAGGTCTTCCAGCATCGAGCACCGATTCGCGGCCGATTCATCGCATACGCACCGCAGTTGTCCCGCCCAATGATCCTCGCCTGGATCTAGCGCGATGCCGGCAGCCCGCGCGACGCGCGCGACCTCGACTGCCGTAGTCACCGCGAAGGAGAAAACCGGCGTCCGCGGCAGGACGCCGTTCTCGATTCCGGCGAGCGCGGCGAGGGGATTGATTCCGCAGTTCACGGCGACTTATC
>JAKEFC010000096.1 GCA_022616235.1 Planctomycetota bacterium
CGGTCGCGGAGCGGGACGGTTGCGGCCCCTGAGGCGCCGGCGCCGCCGGAGCTGACGGCGGCTCAGGCGGCGTTTCGCCCGCGGCCGTCTGCGGCGGGAAAATGCGATCGAGCATCTTGGCGACGTTGTCGGTGGGGCGGAGATCGAACTCGGGCGTCGTGTAGTCGATCGCGTATTCGGCCGGCCCGCGGAAATCGCGGATGAAGGGATCGCTCATCCAAGCCTTCCTCAACGCCGCGATCCGCAGCGCCTCGGGCACGCCTTTCTTGAGGAAAACCGTGTAGTCGCTGTCGGGCCCCAGGCTTTCGATCGGCGGCAAGGTTTCGGGGTCGACGGCTTCGTCTTCGTGCTTCGCGTTCGGCGAAGACGCCTGCGGAGAGGCCCCCGCCTGGCCTGCCCCACTACGCGGGGGAGGGACAATTTCTGCTCCTTGCCCCGCTTGCGGGGGAAGGTGGGATGGGGGGCTCTCTGCAGCCGTGCGCTCGCCGTCCGGGCCCGGTTCCCGCTTCCGCCGCGACCAGCGCTTCAGGAATCCTTCGTCACTCATCGTCGCGTTCCGCTTTCATCCGTTCGGCGAGGGCCTTCCCCTCCGAGACGTGCTGGCTGCGCTTGCGCTTGAACTCCTTCGGCGCCGACGGATGCGCCTCGACGAAGGCGGCAACCCAGGCCGCGATCTCCTGCGGCATCGGCACCGATTCGACGATGATGTCGATGCCGCCCGCCAGCGCCTCGGCTTCGCCGGCCGCCACGGTCGCGCTCTCGAGCTCCACATCGCGGCCGTCCGGCCCCGGCTCGCGCGGGCGCAGGATGATCCACACCTGCGGCTCGCGGGCGGCTAGATTGTAGAGATAGGACTCGGACTCGGACGGGACCAGCGTGATCGTGGCCGGCCCGGCATAGAAACGCGCGACCGCACCCTCCTCGGACAGCTTGGTCCAGGGCGCCGTATCGGGGACTTCGAGCAGCACCGCGACCGGATGCCAGCGATGCGTCGCCCATTGGCTCTGGAGCGCGTGTCGATCCACCACCACGCCGATCTCGCGCCGCTCCGCGATGCGATCGGTCCAGCCCATCGCGATCCTCCGGCGCCGCTCGGCCACCGCTTCAGCGGATATCGAGCTCGCCGTTGACGTCGACATCGAGCGCGATGCCGGACACGACGATCCGCGCCTCGACCTTCAAGCGCTCGGTGCCCTTGAGCTTACCCTCGGACTGCGCCTGGCGCACCGCCTTTTCGATCTCGCGCTGCGCGGTGACGCCCACCGTCTTCAGGAACTTGCGGATGCTCATGTTGAAATTATCTTCGTTCATCGGGTCCTCCGGTGTCCTGCAGGCATTTCCTTAGACTTCTTTGTCGTCCACGCGAAAGCGGGGACCCACTTCTCCGCCGACGGATGCGCGCAGGAACGCGCTGTGTTTCCGGCACGCGGCGTCGGCGCGGTGCGCGACGTTCGACGGATTCCAGGCGCCGACTGGGTCCCCGCTTTCGCGGGGACGACAAGTTGGGTGAAAGTGTTATGAGTTCGATCTCAACGGTAGATTGACCAGCAGGTTCTGCGGCTTCAAGCGCAGGCGCTTCTCCTCGTTCATCGCCATCGCAAGATAGACCGGCCGCCCCGCGACGCGCGGGAGCATGACCGCGGCGTCGCGGACCTCGAGCCGGAAGAGCGAGAGCACGCGATACATGCGCTCCTCGCCGACGGCGACGCCATTGTACATGTCGTTCAGGATGGCACTCGCCTCGCCGTCGAGGCCGGCATGCCACGACCAGCGCTCGTCGCGGATCTGCTGCACCGGCTGAATCGCGACATCGGCGCCGAGGAAATGGCGCACCCACGCCTCGAGCATGCGGCAGAGCGCATCGAGCCCGGGCCGCGTGAACGAGATGTCGAGCACGGTATCGAAGCGCTCGCTTCGCGCCCAGTAGCCGCCGGCGTTCTCCGGCGTCAGGATATCGAGCTCGACCGAGCGCGGCTGGGTGCCGGCCTCGACCACGAGGCGGCCGAGATTGCCGAGCCCGCCCGACTTCGCGTGCATCTCGACCGTCTCGGCATCGGCGGCGAGGATCGTGCCGTCGTCGATCGAGATCTGCTGCGCACGGTAGAAAAGCTCGCCCGCCCGCGCGCAGAAGGAATCCTCGCCGCCCTCCAGAATGCCGCGCAGGATCACCGCCGCGAGCTGATCGACGAACAGCGCCGGGAACGGCACGGCCTCGGCGCGGAACAGCGCGAGATAGGCGCTCTCCACGGTCTCGTGCTTCACCAGCCAATCGCGGAAGCGCACGAACACCTGATAGTTCTCGCGCGCGTCGCGGTCCTTGATCGCGACGACGTGCACCGCGGTCACCATGCGCCGCGGCTCGGCGAGCAGCGCCGCATGCAGCGCGCGCTCCGCCTTGCACGACTCCGCCACCGGCGCCATCTCGGGCCGCGCGAGATAGGCCGCGAGGAACGCATCGGTGACCGCGAGCATGCCGTCAGGGCGCCGGTCGAGCAGCTCGTAGCCGGTGGAACGCCAGAACTCAGGCATTCCCGTCGCGCTCCACGCCCCACACCTTCGCGTGATCCTTCTCGCGCGGCGCGGGGACGACGCGGAAGCGCTCCTTGATGCCGTCCTCGTCGATCTCGCGCTCGACGGCGATGACCGTGTTGACCGGATGCACGCAAAGACCGGCGGCGAAATCCACCTCGTCTTTCGCGGCGGCGCGCGCGGTTTCGAGATCGGGCGCGCCCAACTCCGAAAAGAAGCGATAGGCGAGGAGCTCGATCGCGCGCGCGTATTCGCTCTCGGGCACCTCGGCGACGCAGGCGAATGTCGCGAAGCCGAAGCTCTCGAGCCCCAAGAAGCCGCTCCGGAACGCCTGGCGCCGCTTGCCGCTCAGCGTTTCCGGCTCGTCGTCGGCGAAGACGAACGCGCCGGCGACGGCCAGCTCCTCTGCTGCAGCGGCGCGCGGAAACACCTTCTCGTCGGTGCCGTCGAAACGGATCGTGCGCAAGAGTTTCACC
>JAKEFC010000097.1 GCA_022616235.1 Planctomycetota bacterium
CGCTCGGGGGTGAAGTATTTGTCGATCTTGAGGTCGCTCGACCAGTGGATCTTCAGTCCGCGCGCGACGATCGCCTCGGCGAAGCGAAGCGCGTAGGAAGGCGAGAGCACGTCGCAGGAGATGTAGAAGTTGCGCACGCCGTGGCGCCGCGCGAGGCGGGCGAGATCGGCCGCGGCCCGCTCCGGCGGCACTTCGCGATACTTCGCGGTCGCGCTCTCGCTGAGGCCGTAGTAGCAGAAGGAGCAGCGGTTCCAGTAGCAGCCGCGGGTCGGCGCGTAGAGGAGCGTGCGGCTCGGCGCGAGATAGCGATCGAGCGGGAGATCGTCGTAGTCGGGCGCGCTCGCCTGGCGGAGGTCGACGGTGTGCGGGGGGCCGAGCCGCGTCTCGCCGCTCGCGCCGTCGAGAAAGAGCAGGTTCGGCACCTCGCCGAGGAGCCGCGAGCGCTCCGCGCCGCTCCCTGCCGCCGCGATCTCCGGCAGGCGCCGGAAGAGCGCGACCAGGGTCTCTTCCCCCTCATAGAGCCCGACTCCATCCACGAAGTCGAGGAGGCGGAGGCGGCGCGCCTCATCCATGTGTACCGCGGCCTGGTGTATGCACGGCCCGCCGATCGCGATGAACGCGCCAGGCGCGCGCTGGGCGAGCAGGCGGCAGAGCGCGAACGCTTCCGGGATCTGGCTTGGAAAGACGATCGAGATGCCGATGAAGTCCACGGCCGCGAGATCGACTTCGAGCATCGCTTCCGCGCGCTCGTCCTGCGCGCCGTCGCCGAGGACCCAGGCGGCCCCGTCCTCCGCATCCGCCTCGACCGCCGGCCGAAAGACGCGGCGATAGAACGCCGCGAGCGGACTCTTCTCCTCCACCGCGTACGCCGCGATCCCCGCGAAGCTCCAGGGGAGCACGGCGTGCGCCGCCCGATTGAAGTCGAACTGGAAAGGAAAAGAGAGCGCGCTCACGACTC
Source organism: Planctomycetota bacterium (assembly GCA_022616235.1). GTDB lineage: Bacteria > Planctomycetota > UBA8108 > UBA1146 > JAKEFC01 > JAKEFC01. The sequence goes on from JAKEFC010000097.1 coordinate 959, forward strand.
CGAAGAGGACATCGGCGTGGCGCCGCGCGCGCGCGTAGCGGACCGGGTCGTAGAAGCACGCTTCATCGCGGAACGCATCCAAGGGACGCGGGTCGGCATCGAGGAGCGCCTCCACCTCGCCGCACACCGCCGCGAAGGCGCGATACTCGATCTGCTCTTCGAAGGTGAGCCTCTTCGCGCGATTCAGTTCGCCGTAGCGAGCGGCGAAGCGCCGCGCGAGATCCTCGATCGTCGCGCGCTCGAAGAGATAGTGCGCCGCCTCGACGTTCAGGTCGATCACGCGCGCATCGAGCCCCTGCGCCCGCAAGTGCCCCTTGAGCACCGGCAAGCTCAGGTACGGCTGCGTCGGATCCGCGAAGGGAGGGGCGATGAGGAGCCGCTCCGGTTTCCCCGGCGCGCGTTTCGCTCTAGACATATGCTCGCATCCAAAGTGCAGGGCCTGGCGCCTCGTGCCGGCGGCGCCGCCGACTACCCGAGAGTTCGCGCCTATGGTACACAATCCCCCCACGTCGATCCCGCCCGCGCGCGGCCTTCGTGCCCAATCCCCGCCGGAGAACACGCACTCGATGGACACGCTCCTCGCGCTCTACCTCTCTCCCTTCGCCGAGCGCCGTGCGTTCGCGCGCCGCTTCCGCGACCGCTATCGGGAGCGCGGAGTTCGGCTCGTGCTCGCCGACGATGCGCTCGAAGAGGAGGACCTCGCCTGTTTCGACGACGCGATCGCGCTCCCGCGCCCGGAGGAGGTCGGCGGCGCCGTCGATGCCGTGCTCGCCTACGCGCGCCGAGTGCCGCTCTGCGGCCTCTTCGTTCAGAACGAGGCCGCGCTCCTCTCCGGCGCGCTCAGCGCCCGCGCCCTCGAGCTGCCGGGTCTCGCCGTCGAGGCGGCCCACGCGTGCGTGAACAAGTACCGGAGCCGCACGCTCCTCGCGAGCGCCGGCGTCCCGGTGCCCCGCTTCGCTTTGGCCTCGAGCGCGGAGGATGTGCGCCGCTTCGCGAACGGCGCCGGCGGCTATCCGGTCATCCTGAAGCCGATCGCCTCGGTGCTCGGTCGCTTCGTCATCCGCGTCGACGGCGCGGCCGGCGTCGAAGCCGCCGTGGCGGAACTCCGCGCGTGGCTCCCTCGCTCCGCCGATATCGCGCGCCTCCGCGCCTTCGCCGCCCGCGCCGCGATCGACCTCGGCTGCGATCCCCTCCGCGAGTTCCTCGTCGAATCCTTCGCCGCAGGCGATGCGGTGGAGACCGATGGCATCGTCTGCTCGAGCGGGATCCGCTCCTTCGGCGTCACCGAGCAGGTCCTCGCGCCGAGAGGCCGCTTCTTCATCGACGGCTACTTGCTGCCCGCGGAGCGGCCGGCGGAGGAGATCCGTGCGATCGAAGCGGTCTCCGCCGCGGCGCTCCGGGCCTCCGGCGTTCGAGCGGCAGGCTATTCCATCGAATTGCGTGTGCAGGGCGGCGCCGCGACCATCATCGAGGTGAACCCGCGCCTCGGGGAGGATGACGGCTTCGCGCATCTCTTTGCCAATGCGCTCGGCGCCGCGCCGCTCGACCTCGCCGTCGATCTCGCGCTCGGCACGGAGCCGCCGCCCTTAGAGCCCGCGCGCGCGCGTTTCGCGCTCGCCTATCGGAGCACGTTTTCCGGGGGGCGCGTCGTGCGCGTGCCGGGAGCGGGGGCGCGGGCTGCTAGCGCGCAAGACGTGCTCGAGATCGGCGTCTGCGTGGAGGAAGGGGCGCGAATCGCCCTGCCGCGGAGCCGCGATTTCTTCCCGCACCTCGCCTATGCGCTCGCTTCCGACTCAACGTCGAGCCGCGCCGCCTATGCTCGGGCGCGCCGCGCCGTGGATGCGCTCGACTTCGAGATCGCGGCGACGGAGTGAAGTGAGCGGCGTCGCGCGGCAGCGCGAACAAGGATCAGGCGACGAGCTTCAGGAAGACGACCTTGTCGTCGCCAGGCGCGTAGAAATCGCGCAGTAGCGCGTCGACGCGATAGCCGCAGCGTTCGTAGAACGCGCGCGTCGGCCCGTAGTCGCCGCGGCCCGAGGTGTCCACGTAGATCCTGCGCCCGCCGGCTTCGGCGATGCGGCGCTCCACTTCGCGGAGGATCTCCCGCCCGATCCCGCACCCTTGGAACTCTCGCCGCACGGCGATCCAGTGGATGTCGAAGCTGGATTTCGTGCAGGCGATAGGCCCGTAGCACGCGTAGCCGATCGGCAGCGCGCGGCGCTCCGCGAAGACGAAGGAGTAACCCGAGGCGGGGCCCTTCGCGAGCCGCTCATCGACCAGTTCCACGGCGATTTGCATCTCGTAGTCGTGGAAGCTGCCGGTCGACGCGATGATCTCCATCACGGCGCGGCGGTCTTCAGGAGTAACGTGGAGCCGAATCTGCGTAGCTGAATGCGACTGAGCGGTGAACGGTGCGGCGGATGTCTGTGCCGCTGGCGCGGCTTCCAGCACTTCCATGTGGCCCTTCGTCGTTCCAACCTGCGGATGTCGGGAGCACGACGAAGGCGGCGCGTCCAGCCGCGCCGTCACACCCCGCGCTTGCTCCTCCCCGAGGGAAGGAGGATACCCGGCGGGTCCGGAGGAGGGCCAGCGGACCCCCGGCGCGGAGGCTGAGATGCATGCGTAACTCGTGGTTCGGACTCGGGTTGCCGGCGGCGCCCGTCAGCGCTCCTTGCTCTTTTCCTTCCCTTTGCCGTGGCCCTTGCCCGGGTGCCCTGGGCCATGGCCGGGGGGCGCCTTGCGAAGGCCGTGCGGCACCTTGTCCACCACAGCGACGGACCACGGTCCCTCGATGGAGATGCTCATCTCCCAGCCGCCGCCATGAGCGCGATAGAAGCTGCCGTCGTGGAAATAGCAGCCGGGCTGTTCGACGACGACGTAGACCTCGGTCTCCACGTCGAAACGAAGCTCCACGTTGTCCGGATGGTGGTGCCGATAACCGTGCGCGGGCGCGTGCGGCGGCGGACCGTGCGAGGGATGCCTCGCGGACAAGACGCCGACACAGCCGGCGGCGGATATGGCGACAGACACGCAAACGACAATGCCAACGGCAACGCAAACGGCAAGGTAGAGCGGGCTTCGACCCGGCATGGCGAACTCCTTCTGGTCGGAAAAGGGTGACGGTGGGTTATCGTCACGGCGCGACGGCGAAATGAACGCGTCGCGGCGCGGATCACCGGCCGCGCGCGGGCGCGAGCGCCGCGGCGAGGATCTCCGCGATCGCGGTCTCGAACGGGATCCGCGCCTTCTGGAGCGCCGCGCAATACCCGGCGTCGGGAGCGAGGCAGGGGTTCGCGTTCACCTCCAGGATCCACGGAGATCCCTCCGCATCGACGCGAAAGTCGACGCGCGCATAGCCGGCCAGGCCGAAGGCGTGCCAGCAAGCGAGCGCGCGTTCGCCGAGGGCGGCGAGGAGCGCTCGGTCCGCCGGCGGAAAATCGAGCCGGCGCGGCGTGCGCGCGTACTCCTCCGATTCCGGATTCCACTTCGCGCGATAGCCGACGATTTGCGGCTTCTCCGCGGGAAACGCCGAAAAGTCGATCTCCGACGCCGGCAGCACTTGGACGCCGCCCGCGCGCTCGAGGAGCGCGACGCTGAATTCGCGCCCCGCGACGAACTTCTCGGCGAAGCACGGAGCCCCGAGGCGCCGCGCGTGCTCCCGAATGCAGCCGGCGAGATCGCTTCCCGCCTCGACCTCCACCACCGCCTGGTCGTCGATCCCCTTCGACGCGTGCTCCCCCACGGCCTTGAGCAGGTAGGTGCCGGAAGGCGTGGCGCTCGCGCCTCCGCCGGCACCGCCGCTCGCCGCCACGACCCACGGCGGCGTCGGCAGGCCAAGCTCGAGCATGCGTTTTTTCGCGAGGAGCTTGTTCGTCGTCAGGACCAGAGCGAGCGCCGGCGAGCCCGTGTAGGGAACGCCAAGCGCATCGAGTAGAAGCGGCGCGAGCGGGAGCAGGCTGTCCCGGCCGCCGAGGCTCTCCACGAGATTGAAGACGCAGTCGGGGGGTTCCGCCACGATCTGCCTTCGCACCTGCTCTAGGTCGAGGGAGCATTGGACGGCGAACGCTTCGTGGCCGAGCGCCGCAAGCGCGCTCTCCACGCACGCGCGCTGGACGAGCGTGTCCGCGGCATCGGGAGCCGCATCTTCCGGAACGCGATCGTGCATGATCGCGATCCGGAGGCTCATGGCGTCCGGCTGGGATTCGCGGAGGTCGCCCCCGGCGCGTGCCGCGGCTCGCGGAGCGGCGGCGGCGGCGGCGAAGACTCGCTTCGCTTCGCGGCGGACGCCACGATGCGCTCGATGAGCGTCCGATACGGCATCCCGGCGAGGGTCGCGATGATCGGGAGATCGGAGTGGCTCGGGTGCATGCCGGCGAGCGGGTTCACTTCGAGGAAGTGCGGCTCGCCGTGCGCGTCGCTCCGAGTATCCACGCGCCCCGCGTCGCGGCAGCCGAGCGTCCTCCACGCGAGGAGCGCCACCTCCTCCGCCCGCCTCGCCTCGGGATCGCTGCGCGCCGAGCAGAGCCGATACTCGCACAGCTCCTCGCTCCGCTCCTTGTTCGCGTAGGAATAGACCTCCGGCTCGGCGCCGGGGAGCAGTTGCACTTCCATCGTGCCGAGCGCCTCCGCCTCCGCGCCGCTCCCGAGGATCGCGGTCGTGAATTCGCGTCCGGGGAGGAAGGTCTCGACGAGGACGCTCTGGCGGTAAGTCGCGAGCAGCTCCTTGCAGATCGCGGCGAGCGCCGCGCGATCCCGCACCTTCGACGCCGCGGAGACGCCCTTCCCGGTGCCTTCCGCGATCGGCTTCGCGAAGAGCGGAAATGGCAGGTCCACGCGCTCGATCTCCGCGCCATCCGCCACCACGTGGAAGAGCGCGGTCGGTACGCCGGCGTCGCGCGCGACGACCTTCGCGAGCCCCTTGTGCAAGGTCAGCGCCATCACGAGCGGATCCGAGAACGTGTACGGAATCGCGTAGGCATCGAGGAGCGCCGGCACCTGCGCCTCGCGCCCGATCCCGTGCATCCCCTCCGCGATGTTGAAGACGAGGTCCCAGCGCTCTCCGCGCGCGAGGCGCTCGACGAGGTTCCGCACGTGTCCGATGCGGTCCGGCTCGTGGCCGAGCGAGCGGAGCGCCTCCTCGATCGCCTCCACGGTCTCCGGGCGATCGAACTCGGCGGTCTCCACTTCGCCGTACCCCATAGCCAGGTATTCCGGCCGGAGATCGCAGGTCACGCCGATGCGCATCGCGGGTCTTTTCCTACTTTGCTTCGCCGCCCTCCGGCGCTCAATTCTCGGGGTCGGGATAGCGGAAGATCTCCCCCTCGTAGTTCCTGAGGAGCAAGTCGTCGCCGTCGCGCCCCAATGCGTAGTTCGGCTGCAGCGGGATCTTGCCGCCGCCCCCCGGCCCATCGATGACGTAGGTGGGAACGCCATAGCCGGTCGTGTGCCCTCGCAATCCCTCGATGATCTCGAGCCCCTTCGCCACCGAGGTGCGGAAGTGCGCGGAACCGGAGATGGGATCGCACTGGTAGAGGTAGTACGGGCGGACGCGCATCATGAGCAAATTGTGTACGAGCGCCTTCATGACCTCGACGTCGTCGTTGACCCCCTTCAGGAGCACCGTCTGGGATCCGAGCGGCACGCCGGCGTCCGCGAGGCGGCCGCAGGCGTGATAACTCTCGGGCGTACACTCATCGGGGTGGAGGAAGTGCAGGCTCATCCAGAGCGGCCGGTGCTTGCGGAGCAACTTGCAGAGGGACGGAGTGATGCGCTGCGGCAGTACCGCCGGCATCTTGGTCCCGATCCGGATGAACTCGAGGTGCGGGATCGTACGGAGGCGAGTCAGGATCCAGTCGAGCTTGTCCTCGCCGAGCGCGAGGGGGTCGCCGCCGGAGAGCAGCACGTCGCGGATCGCGGGCGTGCGGCGTATGTACTCGATCGCGGTCTCCAGCCGCTCTTCGCTCGGCATGATCTCCCCGTGGCCGACGACGCGAGAGCGCGTGCAGTAGCGGCAGTAGGTGGAGCAGAAGTCGAGGACGAGGAGCAGCACTCGGTCCGGGTAGCGGTGGACGAGGCCCGGCACGGGGCTCGTCGCCTCTTCGCCGAGCGGGTCGTCCGCCTCCCCAGGGGTCCGCAGGAATTCGTGGGTGGATGGCACGACCGTGCGCCGGAGTGCGTGGTCGGGATCATCGGGTGCGAGCAGGCTCATGTAATACGGCGTGATCCCGACCGGCAGCATCGAGCCGCCGCGCACCAGCGCTTCCCGCTCCGCCTTGGAGAGGGTGAGGAAGCGCTCCATCTGCGCGAGGGTGCGGATCCGGTGGCGGGACTGCCACTTCCAGTCGTTCCATTCGCGGGCGGTCGTCTCGGGGAAGAATCGCCGCCGAAATACGGCCGTGCGCGGGTTCGCGGCGGGGACGTTCGTGGGGGTCAGCTTGACGAATCGGGCGGTCTCTTCGCCGGGGCGGCGAAGGGGTGTGATCTTCGGTGCGATGCGGGATTTGGTTCGGGGCGTCGTTGCGCCCAAACTACCCGGAGGCTCTTCCTCGTCGTGAGTCTCGATGCGAGAGTGCGCCAAACGGCTCAACTCCATGAATCCTCCTCTAAGGTGGACGCACCATTGGATCGACCCACCGCCCTCGTCCACCAGGGCGTGGGAAAC
>JAKEFC010000098.1 GCA_022616235.1 Planctomycetota bacterium
CGATACCTCGCCGTGGCGCTGGCTCACGGCGTTCGCGAAGGAGGCGAGGCTCATCGCGAGGTAAGTCATGTTGAAGTGCCCGTTCGCCTCCCCCTCCGCCGCGCCAAGCTCCAGGAAGCGCTCCCACGGCAGTCCGAGCCACGCCGGCACGTCGGCGAAGTAGCGCCGCATCAGGTCCTCGCCGAAGACGTCGTGCCCTGCCGGGACCGGCGTGTGCGTGGTGAATACGGTGCTCGCGCGCACCAGCTCGCGCGCTTCGTCGAAGGTCATTCGCTCGCCGTGCACGAGCTGCCCCACGCGCTCGAGCGCCGCGAATGCCGCGTGCCCCTCGTTCAAGTGCAGGACGCTCGGAGTGAGGCCGAGGCGCGCGAGCAGACGGATCCCGCCCTTGCCGAGCACGATCTCCTGGCGGAGCCTCGTCTCTTGATTCGACGCGTAGAGCTGGTGCGCGATCCCTCGATCCTCCGGCCGATTCGCCGCCAAGTCCGTGTCGAGCAGATAGAGCGGTACGCGCCCCACGTGCGCGACCCACGCTTGCAGCGTCACGTCCGATGTCGGCGTTTGCAGCACGATCTCGATCGGATTCCCCTGCTCGTCCCGCGCCAGGTCGAGCGGCAGCGCGCGCGGATCGTACGCCGCATCCATCGCGTGCTGCTCGCCATCCGCGCTCATGCGCTGCTGGAGGTACCCCTTCCGATAGAAGAGGCCGACCGCCACGAGCGGAAGAGCCAAGTCGCTCGCGGCCTTCAAGTGGTCGCCGGCAAGGACGCCGAGGCCGCCGCCGTAGATGCTGAGCGACTCGTGAATGCCGAACTCGAGGCAGAAGTACGCGATCGGCTTCTTGCGGCTCAGCTCGCTCCCATTCCCGAGCGAGATCGCTTCGCCGCCGCTGCGCATGTAAGCATCGAAGCGCTCGACGACGCGGCGCAAGCGGCGCATGTAGTCGGCGTCCCGCGCCTTCGCCTCGAGATCGCGCGCGCGCGCGCGCTGCAAGAAAGCGGCGGGATTGTGGCCGCTCAGTTCCCACATCCGCGGCGACAGCTCCTCGAAGAGCGCCGGCGCCTCCGGATCGGAGCACCACCAATAGTTGTGAGCCACGCGCTCGAGATCCTTGAGCGTCTCCGGCAGCGTGGCGGCGACGTCGAAGCGGACGAGATGCGGGCGCCGCTCGCTCGCCGCGCGCACCGGCATCCGCACCTTCGGAGCCGCCGGCTGCGCGATCTCGCCCCCCGGGCGCCAGCGCGCGGCGCCGAGCGCATCGGCGAACGCCCGCTCGTAGTGCGCGATCAAGTCCGACCACGCGAGGTGTCTTGCGCTCCGCCTGCAGACTTCGGCGATGCGCGCGTGCTCGTGCGTCGTCTCCAAGAATCGCTCGATGACGTCGCACAATTCGCGCGCGGTCTCGTCATCGCTCTTCTGCCGCCGCTCGAGCACCGTGACGCCGTCCTCGCGCCCGAGCCCCGCTTCGCGCGCCCAATTCCCGAAGCCCGCGCAGTCGGTGGTGACCGTCGGCACGCCGAGCACGAGACTCTCCGCGGGCGTGTAGCCCCACGGCTCGTAGAAGGACGGGAAGCAGCTCAGGTCCATCGCGCGGAGCACCGCCTCATAAGGAAAATTCAAGATGCCGTCTTGTCCGTTCAGGTACACGGGGATCTGGATCACCTTGACGCGGCTACCCGGCGCGTTCGCGAGGCCGCGCTCGCCGCAGATCTTGTGGACGGGATCGTTGACGGAGTCGAAGAGGCTGTGCGTCGAGAGGCCGAGCGGCGCCAAGCCGGCGCCTGCCCCGTCGCGGTAGCGCTCGATGACCTCCTTCCGCACGCCGGCGGAGGCGGCAGGCACGAGGACGAAGAGCACGATCGGAAGTCCCGGCTTCGCGGCGACGAGTCCGAGCGCCGCGAGCAGCACGTCGATCCCCTTGTTGTGCACCTCGTAACGCCCGCTGACCGCGACGAGCGTCGCCAGCGATGCATCCTCGCCGAGGAACGAGGTCGCGAGACGAACGAGAGCGCGGCGCACTTCGTCGCGCCCGGCGCCGCCGGCGAGCGCATCGATCACGTCGAGGTCGACGCCGTTCGGGAGGAGCGGCGTCGCGCGGCGCAGATGGAGCAGTTCCGCCTCCTCCGCGGTGATCGCGCTCACCGTCGCGAAGACATCTGCCTCGCGCGCCGCGACTCCTTCCAGCGAGTGCTTCGCGCGCACTCCCAGCTCGCCGGCGACCGCTTCGGGGGTTCGGCCGTCGAGCCCCTCCTTCGGCAGGACGCCGCGGGCCGCGAGCGAACGGCCGAGGATTGTCGCGTGCGTGAGGAACACGGTGCCGACCGGCGGCGCGTGGGCCTTCAGGTACAGCTCCGCGGTCCCCGTCAGCCACTCGTGCATCTGCGCGACCGCGCGGCCGCGCGCGGGGGTCACGTACTCCTGCCACCAGCGCTCGATCACGATCCCCGCCGCGTAGCCGAAGAGCGCCGGCTCCACGTAGTCCCAATTGCCGTACAAAGAGTCCACGCGATAGCGCTCCCAGAGCCACGCGAGGATGTCGTTCTTGCGGGCGATCAGCTCGGAGAAACCGACCAGCACCGTGCGCGGCCGTCCAGGGATGCGCCAGCGCCCCACTTTCGCGGCGACGCCTTTCGCGCGGCAAGACTCCTCGAAATCCTCGAACCCGGCCTCGGCATCGAAGAGGTGCTTTTCCGTGCTCTCCCCCATGACCCACGGGCCGATGCAGACGTAGTCATCCCCGAGGCGCTCGACGAGGGTCTTCGCCTTCGTGGCGATCACCGTGTGGATGCCGCCGATCTTGTTGCAAACTTCCCAACTGATCTCGAACAGCGTGTACTTCATGGAGTCGGTTTCTCGGCGCCGCGCCGATCCATCCCTATGCCGTCGCCTGCTTCGCGCGCCGGGTAAGATCGTCGAGGACGTTCATGAAGGTGATGAAGGCGTCGTGCGGGCTCACGTAGGGGCTGAAGTACTTGTGCACGTCGCCGTCGGCGAACCACTTCGTGCACATGTAGTACATGTGGTCCGAGGTGCTCAGCTTGCGCCAGCGCTCGAGCAACTCCTTGTGCCCGTTCTTGCCGGAATCCCGCATCGACTTCGCCATCTCGTAGAGCGCCTGGTGCGCGGCGTGCTGCATGTGGTTGCCGAGCCACGCGGTCAGGTCCCGCTCCGTGTCCGCCCAGGAAACCGGATGCGGGATGTCGAGGCGCGCGACCGGGTCGTTCGCGGCGACGACCTCGGATGGCGTCGCGAAGAAGAAGGACGGATGGCGGAGGACGGCCTCCGGCAGGAACTCCATGAAATTGAAGATCCCGGTATCCGCCCATTGATGCTCCCCGAAGGTCTCGTAGTCCATGAAGAGCCCGACGTAGGTCTCTTCCGGCGGCAGGCTGTGGAGCCAGACCGCGAAGCGGTCGGCGGTGAGCGGCCACTCGCTCCACTGGCGGTTCGAGAAACGAAACGCGATGTCGTCGGACAGCTTGTAGGAGCGGAGGAGCACCTTGATGCGCTCGCACCCTTCCGGGCGGTAGACGCGATGCGGGCTCCGCCAGCCGAGGAGGTGATCGGCGCCTTCGCAGAGGATCCCGTCGAAGCCGAGATCCTCGGCCGCGCGCGCGACGCGGTTGTAGCAGACCAGCTCCGTGTTGCGAAACGTCGTCGGCCGGCGGCCGAAGAGCCGCTCCACGCGCGCGGCGTGCGCGAGCGCCTGCTCGGCGAATTCATCGGGATCGATCAGGAAAGAGAGGGAGTGATGGGAGGTCTCGCCGAGGAATTCCGCGCAGCCCGTCTTCGCGAGCCGCTGAAAGCTCGCGAGCGCCTCGGGCGACCACGCCTCCATCTGGTCGAGCGCGGTGCCGGAGATCGAGAACGCGCAGCGGAAGCGCCCTTGGTAGCGCTCGATCAACCGCTCGAGGACTCCGTTCATGGGCAGGTAGCACTTCTCCGCGACGCGCTTCAGGATCCGCTGGTTCTCGACGTCGTCGAAGTAGTCATCGCGGCTGCCGATGTCGAAGAACGTGTAGCGCCGGAGCCGAAACGGCTGGTGAACTTGGAAGTAGAACACCACCGCAGTCATGCCACCAACTCCCGGTAGATGTCCCTGACGAGCGCGCCGCGCACCTCCCAGCGCATGCGCTTGATCTCCTCGCGTCCCTCCTCCGTAAGCTGCGCGCGCAGGGCCGGGTATTGAAGCACGGCGAGTATCTTGTTGGCGAGGTCTTCCACCTCCCAGAAGTCCACTTTGAGCGCGTTGCGAAGCACCTCGGCGACGCCGCTCTGGCGACTCACGATCACCGGGACGTCGAGCGCGAGCGCTTCCAGCGGGGAGATGCCGAACGGCTCGGAGACCGACGGCATCACGTACAGGTCGGCGAGCGCGTAGATGTGCTCCACCTCGCTCCCCCGGAGAAACCCGGTGAAGTGCAGGTTGCGAGCGAGGCCGAGGCGGGCCGCGCGCTCCACCACCCAGGGGAGCATGTCGCCGCTCCCCCCCATCACGAACTTCACATCCGGCCTGAGCTTCACGACCCGCGCGGCGGCATCCAGGAAGTAGTCGGGCCCCTTCTGGTAGGTGATCCTCCCGAGAAAGAGGATGATCGGATTCTCGATCGCCTTCTCCCAGTGCCAGTCCCGCTTCTGCTCGTGCTGAGTGACCGCGTTGTGGACGACGCGCAGGCGCGCAGCGTCGACGCGATAACGCCTCCTGAGGACCCCTGCCGTGTAGTGGCTCACGCAGACGACGCGGTCCGCCGCCGCGAGCCCGAGCTGCTCCAGGTCGCGCACGCGCACGTTGATGTGCTCGCCGCTGCGGTCGTATTCGCAGGCGTGAAAATGAATCACGAGCGGCTTCCCCGCGACGCGCGCGGCTGCCGCAGCCGCGGGAAACGTCATCCAGTCGTGGGCGTGGACGACGTCGAACGGCTCGTGGCGCGCAAGCTCCGCGACGGCGAGCGCGTAGCGCTCGACCTCTTCCATGAGTCCGGGGCCGTAAGTGCCGCTGAAGTGGAGCGGGCCCCGCACTTCGCTCGCCGTCGCGGCGTTCGCGGCGCTCGCTGCGCGCGAGGCGCGGCCCGCGCGGCGCCGCGGCCGGCCCCTTCGCGCCTGCACGGCGATCGCGCGGATGCGGTCGATCCACTCCGCGATCGAGAACGGCACGGGCCCGAAGCCCGCCGCGCCACCCGCACCCGCCGCTCCGGGGATTCCTGCACCGGCGCCGGCGCCGGCCCCCGCCCCGCGCGCCGCGCGATAGGAATCTTCCGTCAAGTAGGGCCGGAGCAGGCTGTCGATCGCGATCTCGCGGAGGCGCGCGCTCTCCGCGCCGAATTCCCGATCGCCCCCCGCGCCGGCGCTCTCCTTCTCCGCATCCGCCGCGCTCCCGTCGCTCTCCGCGCGCTCCTTCGCCCCCGGCAGCGCTGCCGCCTCCGCCAACGCCCCGTCCGGCGCCAGAAGCTCCTCGCGGAACGTGGACACGGTCACTTGGTTCGCGCCCATCACGCGCGCACCGCCGCCCAGCTCATCGCCGAATGCGCGCGGCACGACGAACAGCACCTCGACTCCGTGATGGAGGAGCCCTTGCACGAGCCCGTGACAGGCGGTCCCGAGCCCGCCCGAGATGTGCGGCGGGAATTCCCACCCGAGCATCAATGCCCTCACGGCAAACCCTCCTCCACCAAGCACACCGCCCGGAGCAGCTCCGCCACGCTCCACGCTTGCGCGTAGCACCCCGCGTGCCGATGCGGCGGGTCGCCGTCATAGACCTCGTACAGTTGATTCATCCCTTGCAGCGACAGGAACTGGGCGATGCCGTCTAGGATGCCGCGCAGCACCGCGCGGTGACTCTCCCCTGCGCCGTACGCGCGCAGATATGCCTCGACGTAGAAGCCGAGGAGCCACGGCCACACGGAACCTTGATGGTAGGCCTCGTCGCGCTCGACGGGTCCCCCCTCGTAGCGCCCCTGATACTCGGCGTGGCGCGGGGTCAGCGTGCGGAGCCCGAAGGGGGTGAGCAGCTCGGCGGCGCTGCGCGCTACGACCTCCGCGCGATGCTCGCGCGCGAGCGGGCTCAGCTCGAGCGCCGCGGCGATCACCATGTTCGGGCGCACGGTCGCGTCGGGGCGTCCATCCCTCCAGGTGTCCGCGAGGAAGCGCAGGTCCTCCAGCCAGAATCGGCGAAGGAACGTCTCCCCCGCCCGCTCCTTTAGCGCGCGCCACTCCGCCTCGCGGCCGCCGCGGCCGCCG
>JAKEFC010000099.1 GCA_022616235.1 Planctomycetota bacterium
GCCGGGCGGCTGCCCTGGAGAGCCACGCATTGGGTGTAGAGATCGAGCGCGCGCAGGCCGCCCAACTCGGTGCCTCCGCCCGCCCGTCCGGGCCCGCCGTGCAGGCACTGCGGGAGCGCCACTCCCGAGCCCGGCGCCTGCTCCGCCATCTTCTCCGAACCGAGGTAGAAGCGCCCAGTGTGCGCGCCGCCGCGCGCGACGACGGCTCCGACGAATTCCTCGTCGTCGCTGTAGATCGAGGAGACGAGACTGCCGCCGCCACGCGCGATCAGCTCGGCGCCCTTCCGCGCGTCCCCGTCGTATGGGATCAGCGTCGCCACCGGGCCGAACACTTCGCGCTCGTGCAGCACCGCCGCGCCCCCATCTTCATCCGCGCGGAGCAGGCAAGGTGCGACGTAATACCCCTTCCCCACCGGCGCGCCGATGCCGTCCGTGCGCTCCCCGGTCCCGTGGACGAGGCGCGCCGCGCCGCGCAATAGTTTGATTCCTGCGGTCGCCGCCTTGAGTTGCTCCGCGGTCGCGAGCGGACCGACGGTCACCGACTGATCTGCGGGATTCCCGACCTTCGCCGCCGCGAGCCGGACGGCCAACTCGTCGGTCGCTTCCGCGAGCCGCGACCGCGGCACGAAGACGCGCCGGAGCGCCGTGCACTTCTGGCCGCTCTTCTGCGTGATCTCGCGCTCCGCGTCCTTCAGGAACAGGTTCCAAGTTTCCGAGCCCGGCTCGCAGTCGGGGCCTACGACCGCTGCGTTCAGGCTGTCGGCCTCGACGTTCACGCGCACGTTGGCGGCGAGGAGCCTCCCGTTCGAGCGCACGGCGAGCGCCGTGTCCGCGGACCCAGTGAAGGCCACGACGTCGTGGGCTTCGAGGCGGTCGATGAGGTCCCCGATCTTGCCGCACACGAGCGTGAGCGCGCCCTCTGGCAGGATGGCGGCCGCGACCAGGATCTCGACGCAGCGCTCCGCGACCCAGGCGGTGCTGGTCGCCGGCTTCAAGACCACCGGCATGCCGGCGAGGAGCGCCGCGGCCGCCTTCTCCGCGAATCCCCAAGCCGGGAAGTTGAACGCGTTGATGTGCACGGCGACTCCCGCGAGCGGCACGCGCGCGTGCTGCCCCCAAAACTTCGCGGTGCGCCCGAGCTGCACCCCCTCCCCCTCGACGATGTAGCGCGTGTTGCCGAGCGATTCTCCGAGCGCGGCGTAGTAAGCGAGCGTGCCGGTCGCGCCATCGATGTCGAATTTCGCGTCCTTACGCGTCGCGCCGGTCGCCGTCATCGAAAGGTCGAGCAGCTCGTCGCGGCGATCGAAAATCGCCTTCGACATCGCTTGGAGGAGCTTCCCGCGCTCGGCGAGCGTGAGTTCCCCGAGCGCGCTTTGGCCGCGCGTGCGCGCGAAGTCGAGCGCCGCCGCGAAGTCCACGCCCTCGCTGGAGGCGCGCGCGATCGCTTCTTCCGTAGCCGGGTTGTAAAGCGTCGCGAAACCGCCGGTCGCGTCCTGCCAGCGGCCGCCGGCGAAATTGCGCAAGGTCTTCATCGTTCGACTTTCCGCGGTGAAGGCGCGGCGGCGAAGCTGCGCCGGGCCGCGCCGGATGGGATGTGTTGTGCAGTCGAGCCGTGCTCGGCGGCGCAGCGCATTCTATGCGCCGCGCCGCCGCCTTGGAAACGAGCGACATTTCCGCCGGAGGGAGCGCTCGCTTCTCACTCCCGCTTCTCGCCGGGCGGGAGGTCGCGCGCACCCGGAGCGTGGACGGTAAACGGGACATCGATCGGCTGCTCCGCGGCTCCGCCGCGGCGGGCGGCGACGCCCTCGCCGGGGGCGCTCGCTGAGCCGGCGGGACGGCGCTCCGCGCTCCAGCGGGCGGTCGTGAATACCATTCCTCCGCGTGCGGTGCGCCAGACGTTGCCCGCCGCTAGCGCGCGCGCCATGCGCGCGTGGAACCTGCGGCCGAGCGCGCGCCGCAGGGACGGGATCAGCAGCAGGAACGCAGCCGCGTCGCTGATGAAGCCGGGGATGATGAGCAGAAGACCTGCTGCGATGACCAGGATCCCATTGAAAGAACTCGCCCCCGCCGCGCTACGCGCCGGTGCCTCGATTCCAAGCGCACGCCTCCCTTGGCGGCGGAGGAGCGCGAGCCCGAAGAGTGCCATCGCGACGAGCCATCCCGCCGCCGGCCAGAAGCCGGCGAGAGACCAGACCCAGATCAGGAGATAGACCTCCGCAACGAGCGCGGCGAGGAATACGAGGAAGAAGCTACCTGCCATCGGCGCTCCCTTGCACCTCTCCGCGCTCCGCGCCGGCGCGCGCCGCGGACTCCGCGGCGGCGAGCGAGAGCCGATAGTAGATGTGGAGCGTGTCGCGCTCCGGCGAAGGCCCTTCGGGACCATCGATGCCGAAGTGCTCCTTGAGGGGCACGACGAAGCTGCCGCGGACGTTGAGCCGCGGCGCGCCCGCGGAATCCAAGCGCGCTTCGAACGCCGCGCGCGTCGTCAAGCGGCGAGAGATCCCTTTCAGCGTGAAGTCCCCTTCCACGTCGAGCGTGACCTCTTCCCCCAGCCGCAGCCGCGGCGCGTCCGCCGCGACGCTCACGTTGCGGAAGGTCGCTTCCGGGAACTCCTGCGCCGCGAGCACCGCGCTGCCCGCGATCACTCCGTCGAGGACCTGATCGCCCATCGTCGCCTGCGCCGTCGCGACTCTCACCTCGGCTCGCAATCGCGAGAGATCGAGGTCGGCGCCCAGATCGAACGCCGCCTGGACGCTCTTCGCCTCGCCGGCGTAGAGATCGAGGGGCGGCGCGAACTGGAAGCAGAGGAACTGCTCGCCGGAGGTCTGCCATTTGCTCGGAAACCCGGCGGCTGCGCCAGCCGCTTCGCTCGCGGCCGGCGCGGTCTCCGCCTTCCGCGCCGGGAGCGGAAGATAATAATCCTCCCACGTACAGACCGGTACGGTGTCGGGGACCGGATCGAATCCGTCTCCTCCGCGCGGATTTCGCATCGCGAGATAGGCTTCCATCTCGAGTGCGGCTGCGGCGCGCCGGAAGACTTCTTCCGCGGCGTCGAAGTCGCCTTCGTGCGGCTCCGTCTTGTTCTCCGCGACCGGGATCTCGCAGTGAAACTGAGAGAAGAGCGCGGTAGAGACGAACAGTTTTCCCTCCGGGCTGCGGTAGGGGTAGAAGTCGAGGTGAAACGTGCGGTCGCTCCGCGAGAGTGCCGCCTCCGCCACAGGCCGCGCTCGCTCGAAGCCCGTGAACACCGCGTCGCGCGCTCGATCCACGAAGTCTTCGGCGCGGAAGCCGGGCGGCGGGCTCCCGGCGAGCGGCGTGATCTTGATCGCGAGCGCGATGCGCGCGCGCCCGCGCTCGATCAGCGCCACGTCGCGCCGCACGAGCGGGATCGGCTCCTGCGGTACCCAGCGCGCGACGCGCAGGAACGTGCGGAGCCGATCGGGAGTCGTGGTGCGACCCTGGTAGATCGAGCGGCCGTATTGGTTCTGAAACACGCAGAGCGGCCGGATCGTGACTTCGGCGGGCAAGCTTTCGTTGTCCAACCCCGACAGTTGCACGGTCGCAATGCCCTCCGCGTGCGCGGCCCGAATGAGCCGCGGCGAAAGCTCGTAGCGAAAATCTCGGGCCATCACGCTCCCGCCTCGAGGCATGAAGACGATGAGCTGCCCGCGCTCGGGATCGAGCGGAGGCGACGCGACCGTTTCTTCGGCCGGGACATCCGCGCCGCCGGCGGCATGGGCGTCCACGGGTTCGCCGGATTGCGCGCCGCCGCCCGCGCAGCCGCACGCGAGCGCGCCGGCGAGGACGCAAGCGTAGTACCAGAGGCGCCGCACCGCCGCTTTGCACCGCTCGTTTCGCCGCACTCGTTTCCCTTCGCGAATTTGCTACATTGGTCGAACGCACGCCGCGCACGCGCGGCTCCGGCGCTCGTGCCGGGCCGCTTTGCGCTCCGCCATCAAGTTGCAGGAGAGCACCCATGGAGTCCACGAAAAAAACGCTGCCGCGGAACCCGACGCGGCCCGTGCGCGTGGGTTCCGTGACGATCGGCGGCGGCCATCCGATCGCGATCCAGAGCATGTGCGCGACGAAGACGAAGGATGTCGAGGCGACCGCGGCGCAAGCGGAGGATCTCGTCCGCGCTGGCGCCGCGGCGGTGCGGGTCGCCGTCGACTCGCGGGGCGATGCCTCCGCGCTCGCCGAGATCCGCCGCCGCACCTCCGCGAATCTAGTGGTCGACTTGCAAGAGAACTACCGGCTCGCGGAGGTCGTCGCTCCGCACGTCGACAAGATCCGCTACAACCCCGGCCATCTCTACCACCACGAGCGCGGCAAGCCTTGGCAGGACAAGGTGCGTTTCATCGCCGAGGTCGCCGGAGCGCACGGCTGCGCGCTCCGCGTCGGCGTGAATTGCGGCTCCGTCGACCCCGTGCACAAGGAGCGCTTCGATCCCGCGGACTCCTTGACTCCCATGATCGAGAGCGCGCTCGAGCATTGCGCGCTCCTCGACGACATCGGGTTTCGCGCCTACGTCGTGTCGCTCAAGGACTCGGATCCCGCCAAGGTCATTGAAGTAAATCGCCGCTTCGCCGCCGCGCGCCCGGAGGTTCCCCTCCACCTCGGCGTGACGGAGGCGGGGCTCCCGCCGGAGGGGATCATCAAGACCAGGATCGCGTTCGAGCAGCTCGTGAGCCGCGGTATCGGCGACACGATCCGCGTGTCCCTCACCGTCCCGAACGCCCGCAAGGGGGAAGAGATCGCCGCCGGGCGCGAGATCCTCGCCGACATCGCCGCCGGGCGCGTGCGCAGCGTCGTCCGCTACGACGACCGGCGCCTCAACATCATCAGTTGCCCGAGCTGCTCGCGGGTCGAGAACGAAGCGTTCGTGGAGCTGGCCGAGCAGGTGAAGGAGTTGACGTCCTACGCCGCGCCGCACGCGATCACGATCGCCGTCATGGGGTGCCGCGTGAACGGACCGGGCGAGACCGACGACGCCGACCTCGGGCTCTGGTGCGCCCCCACCTTCGTGAACCTGAAGCGCCGCGCCGAGTCTCTGGGGAGCTTCTCGTACGCGCAGGTCCTGCCGAAGCTGAAGGAGGAGCTGGACCGCCTCATTGCGGCGAAGGGTGCGGCGGGAAGTTCCTAGCCGCGGGGGCGCTGCGCGTCGCCCCGCCGCCCGGATCAGTGCACGTAGGTGAGCAGGCGTTCCTTGAGGAGGCGCGAGTTCTCGCCGTTCTGGATCGCCAGGATGCCGTCGCGGATGATCTTGTACTTGTGGTGCTCGTTGTCGAACGCGCGCTGGAGCTTGTTGGCGAGCGGTCCGCCGAGCATGAACGCGAGGAACGCGCCGTAGAAGGTCGCCACCATGGCGACCCCCATCGACGGGCCGATGCTGTCGGGATCCGACAGGTTCTGGAGCATGCAGATCAGGCCCTCCAACGTGCCGAGCAGTCCGAAGCTCGGCGCCCACTTCTCCGCTAGCTCCATGATCTTCTTGCCGTGCTCGTGGGTCTCGTGGGAGACGTCGGCGTGGACGTCGAAGTATTTTTGTATGTCCTCCGCGGAAGTCCCATCGACCGCGAGCTGCAAGCCCTTGCGAAACGCCTCGTCGTCGATGTTCTTGATGACCCCTTCCAACGCCAGGATGCCGTCCTTGCGCGCGATCTCGCTGTACTGCGTGAGCTGCTCCACGATCCCGTGGTAGTCGGGCACGCCGCCGAAGCACTGCCGGAGCATGATGGGGATGCGCTTCAGGTCCTCCATGTTCACGGCGAGGACGACGGCGCAGCCGCAACCCGCGAACACGATGAGGAGCGCGTGGAGGTCCCAGAATCCGGCGAGACCCGCGCCCCCCATGAGGCACGTGAGCAGAATCGTGATGATTCCGAAAACGAGGCCGAGCAGGGTCGTCAGGTTCATGGCACCCCTCGCGTGGGTGTAATTCCGTTGGCTTCGCCCACCGGCAGCGTGGGCCTGCGCCATTTATCGGCCAGATGCGGCAGGAATTGAGGGAAAAGATCTCGCGCTGGGTCAGGCAGTGTGCGCAGGCAGCGCCGGCGCGGCGGCACTGGGAGGCAGCGGCCGGCCGAGGAAGCGGCCGCAGGCGTAGGTGATCCCCGTGCCCAGCGGGTAGAGCCAGGGAAACGCGATCTTCAGGTAGCCGCCTGCAAGCGCAGGCCCATTCGTGTCGGTGAACGCCACGGCGAGCACGATCCCCGCCCCGGCGAGCACGAATGCGAGCCGCACGGGCTCGCGCCATAGCGCGATCGCGCCGGCCCCCGCGAAGAGCGCGATCGCCCCCGCGATCGACCACCGGACCCACTCGATCTGCTGCCACTCGAACGCGACCACGAGCAGGATCGCACAGGGCACGCCCCACAGGAGCCCGCGCGCATCGCGCCGGCCCGGCCGGAGCGCGAGCAGCAGCATTCCGAGCAGGGCGCCGTAAGTGTATGCCGCCATCATCAGCGCGAGATCGATCAAACTCTTGTGGTGCTCGATGCGCCCGCAGAGGATCGCGACCGCGCAGAGCAACGCAGCCGCGACCGCCACGAAAGTGCGCGCTGCCCGGAGACGCTGGGGCTCGGTCGCGTGCGGCCTGAGCGGCAAGTAGATGCTGCTGAGCGCCGTCTGCGCCATCGCCGCGAGCGTGCTCGTCGCGGTCGCCGCCGAGAAGATCGCCGCGATCAGGAGCCCGCGCACCCCTTCGGGCAGCGCGGTGCGGATGAACACCGGCAATACGTGTTCGGCGCGCTCGCCAACCTTCGCCGCGTCGGCCGCGGCGAACGGAAAGTGCTGGAAGTAGACGTAGAGGCCCACGCCGACCGTGAGCATGATGACGGGCAGGACGAGGCCGATGCTCGAAGCGAGCACCGCATTTTGCGCGGCGCCCGCATCACGGCAGCAAAAAAGCCGCTGCGCCATCATTTGATCCGTGCCGTGCGACGCCAGGGTGAGAAAGGTGGCGCCGAAGAGGCCGCACCAGATCGTGTACTGCTTTGTAATGTCCGTCGACGAGTTCCAGACCGCGAACTTGCTCGCGGCGTCACCGGCGCTCGCCACTTCCGCCGCGCCCCCAGGCACGGCGTAGAGCACGCAGACAAGCACCGCGAGCGCCCCGCCGAACAGTATGAAAAACTGCACGACATCGGTCCACACGACGGAGGCGATCCCGCCGATCCACGTCCAGACGACGGAGACCGCGCCGATCACGAGTATGCTCGCCTCCACGCCGAGATCGGACACGTTGTCGAGCACGAGCCCGGCGAGAAAGAGGCGCGCTCCTTGCGCGAGGAAGCCGCCGAGCAAGAAGAGCCACGACGCGATGCGCTCTGCGGCGGGACCGAGCGCCTGCCCCATGAATTCGTAGGGGCTGTAGATCTCGCGGCGGTAGTATGCGGGCACGAGCCAGAGCGCGATGATGATTCGCCCGGCGAGCGCGCCGACCGCGAGCATCAGGTACTGATAGTTGCCGTCCTCCTTCCAAGCCAGCGCGGGCACGGCCACGAACGTGACTCCGCTCACTTCGCTCGCTACGATCGAGCCGGCGACGAGGGGCCAGGAGAGGCGCCGGCCGCCGAGGAAGAAGTCGCGCACCGATTGCTTGCGCGCCGCGAGCCTTGCGGCGAGGACGGTGGTCCCGGCGAGATAAGCGAGCACGACGAGCCAGTCGAGCGGCGTGAACATGGCCGGAGCGTAGCGGCATTCGCCGCGTCTTGCGAGCCGCGTAACGAGCGAGGTTTGGGACTGGCGCGCGGCGGCGGCCGCGTAGCAAAGGAATGTCTTGGCGAAGTGGATCCTCGGATTGCTCGCGCTTCTCCTCGCGGGAGCCGGCGCGTACCAGTTGCTTCGCGGATCGAACGCTTCGCCGGAAGCGCAGGTGCGCTTCGGCAAAGTAGCGCGCGGCACGCTCTCCGTGACCGTCGCCGCGACCGGCCAGCTCCAACCGGTCACGCAGGTCGATGTCGGCACCCAGGTTTCCGGCACCTTGCAGGAGATCTTCGTCGACTTCAACACTCGGGTGAGCGCGGGGCAGGTCCTCGCGCGCCTGAACACGGACAACCTCGAGGCGCGGGTCGCGAACAACCACGCCAACCTGAAGCGCGCGCTCGCGTCTCACGAACGCCTCGAGGTGGAGCGGAAGAACGCCGCCCGCCAGCTCGAGCGCCTGGAGGAACTCCAGGGACGGGGCGTGGTTTCCGAGACGGAGTTCGATGCGGCGCAGCTCGCATTCGATGCCGCCGTCGCCGCGCTCAAAGTGAGCGATGCGGAGATCGAGCAGGCGCGGACCACGCTCAGGCAGTCGGAGATCGATCTCGCCCACGCCACGATCGCCTCGCCGATCGACGGCATCGTTATCGAGCGCGCGGTTGAGGTCGGTCAGACCGTAGCCGCGAGCTTCAATTCGCCGCTCCTCTTCCGCATCGCGAACGACCTCACGCAGATGCAGATCCGCGCGAGCATCGACGAAGCCGACATTGGGCGCGTGCAGGACTCGCGAAGCGCGAGCTTCACGGTCGATGCGTTTCCGGGCCTCACGTTCGGCGCCGCGCTCGAGAGCGTTCGCTTGAACCCCACGGTGTCGAACAACGTGGTGATCTACACCTGTATCTTCCGCGTGGAGAATGCCGGCGAAGACGGCGCGCCGGGGCCGCTCCTCCCCGGCCTCACCGCGAATCTGACGATCCTGGTCGACAGGCGCGAAGATGCGATCCTCGCGCCGGCAGCGGCCTTGCGCTTCCAGCCCAAGGGGGAGATCGCGGGCATAGCGGCGGCGGGAGCGCCGCGGCGTGGCGAGCGCGTGGGGAATGAACTCGACAGCCTCATGTGGGCGCGCGGGAACGGCGGCGCGCTGCGTCCCGTCCCCGTCAAGGCAGGGATCACGGATGGCGTTCACGTCGAGATCGTCGCGGGCGAAGTCGTGCCCGACGACGAGGTCGCGGTGGGACAAGCGGTGCAAGACGCGGGATCGACCGGGACATTTTCGCCCTTCGGCGGTGCCCGCCCCACCCGGCGCGGCGGCGGCGGAAGGTAGGAACGCGCGACGTGGAACGAGACGCAGGCGATTCGTCCGGTTCGCACGCGCAGAATGCCGGCGGCGGCTCCGGCGGTGCCCGATCCGGTCCGCTCATCGCGGCAGAGCGCGTTACGCGTTCCTATCGAAGCGGCGACCTCGAATTCCAGGCGCTGAAGGGGATCGACCTCGCGATCCACGCTGGCGAGATGGTCTCGATCATCGGCGCCTCAGGCTCCGGGAAATCGACCCTCATGTACATCCTCGGGCTCCTCGATCGCCCGACGTCGGGGAACTACTTGTTCGATGGCGTGAATCCTGCGGCGCTCCCGCCTCCCGCGGTCGCGGAGCTGCGCGGGGCGCGCATCGGTTTCGTGTTCCAACAATTCCACCTGCTCGCGCGCACGCCGGCGCTCGACAACGTGGAATTGCCGCTCCTCTACCAAGGCGCTCTCGGCGCGCGCGCGCGGCGCACCCGGGCGCGGGATGCTCTCGCGCGCGTCGGGCTCGCGGACCGCATGCGCCACCACCCGACCCAACTCTCCGGCGGCCAGCAGCAGCGCGTCGCGATCGCGCGCGCTCTCGTCAACGACCCGCCGCTCATCCTCGCGGACGAGCCGACCGGCAACCTCGACAGCCGGACGGGGCTCGAGATCTTGGCGCTGCTCCAGGAGCTGCACGCGGAGGGGCGCACGATCGTCGTCGTGACCCACGAGCAGGAAGTCGCGCGTTGCTCGAGCCGCGTGATCGCGCTACGCGACGGGCGCGTTATCTCCGACCGCCCCGTTCCCGAGCCGGGCCGCGCGGCGGAGTTGCTGGCCGCGCTGCCGCCGCCCGAAGACGCGCTCGCGGCAGGCGCCCCGTCCGGCGCCGGAGGCCGCCGGTGAGCCCGCACACGCTGCTCCGGATCGTGCTCGTCGGGATCGCGCGCGCAAAGCTGCGCTCGGCGCTCACGGCGCTCACCGTGGCGATCGGCGTGTGCCTCGTGGTCACGGTCGGCGCGATCGGCGCCGGCGCGCGCATCGCGGTGGAGAAGGCGGCGGAATCTATGGGCACGAACGTATTCAACGTGTGGCCGTCCGCCACGATGTACGGCGGCGTGCGCACCGCCGCCGGCAGCCAGGCGACCCTCACCCTCGACGACATCCGCGCGATCCGCGAGGAGGTCGACGTCGTCCTGCAAGCATCCGGACAGGTCCGCCTCGGGGGCTCGCAATGCGTCCACCGCAACAAGAACTGGAGCACGGCCGTGCTCGGCGTCGAGACGGGCTACTTCGAGGCGCGCGCGTGGCCGGTCGCCGAGGGGCGGCTTTTTACCGACGTGGACGTCGCGCAGGCGCAACGCGTGTGCGTGATCGGCCAGCGCGTCGCCAGCGAACTGTTCGCGCTCGAGGAGAGCCCCGCGGAAAACGTCCAAAGCGGCGGCGTGCAGCGCGCGCTCGCCGCCACCGCGCGCGAGAATCCGATCGGCGTCACGATCAAGATCCGCGGCATGCCCTTTCGCGTGCTCGGCGTGCTCGCGCCGAAGGGGCAAAACGCGATGGGTTGGGACCAAGATGACAACGTGATCATCCCGCTGACGACCACGCTCAAACGCATGGGCGCAACGACGGGACACCATGGGCCGATCGCGGTGAATTCGGCGATCGTCGCGGCGACGAGCGCCGCCACGGTCGAGCAGGCGATGCAGGCGGTGCGGGAGCTGCTCGCCCGGCGCCACAACTCCCCCGCCGGGGCGGAGGAGTTTTCCGTCCGCAATTTCGGCGATGCCGCGGAGGCAGCGGCGAAGCAGCAGCGCATCCTCGCCATGCTGCTCGCGACGATTGCCGCGATCTCGCTCCTGGTCGGCGGGATCGGGATCATGAACATCATGCTCGTGTCGGTGACGGAGCGCACGCGGGAGATCGGCATCCGGCTCGCAGTGGGAGCGAAGCCGCGCCACATCCTGGCGCAGTTCCTCTTGGAGGCGCTGGCGATCTCCGGGGTAGGAGGCTTGCTCGGGATCGGCTCTTCGTTCGTTGCTGCCTGGGCAGTCGCGAGCTGGCTCGAATGGGCCGCTCCCATATCTTCGCAATCGGTGGCGGTGGCAGCGAGCGTGTCCATCGCGATCGGCGCCTTCTTCGGCTTCTATCCCGCGCGGCGCGCGGCGCGACTCGATCCCATCGAAGCGCTGCGCTACGAGTGATGCGCGGCACCGCTTCGCGACGCTGGTAATTCCATCGCATTTGGGCATCATGCCGCGGCACCTCCCCGCCCCGCGGCGTGACGGAGTTTTCCGCGAAAGAAAGGCGGAGCCACTCTGCTTTACGAATGGATCCAAGTCTGGTTCGGTTGGGTCGAAGCGTGGGGCTACGGCGGCATCGTTCTTTTGATGGCGCTCGAAAGCTCGATCTTCCCGGTGCCATCGGAGGTCGTGATGCCGCCCGCGGCGTATTGGGCCGCGCAGGGCAAAATGAGCTTCTGGGGCGTCGTGGCCGCGGGGACCGCCGGCAGCTACCTGGGTTCCGCAGTCAGCTACTGGGTCGCGCAGTGGGTCGGAACGCCGGTCGTGCGGCGCTGGGGCAAGTTTTTCTTGATGCCCCCCTCCAAGGTTGAGCTTGCGGAGCTGTGGGTGCGGCGGAAGGGCGCGGGCGGGATCTTCTTCGCGCGCTTGTTGCCCGTCATTCGACACCTGATTTCAATCCCGGCGGGGATCCTCCACATGCCGTTCCTGGCGTTCAGCATCGCCACAACGACCGGGTCCTTCTTGTGGTGCGCGATCCTGGCTTGGTTCGGCGCGGCGATCCTCGGCGATCACCCCGAGCTGCTCGACTCCCCCGCCGATCTCGTCCACGCGGTGAAAGGCGACTTCATCTGGTTCGTCGCCGCCGTGCTCCTCCTCGCCGCGCTCTACTTCGCGCTCGTCTTCTGGCGCGCCCGCGCCGCCCGCGACAGCGCCGCCTGACGCGCCGCGCAAAAGATCACCTATCGCGGCAAGCGCTGCCTTCCGTTCCCCCACCGCGTGAAGCGGCGCCGAATTCGCGCGTTCCGACATTCCCCACCGCGCGAAGCGCGGTCGTGGAGTGCGGTGGCTCGACACCGCCTTGCCCCGCCCGCCCGCCGCCCCTCAAACGCAACGTCCAGCAAGTCGCGCACCGCTTCAAACAATCACCGAAGCTCTCGGGCCGATCAACGCGCGCTTGCGGTCGTTTCCACCGTAAATGGACCCCGCGCTTCGAATGCCACGGGTGCGGCAAACAACGCCATCGAACCGCGAATCTTCACTTGGCCCCTCCCGGTTGTCAGCACGTCCAGGCCCGTCGCAAGTGAACGCAATGCGTCCATCGTCCCGCCTGCCTCGATTTCCAATTCGTTGTTGTCATCGTCCAGCATCTTTCCTGTAAATTGAAACGTCGAGGAAATTAGCGCGCAATCTTCCTTGTCGTGAGACTCGATTCGCATGAAAGTCATGGAGCATTCTCCTGAAATGGAGAGAAATTCGTGGCCGAAGTATCTCATGAGGTGCCCGCTGTCGACATGCCACGAATGGCCCGGCTTCACGGGCTCCGCGGGGTAGATGTCATCCTCCGACTGCCAAGATTGCAGATTGGCCAGCTCTTTTTTTTGATCCGGTGTGGCGTTTCCCGCGGCGAGAGTCTTGGACCACGCGCCTTGTCTCCACTCATGCTGCACGACATGACCTTCCAGCGATCCATGCTTCGCTTCATTCGCGACCTTGCCTGCGAATTCGCTCTCATGCTCAGTCAAGTCGAGCAGAATTGCTTGGGTGTAACGTGTCACGTCTCTTGCGATTACCGAGAGTATCTCATGATCTTCGGTGTTTCTGACGATCGCTGACATCTTCCCATTGACCATCCTTCCTTGGCCGGCAGTTGCGCTTGCCGCAAGCTCATTCATCTTGAACTTCGCGTCGGTTCGGATCCGCATGCCGACACGAGGGCCGGGACCACGAAGGTCGTAAGCCCCTTGCCCATCGGACGCCCGTTCGCAGCCGGCTTGAATAATTCCCAAGATACTCACCAAAAGGACGGCCCTACATGCAGTGCGCGTTTGCAGCATGAAACCCGACTCCTTTCCCGATTTCCGTGTGTTCCAGCAATGGGCAGGAATGGCCTTGCCTCGATTCGCCGGTCCTCCCCGCGTCACGATACGAATTACGGGTGGACTGGAAAGACTATTCAAGCAAGATCGCGAAACACGGCTGAGTGCAGCGTATTCGCCGCGGTAAGCTCACCGTCGGGGCGACGGGGCGGCTCCGGCAGCAGGCAGGGCAAGGTGAAAGTGCTGATCGTCTTTGTGGCAAGCCATCGGCGACACGATCGTCGCGCTGTCGTCTCGTGCGATCGGTCGCGTGGCCGGCGGGCCGAGAGTAAGATGCCGCGGGAGGGAAGCGGCGACAACCCAACTGTACCGCGTCCCGTTCGAAACGCACCGAGTGAAAGCGGGGTGTCGTGAGGAAGTACGGGTCGGCGATCGCCGTTACGCTCGCCTGCACGATCGCGGCGGGCGGGGCGGCACTCGCGCAAAAAAGCTCCACGGACTGCGAATTGAAGCTGCGTAACGGTTCGGTGATCAAGGGCAAGCTGAACGGCTTCACCGCTGTCACGTTGAAGACCAAGTACGGAGAGCTGCGCGTGCCGCAAGAGAGCGTACGTTCGGCGACGTGGGGCGACTCCAAGAAAGAAGAGCCGGATTCCGTTTCGACGCGCGAAGGGACTTACAAGGGCACGATCCAACACTCCGAGCCGCTCGAGGTGGACACCGGCTTCGGCATCCTCCGCATCCCGACCAACGTCGTGAAGCGCCTGCGCGTCGTCGGCGACCGCAACGTGATTCGCGAAGAATTCGACGATGACAATCTCGATGACTGGACCAAGTTCGGCGGCGCGCAGTGGAGCGTGAACGGCGGCCAATTGCAGGTGCAGCCGCAGGGCGGCTACGACTCGATTCAGCTCAACGAGGAGATGGAAGGTCTCTTCACCCTGGAAGTGGACATCAACAGCCCCAACGGCGCGGGGATCCTGTGGCACGCGAAGAGCGCCACGGAGGCGTGCGGGCTCTGGCTGGGCCCCGGCTACGCACGAGTGATGAGCGGCGGCACATGGTTCAATCAACACACGGCGAACTGGAATCCGAACATACAGTGGAACGCGACGATGCGCGTGAAGCTCGAGGTCGACGGCGAGAACGTCGTGGTCTATCTGAACGACGCCCGCATCGGCGAAACGCGGACGAGCGGCAACAGCGGCCGGATCGGGCTCTTCGCCACGCAGCCGGCGTCCTTCGACAATCTCGAGATCCTGCGGCCCTGACGCGAATCGTCCCGCGCCTCTGCGGCGTCGAGTTCCCGAACACGTGGCGCTGCGCCGCCTTGCGCCGAGCGGGACCGCGGCGCCGAGGAAACCTGGCGCCGGCGAATAGAACCCGTATGATCGGGCTAATTGGGCTGGTCACCTTCAGATAAAAACCCGGAGAGAGTGCAGGTCGCCAAGCAAAGCCTGCCGGCACGCTTGGTCGGATCTTGCTGAAATCTCCGGCTGCGTTTTCGCATTAGGTGATCGGTCGTGGCGTCGCGGCGCACGCGGCGCACAGGGCTGTGATTTGGGCGAATTTCGCTGCACTTGGGTAGTTCCGCGCTGCCGGCGTTGCCGGCTGCGCCGGAAGAATGGTCGGAGCACGCAGTTCGGCGCCGGCTCCAAGAGCCCCTCCGAGCGATGGCACCCGACGCTGCGGGCTCGCATGGGAGAAGGAGAGTGCCGTGAAGACACGCATCAGCGTCTATTGCATCCTCGCCTTCGCGCTGTGGGCGACTCCGCTCGCCGCCCAGCCCGACGTCGAAGAGTGCAACGCACCCGGTACCCTGATCGCCGACGGGGTCGTTACAACCGACTCCTTTACCGTCGTGGGTTCCGTAGCGATCGAGGATCTGGATGTCTCCGTGGATCTCACGATCGGATTTCTCGGGGACCTGATCATCAGCGTTTCCACTCCGCTGGGAACCAGCGTCGAGCTTCTCGCATTCGATGGCGCTGCCGCTACAGCGCTCGACGTGGTGTTCGACGATGCGGGCGAAGCGCAGCCGCCGGTGGCAGGCTACGGTTGCGCCTGCGCGGTCATGGCGAACGGAGCACTCGCCGCGGTCGACGGCGAGACTTCGGACGGCCTCTGGACCCTGACCATCGACGACAC
>JAKEFC010000100.1 GCA_022616235.1 Planctomycetota bacterium
ACGCAGGAGTCGGAGCCGCCGCCCAACATCGCCGGGCTCACGCTCACGCGGATCGCGACGCGCGCGATGTCGATCCTCGCCGACCTCGTGCCCGCGATGCGGCGCATGCCGCAGCCAGTGATCGCCGCCGTCAACGGCGCCGCGATCGGCGGCGCGATGTGTCTCTCGCTCGGCGCCGACATCCGGATCGCCGGCGAGTCGGCGTACTTCCGCGCGGCCGGGATCAACAACGGCCTCACCGCCACCGAGCTCGGGCTGTCGTTCCTGTTGCCGCGCGCGATCGGATCCTCGCGCGCGTTCGAGATCATGCTCTCGGGCCGCGACGTCTCGGCGGCCGAGGCGGCGCAGATCGGGCTCGTCTCGCGCTGCGTGCCCGATGCCGACCTCCTGCCCGCCGCGCTCGACCTCGCCGACACGATCAACGGTTGGAGCACACAGGGCGTGCAGCTCACCAAGCGCATGATCTGGTCGGGGCTGGAGACCGGCAGCCTCGCCGCCGCGGTCGAGCTCGAGAGCCACACGCAGCTGTTCGTGCGCATGACGACGAAGAACTTCGAAGAGGCCACGCGCGCGCGCAAAGAGGGGCGCAAGCCGCGCTTCGAGGATTGAAACCGGTGAACCATCCGATCGGAACGGTCCTCGGCGTCGACGTCGGGTATTCCAAGAGTCAGGCGACCACGGGGCTGTGTGTTCTCGACTGGAACGCCTCCGCCATCTCACTGACCTTTTGCGCGGTGCAGGTGCGCCGCTGCGGAGCGCGACGCGGCTATCGATCGCATCCTCGCCGGTCGCGATCTACTCGCAGGAGCAATCGATGGTCCGTTGACTCACGGACTCCGGCGGGTCCAGCACTACCGCGCCGCCGAAGCCTGCCTCTCGCGCGGCGCCTTGCAAAAACGAGGCAAGCCCGGCCAGACGAGCTCGCCGACCGGCCGTGAGCTCCATCATCACGCCACCGCCGTAGCCCTTTCCCTCATCAGCAAGCGAATCATCGGCCCAGCGAGCCACTTCGAGCCGATCCACGATCTCTCCGTCGTGGAGGCATTCCCAAATATGTTCCTCGCTGCCTTAGTGGACGAATATCGCTTGCCCGCGCTCCGCCGGAAGAAGCAGATCGAGATGGAATTCCGCAGCCACGGCGGCGCGCGCGAAGGCGCCGGTCGAAAGCCCGGATCGGCGCGGCCGCCGGTGCATCATGTGAAGCGGCCGAAGGTGCCGCGCGGGACTCCGGCGCACGTGACGGTGCGGGTGCGGAGCGATGTTCCTTCCCTGCGCAGCCGCCGCTTCATCCGCGACTTTCAGTCGCGGCTGCGCGCTGGCTGCGAGCGCGGCGAGTTCCGAGTCTGCCACTACTCGATCCAGCGCGATCACGTGCACCTGGTGGTGGAGTCCGCCGGCAAGGAGGCCCTCGGGCGCGGGATGAAGTCGGTCGGAATCCGGCTCGCGCGCGCTGCCAACCGCGTGTTCGAGCGGAAGGGTCCCGTGCTGTTCGGCCGTTATCACCTGCGCGTGCTGAAAACTCCGCGCGAGGTGCGGCACGCGCTCGCCTACGTCCTTCTGAACGCTCGCAAGCACTGGCGGCAGCGGAGCGGAATCGCTCGGCCCGTGGTGCTCGACATCGCTTCGTCAGGAGCGTGGTTCGATGGCTGGAAGCGCCCGCCGCCCGAGCGCGAGCCGCCGGCGCCGAGACCCGTGGCGCCGCCGCGGTCGTTCCTGCTGCGCCGCGGATGGCGCAGGCACGGTCTCGTGGACCCCGCGGAGACACCTGGAGCCCGAGCGGCCGCGTAGCGCGGACGAGCGCCGCCGCCAACGCGGGATTCTCCCGCCCTGCGCGTTCGCGGAGACAGCGCGGGGCGCCGGTATTGCTTTGAGCGAAAGGGGGGCTTCCCTTCTCGTTCCTTCCCTCGAAGCAAAGCAGCCGTGCGATCGAGCACGGCGCCGCGCGGTTGGGTTACGGACTACTCCCGCGCTCCATCCGCTGCGCCGTCGCGTAGAACAGCTCGAGCGTGGCGAGCTCGTCCTGGGCGATCGCGCGCAGCAGCGCCTGCGTCTCCGGGTCGTCGTCGAGGCGATCCGCCATCGCGTGGACCGACGCGAGCGCGAGGACCGGATCCGAGTTGCGCGCGACGAACGCGCGCACCTTCTCGGCGTCTTCGATCTCGAGGCTCGCCGAGCCGGTCATCACCTGGTTGTAGGTGGGCTCGGGGACCTCGTAGCGCGGCGCGCCGCCGAGCTCCTTGATCCGCTCGCCGAGCAGGCGCGCATGGCTGCCCTCGCGCGCCTGCACCGTGCGCAGCGCCCCGCGCAGCTCGGAGTCCTTGCACACCGCGATCCACGCGCCGAGCGACAGCTCGGAGAGCGCTTCGCCGGCGCGGAACTGGTCCAGGAATGCGATCACGCGCTCGCGCGGCGAGCTCTCGACCGCGCGCGGCTCGCGGCTCTCGAGGCGCGCGATCCGCTTGGCGAGCTCCGACTGCTCCTCGGCGAGCTTCGCGAGCGCGGCCGCGATGCGCTGGAGGCTCTGGTCGGTCACAGCGGACTCCGGGATCCGGGGGGTC
>JAKEFC010000007.1 GCA_022616235.1 Planctomycetota bacterium
ACTCGGGAATGCACTCGGGGTTGCAAGTGCGCGGATCGCGCGCGCCTCGCGCCCCGCGCTTCGCCAACCAATTTCACTCGAACGATGCGCGCGGCGCCGCGGCGCCGCCCCGTCTCAGCCGCAAGCCAGGGGGAAGGCAAGGCGTGTCGACGATGCCAGCGGTGAGGCCGGCGTGAGTCCATACCGGAAGTTGTCTCCCGTGGGGCGCACATCGGCCGGCGCCCGCGATCGCGATTTCGGTACCGCTTCCGGCGACGCGGCGCGGAGCGCTGGGGTCTGGCGCGGAGATCGCGCCTCGACCGCGCCGGCGGCGGATGGCGCCGCGCTCGCGCGCGCGCTCCGCGCGCTGGAACGCCCTATATATATTGTCGGCGACGCGGCCGCCCCCGAGGTGGCGACCGCGGGCGAGGCGCACTTCGGTGGTCCGGAAGCGGACGCCGCGGTCGCGATCGCCGCTACGCGCGCTTCCATCCGCGCGCCCGCACGCACCGCAGTCCGCGCGTCCGCCGGCGACGAGCTGCCGCTCGTCGCGCACTCCCCGCCGCTCCCCCTCGAGAACCTAGGCGACCCGGAATTCCGCGCCGCCTACGGACTTCGTTACGCCTACGTAGCGGGGGCGATGGCGAACGGCATCGGCAGCGTCGATCTGGTCGAAGCGATGAGCCGCGCCGGCATGCTCGGCTTCTTCGGCGCCGCGGGCCTCGCCGTGGATGAAGTCGCCGCCGCCGCCCTGCGCCTCGCCGCCTCGCTCGGCGATGCACCCTACGGCTTCAACTTGATCCACAGCCCCGCGGAGCCGGCGCTGGAAGCGGCGGTGGTCGATCTCTACTTGCGGCGCGGTGTCCGCGTCGCGGAAGCATCGGCCTACCTCGACCTCACGCCCCCCGTCGTCCGCTACCGCGTGCAGGGCGTGCGGCGCTCCGCTGCGGGGGCCGCAGTCCCCGCGCGCCGGCTCATCGCGAAGGTGTCGCGGGTCGAAGTCGCGCGCCGCTTCCTCGCGCCGCCCCCCGAGGCGATTCTCCGCGCGCTCCAGGCGAGCGGCTCCATCACCGAGGAGGAAGCGCTCCTCGCCCGCGAGATCCCGATGGCGGATGACATCACCGCCGAAGCGGATTCCGGCGGCCACACCGACAATCGCCCCGCCGTCGCGCTCCTCCCCACGATGCTCGCGCTTCGCGACCGCGTGCAGCGGGAATTCCGTTACCCGTCGCCGCCGCGCGTCGGGCTCGCGGGCGGCATCTCGACGCCGCACTCGGCGGCCGCCGCGTTCGCGATGGGCGCCGCCTACGTCGTCACCGGAACCGTGAATCAGAGCTGCATCGAAGCGGGCACCTCGGATCGCGTGCGCGCGCTCCTCGCCGCCGCG
Organism: Planctomycetota bacterium; assembly: GCA_022616235.1. Classification (GTDB taxonomy): domain Bacteria; phylum Planctomycetota; class UBA8108; order UBA1146; family JAKEFC01; genus JAKEFC01. Next base: position 1,367 of record JAKEFC010000007.1, read on the forward strand.
GAGCAGGCCGACGTCGCGATGGCGCCCGCCGCCGACATGTTCGAAATGGGAGTAAAGGTGCAAGTGCTGAAGCGCGGCACGCTCTTCGCCATGCGCGCGGCGAAGCTCTACGAGCTTTACCGTGCCTACGCGAGCCTGGATGCGCTTCCCGCCGCCGAGCGCGCGAACCTCGAGAACAACTTCTTCCGCGCGCCGCTCGCCCGCATCTGGGATGAGACGGCGCATTTCTTCCGCGCGCGCGACCCGGCGCAGATCGAGCGCGCCGAGCGCGATCCGCGCCACAAGATGGCGCTCGTCTTTCGCTGGTACCTGGGGCTCTCGTCGCAATGGGCGAATCGCGGCGAGGAGAGCCGCCAGGTGGACTACCAAGTGTGGTGCGGCCCCGCGATGGGCGCGTTCAACGAGTGGACGCGCGGCACGTTCCTCGCGGAGCCGCGCGAGCGCCGCGCCGCCACCGTGGCGCTCGGCATCCTGCACGGCGCCGCCGTGCTCGGACGCGCCGCGTTCCTGCGGGCGCAGGGATTCCAGCCGAGCGCGAGCGCGCTCGAGACGCCGCCCCTAGGTCACGACGTCGCCACCGCGATCCTCGCGCGCGGAGGCGCGGCGGGCTCGCGGCACCGCGCCGCCGCACCGAGTGACACGAACGACACGAACATCCGAGTTGGGGGAATTTCCACGTGAAAGCAATCGCCAAGTCGCCGGCGAGCGCGCCGCTCGCCATCGTCGGCATCTCCTGCATCTTTCCGAAAGCGGAGGACGCCGCCGCCTATTGGCGCAACATCAAGGAAGGCGTCGATGCGATCACCGAGGTGCCCGCGAGCCATTGGGATGCCGCGGACTACTTCGACGCCGACCCCGCCGCGCCCGACCGCACCTACGCGCGGCGCGGCGGATTCCTCCCCGCGGTCGACTTCGATCCGCTCGAGTGGGGCGTGCCGCCGAGCGCGCTCGAAGCGATCGACACCGCGCAGCTCCTCGCGCTCATCGTCGCGCGCCGCGCGCTCGACGATGCGGGCTACGGCGGCGGCGAGGCGCGGCGCTTCGACAAGAGCCGCGCGAGCGTGATCCTCGGCGTGACCGGCACGCTCGAGCTGGTGATCCCGCTCGGCGCGCGCCTCGGCCATCCGCTCTGGCGCCGCGCGCTCCGCGCCGCCGGCGTCGACGACCGTACGGCGGATGACGTCGTCCGCCGCATCTCGGATTCCTACGTCGGTTGGCAGGAAGACTCCTTCCCCGGCCTGCTTGGCAACGTCGTCGCCGGCCGCATCGCGAACCGCCTCGACCTCGGCGGCACGAATTGCGTCGTCGACGCGGCGTGCGCGAGTTCCTTGAGCGCTCTCCATCTCGCCGCGCTCGAGCTGCAATCCGGGCGCGCGGACCTCGTGATCTCCGGGGGCGTCGATGCGTTCAACGACATCTTCATGTACATGTGCTTTTCGAAGACGCCGGCGTTGTCGAAGTCCGGGGACGCGCGCCCCTTCGACCGCGGCGGCGACGGCACGATCCTCGGCGAGGGGCTCGGCATGGTCGTACTCAAGCGCCTCGCCGATGCGGAGCAGGACGGAGACCGCATCTACGCCGTGATCCGCGGCCTCGGCACTTCGAGCGACGGCAAGGGCACTGCGATCTACGCGCCGAGCGCGGAAGGGCAGCGCGCCGCGCTCCGGCGCGCCTACGAGAACGCGGGGATCTCCCCCGCGACCGTGGAGCTGTTGGAAGCGCACGGCACGGGCACGGTCGTCGGCGATGCGACCGAGGTGCGCGCGCTCGCGGCGGAATATCGAAGCGCGCGCGAGCGCGGCACCTGGTGCGCGCTCGGTTCCGTGAAGTCGCAGATCGGACACACGAAAGCCGCGGCGGGCGTGGCGAGCCTGATCAAGGGAGCGCTCGCGCTCTATCACAAGGTCCTCCCCCCCACCATCAAGGTCGAGCAGCCGATCGACGCGGCCGCGCCGGGGGCGACGCCGTTCTACTTGAACACGAGCAAGCGCCCCTGGCTCGCGCGCGCCGCGCATCCGCGCCGCGCCGCCGTGAGCGCGTTCGGTTTCGGCGGCAGCAACTTCCACTGCGTGCTCGAGGAGCACGGCGCGAAAAAGCCGGCGATGGATGCCGGCGGCGACGTGCAGATCGCCGGTTTCGCTGCCGCGAGCGCCGCGGAGTTGCGCGCGGCGCTCGGCTCCATGGCGGAGTGGCGCACATGGAGCGAGGTGCGTGCGGGGGCGCACGCCACGCGAAGCGCGTATCGCGTGGGCGCACCGTGCCGGCTTTTCCTCGTGCTCGCGCGCGACGGCGCCGCAGCTCCCGCGGAGGTCGCCGCGCGAGCGGCGCGCCTCCTCGATGAGCGCGGCGCCGCGGCGAGCTGGGCTGCACCGGAAGGGATCTACTTCGGCGCCGGCCGCGCCGCCGGCAAGCTCGCGTTCGTATTCCCCGGCCAGGGCTCGCAGTACACGGGGATGCTGCGCGACCTCGCGTGCGCGTTCCCCGCGATGCAGGACGCGCTCGCCGCAGCAGACACCGCGTTCTGGGAGAGCGGCGAAGAGGGCGTGGAGGGCGCGCGCCTGAGCGATGCGATCTATCCCCATTCCGTCTTCGGCGCGGAGGAGCGCGAGCGCGCGGAGAGCGCGCTTCGCGCCACGGAGATCGCGCAGCCGGCGATCGGCGCAGTCAGCATCGGCGCTCTCCGCGTGCTCGAAGGATTCGGCGTAAGCGCGGACGCGGTGTGCGGCCACAGCTTCGGCGAGCTGACCGCCGTCTGCGCGAGCGGCCGCCTGTCCGAGCAGACTTTCCACACCCTCGCGAACTTCCGCGGGCGACTCATGGGCGCGCGCCGCGGCGACCGCGGCGGCATGATCGCCGTTTCGGCCCCCGCCGCGCTCATCGCGGATCTACTTCGCGCCGAGGAGCTGGACCTCGTCATCGCGAACAAGAACGCGCCGGACCAAGTCGTGCTCTCGGGCGCGACGCCAGAGATCGAACGCGCGCTCGAGATCGCCGCAGCGCGCGGCTTGCGCGCGCTGCGTCTGCCGGTCGCCGCGGCGTTTCACAGCGAGTTCGTGGCGGATGCGGGACGCCCCTTTCGCGAAGCGCTCCGCAAGGTGCGCTTCGCGGAGGAGCGCTGCGCGGTGTTCGCGAATAC
>JAKEFC010000101.1 GCA_022616235.1 Planctomycetota bacterium
GGGAGCGAGCAAGCAGGGAGCGAGCAAGCAGGGAGCGAGCAAGCAGGGAGCGAGCTAGCCGGCGCCGAACGGAGCGGCGACGATCGAGCGCGCCAGGCGCGCGAAGAGACCGCGCGAGAGAGCGGCAAAGCGGCGGAGAAGATGGCGGAAGCCGCGAGCAAGATGGGAGACCTCGGGCGGTCTCTCGCCGAGTCCCGTCCATCCGGGCGCCAGGAAGAGCTTGCCGCGCGCGCGGAGGAACTCTCGAAGCAGCTCGACGAGCTGCAGAAGAAGCTGAGCCAAACCAAGACTGCCGCCGAAGAGGAGCCGCTCCGGAAGAAGATCGCGGAAGCGCGCGAGGCCCTGAGGCGCGCGGAGGATTCGATGCGCAAAGCCGCTGCCGCGATGCGCACGAGCGATGCCGCTGGCGCGCGCAGCTCGCAGGAGTTGTCCGCGCGCGAGCTGGAGGCGGCGGCGAAAGCTCTCGCCGAGAGCGGCCGCGACGCGCTCGAACGGCTAAAGCGCAAGGAGTCAGAGCTTGCGAAGGTCGAGGAAGAGCAGCGCAAGCTGGAGCGATTGACCCGCAAGACCGCGGAGGAGCTGGCCCAGGAAGATCAAGAACTGGGATCCGCGCTCGAGCGCGCTGCCGGCGACATGGGACAAGCCGGGGAAGAACTCGCGAAGAAGCAAGCGCGCCGCGCGCGCGAAGAGCAAGATGAAGCTCTCGCGCAGCTCGAGAATGAAGCCAACAAGCTCGAGGAGGAGCAGCTCGACCTCGAGCAGTTGAAGCAAGAGCAGGATCTCATCGACCTGCTCGCAACCGTCGAGAAGATGATCGAAGAGCAGGGCGCCATCCGCAGTGTCACCGGAGATCTGCACTCGAAGCTCGCGGGTGCGGCGCCGCGGCGCTCCGACAAGCTCGAGTTGAAGAACCTCGCCGGGCGTGAAAAGTCTCTCCATGACGAAGGCACGCGAGTGAAGTCCAAGCTCGATGAGGAGGATGCGCTCGTCTTCGGCTTCGTCATGCAGGACTTGCTCGGCGATATCGACCAGGCGCGCGAGGCGCTCAGCCCCGGCAACGATCCGAGCGAGTACACCCAGTTCCTTCAGGGAGAAGCGATCGCAAAGCTCGAGAAGCTGAAGCTGTCGCTCGATGAAGAGATCAGTCGCCGCCGAGATTCGCCGCCGCCCCCTTCGAGTTCTCCGTCGCCGCCTCCGAACGGCCGCCCTCGCTTGGTGCCGCCGGTCGCGGAACTGCTCATGCTCCGGCGCATGCAGCAAGAGGTCGCCGATCGCACCCAGGCGATCGATCGGCAGAGAGGGCTCCGCGAAGGGAGCGCTCTCGACCCGGTGCAGGAGCGCGTCCTCGAGCGCCTGGGACAGCAGCAGGGGCGCATCGTCGAGATCACCACGAAGATCTCGGAGTTGTTGCAGCCCAAGCCGGAAGCGCCGCCCGAGGCGGGGAGCCCTCCCGGCGAGGAAAAGAAATAGATGCTCTTCCGGCTCGATCGAGCGCCGGCGGTAGCGGTACGCATGTTAGTGTCGTGTTCGCGTCCGCTGCCGCGTGCCGGAGGATTCGGCGTCGAGTACGGCGCTCGCTTCGGCCTGCCGACCTTCGAGTAGGCAGGGGACGCTGCGGAGCGATCGAAAGAGCGAGGAGACGGTCGCCTAGCGGAGCGCCAAGGCCGGACTCCTTTCCCCGGTGCTAGGCCGCCCTCGCGGCAAGCTCTCGCCTGGCCGCCGGAGCGGCTATACTTCTTGGGAAGCGAACGGTTGCACCCTTCGCAGTTCGTTCGGGATCCGCTAGCCCTGGAAGGGCGGAGAAAAAATGTCGAGGGAGCGAAATCTGCTGTTCGAGAATTTGCGCGGCGCTGGGAGCCGCATCCTGCTCGCCGCGTTCTTTGCGGGCCTCCTGGCCGCCTCCGCGGCAGGCCAAGACACGCAGGGACCGGAGCGCACTCCGGAAGATGGCAAGACCCCTGCTCTGCCCGCGAAACCCGAGGGTGGGCCAGAAGGGCTGGAGATCGGCAAGAAGGCGCAGCCGGGCCCCGACGAGATCAAGGTGCTCGTCGACGACATCACGAACAACATGCGCAAGATCGAGGATCTCCTGAACCGCAAGGAGAGCGGCTCGAGTTGCCAGAATGCGCAGCGAGACACCTTGGCCAAGATCGACAAGCTCATCGAGCTTGCCGGCAAGGGCTGACAGGGCGGCGGCTGCGGAGGCGGCGGTCAGCCGCAAAAATCGATGCACCAGTGCGAGAATTGCAAGAAGAGCCAGCAAGTAGGGTCGCAGCAGCAGAAGATGAGCCCGGGACAGCTTGCCAAGGATTCGAGCCCTACGTCGGAAGAGCAGAAGAAGAAGCAAGGCTCCAAAGAGGAAGAACGCGACGAGCAGAATCAAGCGAACAAGGAGCCGCAAGGCGGCGAGAAGGTTCCGAACAACCGGTCCGGCGAGGAGCAACCTCCCAAGGCAGAGGTCGGAACGCTCGTTCCGCGCGAAGGAGACGGCCGCTGGGGCCGGCTGCCGCAACGCGTGATCGAGCAGATGTACGACAACGGCCAGCGCAAGCTGCCGGAGAAATACCGCCTTGTGCTCGAGGAGTACTTCCGCCGCTTGCCGCTCGATTCGCAGTGAGCGCTCGCTTCCGGTTCCTCGCAAGCGCCAGTCCTGCTAGGCCCCATACGAGCGCGGCACGCACTTGGATGGGGCCTAGCGGCATCTCAGGGTGCGTTCGCAAAGCCCTCTCGCCGTCGCGGCGACCGGCGCTCCGGATCTCCGCGCTCTTCATTTGCGCCCTGTTGTTCGTTGCGGCAGCGAGTGCCGCCACTCGCGGCGAGGGACCGACCTCCGGCGCCTCCGACCGCAGCCCCGCGGTTGCGGAGGTCACGCCCGAGGTCGAAGGCGCGATCAAGAAGGGGCTCGCGTTCCTGCGCGAAGCGCAGCACGACTCGGGCGCATTCTCGTCGAGCTTCCCCGTGGGGGTCACCGCACTCGCCGGTCTTGCCCTGCTCGGTGCCGGCATGGAATACGACCGCGGCGAATTCGGCGCGAGCCTCGTCACCGCCGTGGAGTATCTGTTGTCGCGCGCCGACGCCAGAGGCTACGTGAACGACGACGACAGCCTGAAGCCCTCGCGAATGCACGGCCACGCGTACGCGATTCTTTTCCTCTCGCAGGTCGTCGGCACGCTCGCCGTGGAGAAGATCGATGCCGAGGTTCGCAAGGCGATTCAAAAAGGCATCGTCGTCATCGAGAATTCGCAGACGGTCGACGGCGGCTGGGGCTACAAACCGGGAGACCGCGACGACGAGGCTTCGATCACGGTGTGCTGCTTGCAGGCGCTGCGCGCCGCCAAAGACGCCGGCTTCCTGGTGAGCGCCGAGGCGATCCGCGGCGCGCTCCGCTACCTCAAGCACTGCGCGAAAGAGGATGGGTCCTTTCGCTACTCGCTGAAGACGCAGGGGGGCGACAAGTCGACCTACGAGTTGACCGCGGCGGCGGTCTGCACGATGCACGCCGCGGGCGAATACACTCGCGACGAGCGCTTGCGGGGGATCGAATTCCTGCGCCGCGAGCGGAAACGTTATCGGAAGCAACCCCTCGAGGCCGCGAAGCAGTTCTACGAATACGGCAATCTCTACGCCGCCCAAGTCTACTACCAGCTCGGTGGCGACGATTGGGAGCGCTTCGCCCCCGCGGCTCAACGCGGCCTCATCGAACGCCAGAACGCCGCGCAGGGCTACTGGGAGAGCAACCAGTTCGGGAACGAATACGCGACGGCGGTCTCGCTCCTGATCCTGGAAATTCCATTGGGGTTCCTACCCATCTTCGAGCGATAGCCTAGTAATGGCACGCACACCGAATGTACTCGTGCTCGCGAAGAGCGCGCATTGGCCGGAGACTCGAGACGCCGCCGGCGCCGGCACCGAGCGTTCGTGGCGAGAGGCCTGGAACGAAATTGCCGAGCCCGCGCCGGGACACGACCTCGTCGTCGTCCCGGAAGGGATCGCACTCGCGGCGATCGCCGCGTGGCGGGAAGCCGCGCCTGCGAGCGACCTCCTGCTCGTTGCGGGCGCGGGCGACGAGCGTCTCATGCGATTCTTCGGGGATCAAAGGGTCTTCTACTTACAGCCGGTGGCGGATCTCGCGGACGTGCGCGCGGGAATCGAGGAAGTCCTCTCCTATCGCGCCTGCTGCGAGACGCTCGCGGATGGCGGCAAGCAACCTCCTCCCGCCGAGGTGGAGCGGCCGGTCGTCGGCTGGCTCGAGCTTACCGGCCCGAGTCACCCCGTGTTCCTGCGCCGGTTTCGCGCTTGGGTGGAGACGCTCGGCGGTCTCGGCCTCGACCGCGAAGAACACCGCAAGCTGCTTCACGCCGTGCGCGAGATCGGCTGGAACGCGCTCGAGTGGGGGAATCGATTCACGCCGGAGCGGCGTTTGTCGCTCAGCTATCTGCTCCTGGAAGATCGCATCCTCTTTCGCATCGAGAGCGAGGGCCAGAGCCGGGACTGGTACGAGCCGCGCGGCAAGGTCCCGGATCCCGCCGAGCTGCAGAGGCGGCGCGCGGCGCGGGGCGTGCGCCCCGGGGGCCTCGGGCTCGTCCTCGTCCGCAGCGTCGTCGACCGCATCGATGTCTCCAGCCACGGCAGGATCGTGATCTTGGAGAAGCGAGTACGGCCGCTCTTGGCCGGCTCCGCCGGGCCTGCGCTGCCGCGCGTGCACGAGGAGCACGCATGAGCGAGGGGCTGCTCGGCGCGTTCCTTACGACCTCGGCGATCTTCGTCGCCGTGGCGTCGCTGCGGCGCGCGTTTCGCGACACTTCGCACTCCCACTTCCACAAAGCGTTCTCCCGCTGGCGCCTGCCGGAGGGCTTCGACGAGGGCGAGAAGCTCCAGCGCATCGGCGTCGTCCTCGACTTTCTGATGCAGGCCGTGCGCGCGGCATGGTTCGCGATCTGGATCGCCTATCGCTACGACGCTGCGCCCTACTATTGGGTCGGAGAGTGGAAGCTCGCGAGTTGGCTCGGCTTGCTCGCTACCGCGGTGGAACTGCTCGCAATGTCGCTCGTGTTCTTCGACTTCCTTCCCCAGGTCCTCGTGAGCCTGCGCGGTCGCGCTCTCGCCGTCACGGCGCTACCGATTCTGTTTCGGATCGAGACCGTGCTCTCACCCTTCACGAAGGCGTTCCTTTATCTTTGTCGCGCCCTCGTGCGCGGCTTGGGCATCTCCCAAGAGCGGACCGGGACCAATATCGCCGAGGAGCGCATCCTCGCGGCGGTGGAGATCGGCGAATGGGAGGGCGCGCTGCGCGAGGGCGAGAAGAGCATGATCGAGTCCGTGCTCGAGTTCCACGACGTGGAAGTCACGGAGGTAATGACGCCTCGCACCGAGATGGTCTGCATGGACGCCACTTTGACGGTGGAAGCGGCGCTCGACCCCGTCATCGAGTGCGGCCACTCTCGGATCCCCGTGTATCGGGAGGACATCGACGACATCAGCGGGGTCTTGTACGCCAAGGACCTGCTCCGCCACCAGCGCGCGGGAGACGTCAAACGGACCTTGGGTGAGATCGCGCGCAAGGTGAACTTCGTGCCGGAATCGAAGAAGATCAGCGAGCTGCTCGCCGAGTTTCGCAAACAGCGGTTCCACATCGCGGTGATCTTGGATGAATACGGCGGCACCTCGGGGCTGGTGACGATCGAGGACATCATCGAGGAGATCGTCGGCGAGATCGATGACGAGTTCGACTCGCACTCCGCGACGCTGATCCGGCGCGTGGATGCGGCCACCTTCGAGCTGGATGGGCGCGCGCCGATCGACGAAGTCAACGAAGCGCTCCACGTGGCGCTCCCGGAGCGGGATGACTATGCGACCATCGCGGGTTTCCTCCTCGCCACGCTCGGCAAGGTCCCGAAGGAGGGCGAAGTCGTTCTCTACGAGAACTTGCAGTTCCGCATCACTTCCGCGAACGAGCGCCGCATCCGGCGCGTCCGCGCCTGCGTCCGCGAACGCGAAGCAGAGGAGCAACCGATCCAGGCGTGAGCCTCCCCAGCCTCGCGTACTTGCCGCCAACTCCGCGTGATTTTGCACCGTCGATCCGGTAGATTCCGCGCCCTTCGAGCGCTCGATGGGGAAGGACCTGGCATGGCGAGAGCAGCGGCGGCGAGCGGGCGCGAGGGAGTCCTCGCCGCTCCTGGCGGCCATCGCGCCGGTTTCGCGAATACCGAGCGCGGCGATGCGTGGTGGGTCGGGCCGCTCCTCACGATCCTCGGCCTGGGAGGCTTCGCGGTCTACGGCACGTGGCGCGCGTTCCAGGGGACGCACTACTACGCGGAGCCGTATCTCTCCCCATTCTACTCGCCGCTCCTTTTCATCGATCCGAGCGCGCCCGGCGCCGCGCCGCTCGAGCACGCATGGTTCGGGGCGTGGCCGGCATGGTGGCCGGCATTCCTTCCCATATCGCCGGCGCTCCTGATCCTGATCTTTCCCGGCGCCTTTCGCGCCACATGCTACTACTACCGCAAGGCGTACTATCGTTCCTTTTTCGGAACGCCGCCCGGTTGCGCCGTTTGTCCCGTCGCGCTCCCCAACTATCGCGGCGAAACTCGGCTCTTCCTCTTCCAGAATCTGCATCGCTACGCGCTGTACGCGGCGCTCGTGATCAGCGCGATCCTCACCTACGATGCGGTCATGGCGCTTTGGCGCAACGTGGATGGCGCGAGCCGCTTCGGGTGCGGCGTGGGCACGGCGATCCTGTTCCTGAACGCCGCGCTCATCGCCTCCTACGTGCTCGGCTGCCACTCCCTCCGCCACCTCGCGGGAGGTCGCTTCGATCGATTTCGGCACCGCGGCGCGTCGGGGAGCGCGTACGGGATCTGGCGCTTCTGCACTTGGTTCAACGAGCGCCACATGCTGTTCGCGTGGCTCAGCCTCTTCTCCGTCGTGCTCGCGGACTTCTACGTGTACCTCGTCTCGCAAGGGCAGATCGCGGACTGGAACACCTGGAGGATGTGAACGATGGCGGCGCTCTCCGAGATCGAGACCTACGAGCACGACGTCGTCATCATCGGCGCCGGCGGAGCGGGGCTCAGGGCGGCGATCGAGTGTTCGGCACGCGGGCTGCGCACGGGGCTCGTGTGCAAGTCGCTGCTCGGCAAGGCGCACACGGTGATGGCGGAGGGCGGCATTGCTGCGGCACTCGCCAACGTCGACCGCCGCGACCACTGGAAGATCCACTTTCGCGACACGATGCGCGGCGGCAAGTTCCTCAACGATTGGCGCATGGCGGAGCTGCACGCGCAGCAAGCTCCCGATCGCGTGCGCGAACTCGAGGAGTGGGGGGCGGTTTTCGACCGCACCAAGGATGGCCTGATCAGCCAGCGCAATTTCGGCGGTCATCGTTATCCGCGCCTCGCGCACGTCGGCGACCGTACAGGCCTCGAGATGATCCGCACTCTGCAGGATCATGGGATCCATCGCGGCATCCGAGTCTACATGGAGTGCACCGCGCTCGATCTGCTCAAGGATGGCGATCGCATCGCCGGCGTCTTCGGCTATTGGCGCGACACCGGGCGTTTCGTCCTGTTCCGCGCGCCGGCGGTGATCCTCGCCACCGGCGGCGCCGGCAAGTGCTGGCGAATCACGTCGAATTCCTGGGAGTACACCGGCGACGGCTACGCCATGGCATACCTGGCGGGCGCGGAGCTGATGGATCTCGAATTCACGCAGTTCCACCCGACCGGGATGGTGTGGCCTCCATCGGTGCGCGGCACGCTCGTCACGGAGGGCGTGCGCGGCGATGGCGGCGTTCTCAAGGACAATCGCGGCGAGCGCTTCATGTTTCGCTACATCTCGCCTCGCTTCGCGCCGGAGACCGCCGCCGATGAAGCGGAAGCGGAGCGCTGGCTTCGCGGGGAGGCGGGCGCGCGCCGTCCGCCGGAGCTGCTCACGCGCGACGAGGTCGCGCGGGCGATCACGGCGGAGGTGCGAGCCGGGCGCGGCTCGCCGCACGGCGGCGTCTTCCTCGACATCGCTTCGCGCAGGCCGGCGGACTTCATCAAGCGGAAGCTGCCGTCGATGTACCACCAATTCAAGGAACTGGCCGAGGTCGACATTACGGCGGAACCGATGGAGGTCGGGCCGACGCTTCACTACTTCATGGGCGGCTTGAGGGTCCATGCGGATTCGCAGATGACGAGCGTGCCGGGGCTCTTCGCTGCGGGCGAGTGCGCGGCGGGGCTGCACGGAGCGAACCGGCTCGGCGGCAACTCGCTCTCCGACTTGGTCGTTTTCGGCCGCCTCGCAGGGGTCGGCGCCGCGGAGTACGTACGGTCGCTCGCCGCGACGCCGGCGGTGGATCCCGAGCAGGTGGATTCCTGCCGCCGCCGCGCGACGGCCCCGCTGAACCGGGAGGCGGGCAAGAATCCGTTCGTGATCCACGAGGAGTTGCAAGTCGCCATGGAGGCGAACTGCGGAATCGTGCGCGTCGAAGACGAATTGCTGCGCGGACTGCAAGAGATCGAGCGCTTGAAGCGCGATGCCGCGGAGGCCAAGGCGCACGCTTCGAGTCAGTTCAATCCCGGCTGGCACGAAGCGCTCGACCTGCGGAACCTGCTGATCGTCGCCGAAGCCGTGACGCGCGCCGCGCTGCTCCGCAGGGAGAGCCGCGGCGCGCACACGAGGCTCGACTACGAGGGGGAGCGGGACGAGTGTTTGAAGTACAACGTCGTAGTTCGCCGCGGCGTGGATGGCGCGATGGACGTGCGGCAGGTCGCACGGCCGGCTCCGCCGCCGCACCTCGCGGCGATCGCATCCGCCAAAATCGAGGACCTGGAGAGGGACTTGGAGCTGGAGGGAAAGCGTGCCTAGCCGCCACTTCCGCGTGTGGCGCGGCGACCGAGACGGCGGCGCATTCGCGGACTTCGATGTCGGCGTCGATCCGGGGATGGTTGTGCTCGACGTCCTGCATCGCATCCAGGCCACGCAGGCGACCGACCTCGCCGTGCGCTGGAACTGCAAGGCTGGGAAATGCGGCTCTTGCAGCGTCGAGATCAACGGACGGCCGCGGCTCGCGTGCATGACGCGCATGAATCTCTTCGGCGCCGGCGAAACGATCACCGTGCAGCCGCTGCGCGCGTTTCCGATTCAGAAGGACCTGATCCCCGATGTCTCGTTAAACTACCGCCAGAACGAGCGCATCCCGCCTTTCAAGCCGCGGCCGCGCGATCCCGATGGCAATCATCGCATGTACCAGGAAGACGTCGAGCGCGTGCAGGAGTTTCGCAAGTGCATCGAGTGTTTCCTTTGCCAGGATGTCTGCCACGTACTCCGCGATCATCGGCGCCAAGACCAATTCGTGGGACCGCGATTCATGATCCGCCTCGCCAGCCTCGAGATGCACCCCCTGGACACGGAGGATCGCATTCCGAAGATCAAGGAAGAGTTCGGATCGGGGATGTGCAATATCACGCGCTGCTGCACCGAGGTCTGTCCGGAGCACATCAACATCACGGACAACGGAATCATTCCTCTCAAGGAGCGCGTGGTCGACCGCTACTACGATCCGTTCTTGTGGCTGAAGCGCAAGCTCACGGGAGGCTGACCATCGCGACCTCGAACCCTGCGCGAGTGCGCGCCCGGTTGCGCCGGACGGCGAACTCGATCGCGCGGCCATGACCGCGGCCACGGTGCTTTCGCGTGGGCTCGTGCTCCGGCGCGTCAGCTACTCGGACACTTCGCAGATCGTCACGCTCTTCACTCGCGACGCCGGAATCGTGACCCTCATCGCGAAGGGCGCACATCGCCTCCCCGCACGCTCATCGAAGATCCAGTCCCCTTTCGATCTCGCGGGGTGGTACGAAGTGCTCTATCGGCGCGGCGCGAGCGAAGTGCAGCTCCTCTACGAGGGGAGGCTCATCGAGGGCTTCGAGCATCTCCGGCGCCGCCTCGACGGCTACCTGGAAGCATGTTTCGCCCTCGAAGTGATGCCGCGCTTCTTTTCGCCGGCGGACCCGCACCCGGATTTCCTCCGCGGCGCTCTCATTTACTTCATGTTGCTCGCGAGCGCCGGCGGCCGCCTGCCGCTCCGGCTCCATTTCTATTCCTTTCTCTTGCGCGAGGGGGGCATCGGACCGGAATGGCGCCGGTGCGCGGAGTGCGGCGTCGCCGTGGCGCCGGAAAGCGGCTCGTTTCGCGTCCCCGTCGGGATCGTGTGCCGCCGCTGCCGCAGTACCGGCGATTGGGCGGTGATGGAGAAAACCGTGCGCTACCTCGCGCTCGAGGCAGGCGCGCCATGGGGCGCCGTGCCCACTCTCGATCCCGGCGTCAAGGTGCTCGAAGAAGCGTGGTCGATGCTGCGCGCAGTGCTGCTCCATCACTTGGAGCGCCCGCCGCGCTCGCTACAATACCTCCGCGATTGAAGCGAAGCGCGAGCGTTCGAGTTTCGAGCAAGGCGCGCCACGCGCCGCTCCGAGAGCGGAAGGAGCGACGACCACAATGAACCCGAATTCGGGACGACCGCGCTTCCCGCGGCGGAGGATCGCCGCGCGATTTGCCTGGATCGCGATGCTCGTCGCGCAAGCCGCGCTTCCGGCGCCGCTCGCCGCCACCTGGGTTTGGACGCCGGAGACCGGGTGGTACGATCCGCAGAGGGACACGCCGACGGATCCTGCCGAGCTGCTCGTCGAAGCGGACAAGGCCTTCGAAGGGAAGTACTACGAAGATGCGGCCCGCGGCTACTGGATGCTCCTGAATTCCCATCCGGAGTCTCCGCAAGCCGCTCAGGCGCAGGCGAAGCTCGTGGACGCTCAGTTCTTGGCGCGCGACTTCGAAGACGCGCTCGAGAGCATCGAGCTCGTGCTCGGGAGGAACCCCGACAAGGAGACGATCGAGCGGATATTGCGCCGCAAGTACGAGATTGGCTACGCCTACCTCACGGGTACCAAGCGCGCGTTCTTGGGGCTGGACTGGTCCGCCGAAGGCCACGGAGTGCAGGTCCTCGACAGCATCCTGGAGCGGTTTCCGTATCAGCCCTTCTGCGACGATGCGCTCTTCCACATCGGGAGCTACTACTTTCGGGACGAGGAGTACGAGGACGCGGAAACGACCTACAAGCGCCTCCTCGCGGACTATCCCGACAGCGAATGGGCGGGACTTGCCGAATACCAGATCGGAGTGTCGGCGCACAGGCGCGTGAAGGGCGTGGAGTACGATTTCGCGGCGATCGATGAATCGGAGAGCCGCCTGCGCCGCTACGTGCGCCGCTATCCTGGGGGAGAAAAGGTCAAGGAGGCGCAGGAACTCCTCGTCAAGCTGCAAAGCATGCGGGGCGAGCGGCTCTACAAGATTGCCCAGGTCTACTTGCGCGAGCGCCAGCCGAAGGCGGCTCGCATCTACTTGCAGCGAATCGTAAGGGACTTTCCGAACGAGCAGGTGGCGCGGCCCGCGATCGAAAAACTCAAGGAGTTGAACCGCCTCATCGCAGATCAGAAGGAGAAGGAGCGCCCCGCAGGCGACGACCGCGCGCCCGCACGCGATGAGAGCGCCGCGGGCGGAGGAGATGGCGATGAGTAGCTCGCGCGCCGTCGCATTGCTCGCGTGCGCGATCTGTGGCTGCGGCTATTCGTCCGGCTACAGGCTCCCGGAGGGGATCTATACGATTGCCGTGCCGATCTTCCGCAACGAGACCTTTCCGCTCAGGCGCGAGGTCGAGTACGACGTTACGCGCGCAGTGCGCCAAGAGCTGGAATCGCGCACGGACCTCGCTTTCGCCGCGCGGGAGAGTGCCGATGGCGTGCTGGAAGGCGCCGTAGTCCACTTTCAGGAAGGGGTCCTCAGCGAGGGACGCCTCGATGCCGTTCAAGAGTCCGACCTCTACTTGACCGTCCGAATGAAGCTGACGCGGACTCGGGATGGCGAGGTGCTCTTCGAACGGGAAGTCGCCGATCACGCGGCCTATTCCGCCCTCCGCGGCGAGACGCTCGAGGTTGCCCGGCGCGAGGCGGTTTCCGAAATCGCGCGGCGCCTCGTCGCGGAGCTCGAGTCCTGGGTCGATGAATAGCCAGGAACGAGAGTGAGCGTGGCGACGACTCGGAGACCCCGCGTGCTCGGGATCCTCAACGTAACTCCCGATTCCTTCTCCGATGGCGGCTCCTTCGCGGCGCCGGACGCGGCGATCGCGCGCGCCCACGCGATGGCAGCGGAGGGAGCGGACGGCGTGGATATCGGAGGCGAGTCCACGCGCCCCGGCGCGCCGGAGGTCGCCGAAGATGAAGAGCTTGCCAGGGTCCTGTCCGTGCTCGAAGCGCTCGGCGCCGGTTTCCCGGCGCTTATATCGATCGACACGCGCCGGGCCCGCGTCGCGGAAGCCGCCGCGCGACACGGCGCCCGCATGGTGAACGACACTTCCGCCTTGCGCGACGATGCGGCTCTCGCCGCCGTCGTCGCGGCGCATGGCTTGGAACTCGTTCTCATGCATCGCAAGGGCACGCCGAAGACGATGCAGCAAGCCCCGCATTACGAAGACTTGCTCGGCGAGGTGCGGGCTTTCTTCGAAGAGCGCGTGCGCTTCGCGCTCGACGCCGGGATCGCGCACGAGCGGCTGATCCTCGATCCCGGGCTTGGGTTCGGAAAGCGCCCCGAGGACAACTACGCCCTCGCCGCCAATCTGCGCGCGCTCTCGATCGACGGCCTCCCCATGATGCTCGGAGCATCGCGAAAGTCGTTCCTGGCGCGCTTCGATCCCCGCCCGGCGCCGGAGAGGATTCCCGGATCCCTCGCCTTCGCGGCAATGGCGTTCGCCGCCGGCGCCGCTTGGGTGCGCGTTCACGACGTCGGCGCGACGGTGAGCTTCTTGGACACTCTCGCGGCGCTCCACGACGCAGAGGAATCCTCCTTCTCCGCGCACCGCGAGCTGGAGGCGTAGCTTGCTCACCTGGCTCTACCAGCAGTGGCAGGCGCTCGGAGGCTGGGCGCTGTTGGTGGAGACCTTCTTCATCTATCTGATGATCTACTACTTCATCCGCTTCTGCGAAGGCACGCGCGGCGCCGGGATTTTGAAGGGGATCGCGCTGATCATCCTGGTCTTGGTCGTGCTCTTGAACGTCGCCGTCGACGTCTTCGAAATGGACCGGATCCAATTCCTGCTCAGCGTTTTCATGCCGACCTCGATCACGGCATTGATCATCATCTTGCAGCCGGAGCTGCGGCGCGGACTCGTGCGCCTCAGCCAGACGCCGATCTTCGGCGAATTCCTTCGCGATGAGCACGAAGTGGTCGACGAGATC
The DNA here is from genome assembly GCA_022616235.1 of Planctomycetota bacterium. Lineage (GTDB taxonomy): Bacteria > Planctomycetota > UBA8108 > UBA1146 > JAKEFC01 > JAKEFC01. The sequence continues at coordinate 13,266 of JAKEFC010000101.1, forward strand.
ATCAAGGCGCTCTATCGGCTCGCGCGCAACCGCGTGGGCGCTCTCATCGCGATCGAGCGGGATGATTCCCTCTCGGCCTACGTCGAGCGCGGGATTCCGATCGACGCGGAACTGCGCAGCGAGCTGATCACAACCGTGTTCTACCCCGGCACCGACTTGCACGACGGCGCCCTGATCGTTCAATCCGGGAGGATCGCGGCAGCAGGCTGTCTCTTTCCGCTGTCGGAGAATCCCGAGCTCGGGCCGTGGGCGGGAACCCGCCACCGCGCGGCGGTAGGACTGTCGGAGGAGACCGATGCGATCGCCGTCGTCGTCAGCGAGGAGCGCGGCGACGTGTCCCTCTGCGTGCGCGGGAAGATCATGCGCAAGCTCGATCGCGAGGAGCTGACTCGGGAGCTGCGGACCTACTACGCGCAACGAGAGCCCGCGCAGGTCGAGCAGCAGCAGGAAGAAGTCAAGGGGTAGCGCCATGAAACAGATGCAGAGCGCTATCGGCTTCCTGCGCGCGATGTTCGTCAACGACCTCAAGAACAAGGGCATGGCATTCCTGCTCGCGCTCCTGGTTTGGTGGTTCGCGTTCAATCACACGATCGACACGGCGATGACGGACGTCGAGGTGCGCATCATGGCGGATCGCGAGGACCGCGCGGTCGTGGAGCGCAGAATCGTCAGCGCGCTGGATCCGAGAGCCTTGGAGACGCCCTTCGGCGGCAAGGTGAAGCTCTCGATCCGTGGCCAAGTTCGCCTCGTCAACAAGATTCGCGACAACCCGACCGCGTGCGCCGGCGAGATTCGCGTCGCGGAGACTCGCGAAGTCGCGCTCGGCGATACGGCGTTCTACAATCTGCCGCCCGGCGTCGAAGTGACCGCCGCGGATCCGGCCGTGCTGCTCGTCACCGTGGAGGACCTGGTAGTCGCCGAAAAGCGGATCGAGCTTGCCTATGGCGGCAAACCTCCATCTCCCTATCGATTCCTTCCGAACAAAGTCGTCTACGAGTTCGAAACGATCCCCGTGCGCGGCCCGCGCTCGCAGGTCGAGCGAATCGAGTCCGTACCCACGGAAGTCTTCGACCTGCAGAAACTCCGCGAGCCGAGCAGCAAGCACAAGCTGCGCTTCCCCGCGCAGCTCAGCGCGGACGCGCCTCTCGTAGTGCTCGCTCCCGGCGCGGCAACGGAAGTCGGCGTCACCATCGAGCTGCAAGACCTACGCAAGAGAGACACCTTCGTCGTGCCCGTGCATTTCGTGATACCGCCGGAGCACAAGGTCGTGGTCGCGGCGCTCGACAAGGTCGGTCTCGTCTGCGTCGGCACGGAGGAACAGTTCGCGGAGCTGCGGAGCCGAATCCACGACGGCAAGATGTATGCGATGTATCGCGTGCCCACGGATCGTCCGCCGGGGGTGCCACATCTCGTCGCGCCCAAGCTCGATGACCTCATCATCCCGCGCGAAGTAATGCCCGCGGGGATCGAGATCATCGGCACGGACCCGAGCAACCCGGCGTACAACTTCAAGCGGGAGGAAGAGTGACCGCCGGCGGCAAGGGCGCGCCGAAAAACCTCTTCGGCACGGATGGCGTGCGAGACCTCGCCGGCTCGGGCGTGCTCGCCCCCGCCTCGCTCGCGCGCCTCGGCTCCGCGATCGTGGAGACCGCGGGGAACGAAGCGCGCGGGAGGCGTCCTCCGCGCGTGCTCTTCGGGCGCGACACCCGCCCCTCGGGTGCCGAGATCGAGCGCGTGCTCGCCGCGGAACTGGCGGCGGGCGCCTGCGAGGTGGCGAGTGCGGGCGTGATCACGACCCCGGCGGTGTCGCTGCTCTTGCAGGAGGGACGCTTCGATCTCGGGATCGTGGTGTCGGCCTCGCACAATCCGGCGCGATTCAATGGCGTGAAGGTGCTCGATCGCTATGGGCACAAACTTGCCACCGCGGAGGAAGAGGCGATCACTGCCCGCTACTACACACTGCCGGCTCCGCCGGCGCGGCGGGTGGACCGGACGCTTCGCGAAGACCCCGACCTACGCGATGCGTATCGCGAGCGGCTGCAGGCCGCCTTCGACCCCCGGCCGTATCTGCGCGGGTTGAAGATCGTCCTCGATTGCGCGCATGGCGCGGCGGCCCCGATCGCGCCTGCCGTCTTTGCCGACGCAGGCGCGGAGGTCGTGAGCCTGTTCGCGGAATTGGACGGCGCGAAGATCAACGACGCCTGCGGGAGCACGCATCCCGGGGCGCTCGCCGCGGAGGTCGTGCGCGAGAAAGCGGACCTCGGCATCGCCTTCGACGGAGACGGCGATCGAGCCATTCTCGTCGACGATCGGGGCCAGGTCTGCGACGGCGACGACGTTCTTGCCATTTGGGGGCTCTATCTGCGGGAGAAGCGCGAGCTGGCCCGCGACTGCATCGTCGCCACCGTGATGTCGAATGCGGGAATGGAGAGCTATCTACGGGATCACGGAATCCAGCTCGTTCGTACCCCGGTCGGAGACCGCGAGGTCGTGCAGGCGCTCATCGAACGCGGCGCGGTGCTCGGAGGGGAGCAATCGGGGCATATCGTGTACTTGAACGAGGCGCGCACCGGCGACGGGATCCGCACGGGACTACACATGGCGCGCATCGTCCGCGCCGCAGGCATGCCGCTCTCGGAGCTGCGCCGCCCGATCCCGCGCTTCCCGCAGGTACTCCTCGCGGTGCCCGTGCGCGCGAAGCCGCCGCTTGCCGACTTGCCGCGCGTGCGCGCGGCGGTGGCCGCCGCGGAACGCTCCCTCGGCGGACGAGGTCGCGTGCTCGTCCGATATTCCGGCACGGAACCGATCGCACGCGTGCTCGTGGAGGGGCCCGAACGCGGCGCCATCGCAACCATTGCGGAAGCGATCGCGGAAGCGATTCGCGCTCACGACGCGGAGCGCGCGTAGCGAGCGGCGCGGACGCTCGCTACGACTTGCGGCGGATGCTCAGCGGTCGATATAGCGGCCGCGTGCCTTGCCTAGATCGAGCATCGCCTTCTTCCATTCCTCTTCGAACCGGCCCAGGTCGATCTTCTTGTACGTCGCCTCGAACGCTTCCTGCTGCGACTTACCTTTGATCAAAGCCTTGAAGTAGCCCTTGATCTGCGGCCGATACTTGCCGCCTTCCCCTTCGATGGAAAAGTAGATGTACGACCACGCCAATGCGTAATGCAGTCCGATACGATTCTTCTCGTACATCTCCTTTTGAGACATGCTCATGAGCTTCGCGGCGGACGGCATCTCCGCTTTTCGCTCGAAGCTATCGAGGAGATATTGGAGCCGCCCTTCATCGGGCAGGATCTTCATGCCGCGCTTCCCCTTGTCGACCACGAGCTCGGAGGTCGCGAAGTACTCGGCAAGTCCTTCGTTGAAACGAGAGCACGTTTCAAAATGCCGCCTGCCTTCGGTCGACTGCGGCACCGCCTGTCTTCGTCGAGCCGCCTCTACGTATTTCTCCATCAATACGCCTCGGCGAC
>JAKEFC010000102.1 GCA_022616235.1 Planctomycetota bacterium
CCTCTACGTATTTCTCCATCAATACGCCTCGGCGACTCTCCTTGACATCCGGCGCCTCGTTCGACCTCGGGGCGACGGCTTCATTCTGAAACGTGCTCTTACTACTGTTTCGCGTTCGCGATCCGCGCGATCTCTTCCAGGCGATAGCGTACCGCGCCGGTCGGCAGCTCGACCGCGAATTCCTCCCCCGGTTTGCGGTCGAGGATCGCGCGCCCGAGCGGGGCCTGGTAGGAAACGATCCCTTGCTCCGCGCTGCTATCCCACGGGCCGAGGATCGAATAGGTCTCGACGTTCCCCGTCGTCACGTTTCTCAGCGACACGCGCGTCCCGATCGATGCCCGATCGGTGTGCGCGGCGGCGAGATCGATCCGCACCGCTCGATCGAGCTGCGACTGCAGCTCGAGGACGCGCCGGTTCAGATTCTCGCGCTCTTCGATCGCGGAAGTAAATTCGGCGTTCTCGCTGAGGTCTCCCATGGAGGCGGCGTCCCCGATCGCGCGGTAGATCGTTGGGAGCTTGTCGTTCCGAATCAGCTCCAGCTCCTTGCGGATCTTGCGTATCCCTTCATCGGTGGCGTAGATCGAGTCGGAGTCGGCGACGTGCGCCGTCGCGATCACTTCGCCCGCGAGCAAGGTCGGCCGGAGCCTGAGCAGCGTCGCCAGCATCCGCTCCAAGGTGTTGTCGGTCATGCCGCGGCTCGCCTCGAGCTGGTGATAGATCGCGCGGACGGCGTTCAGGTCGGCGCCTTCGCAGACTTGCTGCAAGAGCGTGAAGGGGCGCGCGCCGAGCTGCGCGCGGTAGCGCCTGACGGAAACCTCGAGCGCCGGCGATGAGTCCCCCTCGGCGCGCAGCGAGAGATCGTCGAGGATCGAGATCGCGCGCTGGAAGAGGTCGTTGGCAGGGATCGAGCGGAGGCTGGGGATCAGCTTCCAGTCGCGCCGCGCGGCGAGGCGGAGCAGCCACAAGAAGTAGAGCGGCGCCTTCTTCGGCACGCGATGGATTTCGCGCGCGTGGTAGTCGATCTCCGCGGTGCGTCCGGCCGCGACCATTTCCGCGACCAACAGCTCGCGGACGCCGTCGTCGGCGCGCAGGAGGAAGTCGGTGATCACCTCCGGCCACGCCGCCCCTTGCAGCGCGCGCACGGTTTGGAGCACTTCCGCTTGGTCCTCGCCGCGGGCGAGCAGGTTCAAGAGGTCGATGGGGTGGTCGTAGTGGGCGAGGAAGTCGTCCATCGTCGGGAGGTTTGCCGCCGGGAGGCCGGCGTCGGTTGCGAGCGCGCCTTGCCGGCGCAGGAAGAGGAGGATCTCCGCGAGCAGAGGCACTTCGGCGTCGCGCCGTTCGAGATCCTTTTGGAGGCGAGCGAGGTGCGGCTCGATCTCCGCGCGCTCCGCCGCCGTCGCGCCCGCGACCGCTTCCCGAAGCACCGAGAGGCGGTCTTTCACCTGGGCGCCGTTCAAGCGCCGGCTCAGCTCGCTGCCGACCCCCCGCTGCGTCTTTTGCATGAAATACGATGCCATCTTGCCGCCGCTCACGCCGATCGAAGGATCTCTCTTCAGCGCGGCGCGAACCTTGCCCCACCACTTCGTCCAATCGGGGCCGGGGATCGCGTGCCCCGCGATCGCCTCGCGAATCTTGCCGAGCGGCAGGGGGCGGTCGCTGGAGCGAACCACCATCTTGAACAACTCGACCGGATCCTCTTCCGCGAGCATGCGCAGGCGCGCGGGCTCCTTCCAGGAGACGACGCGGAAGTCATCGTCGGAGAGCAGCTCGCAGATCTCCGGGATCGCTTCCAGCTTCATGCGGTGCGCCGGTTTCTTCTGGAAGTCGATGAGGGCCGCGCTCTCGAGCGCGATGACTTCGCGGATGACGCCGACCCCCCAGCCGGAACGGTGGTACACGTACGCGCCCGCGACGAAGCGGAGCATCTTGCGGAGCTGCGTGATCGCGGCCGCCGGATCGGGATTCCGCTTCAGGTCCGCGGCGCGCATGTAGGCGGTGTATCCCGGGACTTCCTTGAACTCCGCCTCGTACACGGCGATGAGCTGCTCCCGCAGATCGCGCTCCTTCGGCAGGCACGTGACGAGCAGCTCGAAGTATTCGCGCCTCTGGGGGAGCGGCAGGGCGGTCGCTTCGAGCGCCATCATGGAGAGCCACTGGCCCGCGCGCTCTCCTTGCCCCGCCGCCATCGCCGCGCGCGTCGCTTCGAGGTATTCGTGGAGGGCGCCTTGCTTGCCTTCGATGGCATCGAGCCAAAGCTCGTCGTAGTCGTTCCAGCGCGCTTCCGCGAGCGCGGAATTCAATCGCATTACCAAACCGGACATGCGGACGTTCTCCTTCGGCGAATGCTTGGGCTCGATTCATCTGGAGCCGTGCTCTTGTGATCTTCAGGAAGTACCCGAGGTTTGCGGGAGTTGGGAGCGGAGGCGGAGAATGGGGCTGGAGGGCGAGGCAGATTACGAAAACATCGCGAGCCGCCCCGGCGTGCCGGCAAGGATTTCCTCGACCGGACGCCGGCGCGCGTCATGCGGGATCGCCTCCCGCGGCAGCTCCCGCGGAAGACTGCCGAGCCTGGCGAAGGACGCCCCCCAAGTAAACATCGCGCGGCACTGCGTTCGCGAATTCGGAGATGATCTGCGCGGGTTCGCGCGCGTCCCACACGATGAGGTCCGCCGCAAGGCCGGGAGCGATGCGCCCGACTTCGCGCTCGAGGCGGAGCGCCCGCGCGCCGAAGTCGGTGGCGCCGCGGAACGCCTCGAGCGGAGACAGCTTCATATGCAGACAGGCGAGGCCGGTCACGAACGTCATGCTCTCGATAGTACACGATCCGGGATTGCGATCGGTGGCTAAAGCGACGGGGAGTCCGGCGGCGAGCAGGTCTCGGGCCGGCGCAAACCTGCTTTTGCCCAGGTAAAAAGTCGTTCCGGGGAGGAGGGTCGGGACCACGGTCGAATCGCGGAGGGCGGCGAGCCCGCCCGCGGTGAGCATCATGAGATGGTCCGCGCTGGCAGCGCCCACCGCGGCGGCCACCTCGGCGCCCCCCGACGCGGTCAGCTCATCCGCGTGGATCTTGGGGGTGAGGCCGTGCCGTTTCCCCTCCTCGAGCACGCGTTTCGATTCCTCCGCCGTGAAGACGCCGCGCTCGCAAAAGACGTCGCAGAAGGCGGCCAGCCTCTCCGCGGCGACCGCAGGGATCACCTCGGCGCAGACGAAGTCGAGGTACCCGCGGCGGTCGGCCCGGAACTCGTCCGGGATCTCGTGCGCGCCGCAATAAGTCGAGGCGATGCGCGCGCCGGTCCGGGCGGCGAGGCGGCGGTTCACGCGGAGCATGCGAAGCTCGGTGTCGAGGTCGAGTCCGTAGCCGCTCTTGATCTCGATCGTGGTCGAGCCCAGGGCGATCATCCGCTCGGCGCGCGCGAGCGCGAGCGCGAGCAGCTCGTCCTCGCTCGCGGCGCGCGTCGCGCGCACGGTGGCGCGGATGCCGCCGCCCGCGGCCGCGATCTCCTCGTAGCTCTCCCCGCGGCAGCGCCGCAGGAACTCCGCGGAGCGATCCCCGGCGAAGACGAGGTGCGTGTGCGAGTCGACGAAGCCGGCGGTCACGAGGCGTCCTGCCGCGTCGCGGCGCGCGCGCGCGCCGTGGCGCCCGGAGACTTCGCGCGAGGGGCCGACGTCGACGATCTTGCCATCCGCGATCGCGATGCCGCCGTCCCGAAGCACGCGCCCCTCCTCGGCGGGATCGTCGGGGTAGAGGAGGAGCGAGGCGTGTTCGATGATGAGATCCACTTTGGAGGTCGGCGCGGCGGGGCGGCCGGGGCGGTCCGTGCGGTCGGGGCGGTCCGTGCGGTCGGGGCGCTCCGCACTCATGGCCGCCCTCCGCGCATGGGGAGCCAGAGCCGATGGCGCCCCGCGTTCGCGATCGCGTCTTCGTAGCCGGCATCCGCGTGGCGGAGGAGGCCCATCCCCGGATCGTTGTCGAGGACGCGCGCGAGGCGCGCCGCGGCGTCTTTCGTCCCATCCGCCACGATCACTTGGCCGGCGTGGATCGAGTTGCCGATCCCCACGCCGCCGCCGTGATGGATCGAGACCCAGGTCGCACCGGAGGCGGCGTTCACGAGCGCATTCAGGAGCGGCCAGTCGGCGATCGCGTCGGAGCCGTCCTGCATCGCTTCCGTCTCGCGGTTCGGCGACGCGACGGAGCCGCAATCGAGATGGTCGCGGCCGATCACGATCGGCGCGGAGATCTCGCCGCGGGCGACGAGGTCGTTGATGCGGAGGCCGAAGCGCGCGCGCGCGCCGTAGCCTAGCCAGCAGATGGGCGCGGGGAGCCCCTGGAAGCGGACGCGTTCGCGCGCGAGCCGGATCCAGC
>JAKEFC010000103.1 GCA_022616235.1 Planctomycetota bacterium
CAGAGTTTGTCGCTGAGTTCGTACACGATCCCCCCGCAAGAAACACCGGCGCCACGAACTCAGTTATACACGAATGAAGGGTTATTGGGATAGGCTCTAAGGAGTCGCTTCGGGTTGCGCCGCCGGCGCGGCTTGGAGCTTGCTCTTCGAACCGCGGCCGATGCGCACGCGATTCATGCCGTCGAGCGCCGCGACCTTGTAGCACTCGGCGAGCGTCGGGTAATTGAAGACGGCGTTCGCGAAATACTCGATCGTGCCGCCGAACGCTTCCACGCCTTGCCCGATGTGAACCAGCTCCGTCGCGCCCTCGCCGATGATGTGCACGGCGAGGATGCGGAGGTTCTCGCGCTGAAAGAGAATCTTCAGCATCCCCGTCGTGTCCCCGGCGATCTGGCCTCGGGCGATCTCGCGATAGCGCGCAACCCCGACCTCGTAGGGGGTCTTCTGCTTGGAAAGCTCCGTCTCCGTCGGCCCGATCATCGAGATCTCCGGAATCGTGTAGATGCCGAGCGGCATCTTCGCGCGCTCCGCTTCGATCGGAATATCGAATGCGTAGCACACCGCGCGCCGCCCCTGCTCGCGCGACGTCGCCGCGAGCGCGGGGAAGCCGATCACGTCGCCCGCGGCGTATATGTGCGGGACCGCCGTTCGGAATTGCGCGTCGACCTTCACGCGGCCGCGGTCGTCGCACGGGATCCCGATCTCTTCGAGGTTCAGCAGGTCCGTGTTGCCGCGGCGTCCGACCGTGTAGAGGAGGCAGTCCCCCACGATCTCCTTGTTGCAAGACGTGCGTGCGACCACGACTTCGTCGCGCCGCTCCAGATCCACGACCTCTTCGCCGAGGCGAAATTCCACGTTGCGATTCTGCATGTGGTACTTGAGGAGGTCGAGGATTTGCGCGTCGACGAACTCCATGAAGGTCGGCGAGTGATTGATCACGACGACGCGCACGCCGAGCGCCGCGAAGATGCAGGCGTATTCCATGCCGATGACGCCGGCGCCGACCACGATCAGGCGCTTCGGCAGCGTCCGGATCGTCAGGATCTGATTCGAGTCGCAGATCTTCTCGCCGTCGAACGCGAGGCGCGGCGGATGCGCCGGGCACGAGCCCGTCGCAATCAGGAACTTCTGCGCCCGCACCACCTGCATGCCATCTTCGTTCTCGACGACGAGCTGCTGCGGCCCCGTGAAGCTCCCGCGGCCGTGGACGATCTTCACGCCGTTGCGCCGCAGTTGGTCCTCGAAGACCGCAGTTTCGTTGCGAATGATCTGCTCCGTGCGCGCGGTGAGATCCTGCACGGTGATGTTCGCCTTCACGCGATAGCTCATGCCGTAGAAGCTCTGCTGATTCAGCCCCGTGAGGTGGATCGTCGCTTCGCGCAAGGATTTCGATGGAATGGTTCCGAGCGTGGCCGATGACCCGCCGACGCGCGGCAAGTCCTCGATAACGACGACCTTCTTGCCGGCCTTCGCGCCCTGGATCGCGCCGAAGTGGCCGGCCGGTCCGGAACCGAGCACTGCCAGATCATAGTTCTGCATGGAATGCCTTGCGTCTGCGAGGAATGGACACCCATCTATCGACCGCGGGCGGCGCCCCGCTCCTGCCGATTCGGCGCCGCGCGCGGTTCCGATAACGGCGCGCGCGCCGGCTAATCCATCCCCGGTCTGCCCGGAGCTTCGAGAGTGAGAGGATCCCGGAGCGGAATCGACGTCGCCCTCCCGCCGAAGAAATCGCGCATCGACGCGCGCCCGTCGAGGTCGCCCGGCTCGATTTCGCTCCATTTCCCGACGACGACGATCGCCATCTTGTCCGGCGCGAGGTACTTCTGCGCGGAGCGCCGCAGATCCTCCGCCGTCACGGCGCCGATGTTGGCGCGGTAATTCTTGTAGTAGTCGCTCTTCCGACCGGTCCACTCATCATCGATGAAGCGGCGCACGACCGCATCCTTCGAAGCGAAGACGCGCGGGAAGGTCTCGATGAAACTAGCTTTGGCCGTGGCAAGCTCCTCGTCGCTCACCGGTTCGCTGCGAAGCTCCTCGATCGTCTCCAGGATCAGCTTCGTGGAGAGCGCTACCGTGCGGTTCTTCGACTGAAAATAGGCGATGAACTCGCCGGGGTAGTAGACCCCCGGTTGCAGCGAAGATCCCGCGGAGTAGGCGAGCCCCTCCTCGGTACGTACGCGATTCGTGATGCGGCTCGTGAAGCCCCCGCCACCCAATACTTCGTTGAGGACGAGCATGCGAAAGAAATCCGGATCGTCCCGCTTGATCGAGCGGAGGCCGATCATCACCTTCCCCTGCGGAATCTCCTTCTCGACGTGATACACGCCGGGCCTGAGCTGCGCCGCCGGCGCCGGCGGATCGGGTGACCGCGCTCCGCTCTTCCAGCCGGCGAGCTGCGCGTCCAGGAACGCGCTCATCTCCTTCGGCTCGAAGTCTCCGGTGACGCCGATGATGAGATTGCCGGGGTGCACGAGCGCCTGATGAAACGCGCGCATGTCCTCGATGGCGATCGCGCTCAGCGTCGCGATCGTCGGTTGCCGGCCGCGGTAGTGCTCCTCGCCGTAGAGCAGGAAGTCCCATTCGCGAGAGAGGATCGAGTCCGCATCGTCGTTCCTCTGCTTCATGTCCTCGATCGTCTCCTGCTTGTAGATCTCGAATCGACTCGCCTGGAAGCCGGGGCTCCGCAAGAGATCCATGAAGAGCGCAAAGCTCTGATCCAGGTTCGCTTTCATCGTGTTCAGCGACGCGAAGGAGCGCTCGTCCCCCGCGCCCATGCGGCATTGGGCCGCTAGAAAGTCGAGCTCCTCGTCGACGCTCTCGGCGGTGCGCGTCGCCGTGCCGCCTCGCCGCAGCATCTCGAAGGTCGCTTGCGCGACGCCGGCCTTCGCGGCTTCCTCGAGGTAGCGCCCGCCCTTGAAGCTGAACGTGAACTCGATGAGCGGTATCTCGCGGCTCGGGAGCAGATAGACCGGCACGCCGGAGCCAAGGACGCTTCGAAACTCGTTCGCGGCGGGCGGCTCGAACGCGATGGGGGCGAACTTGATCTCCTCCGGGCGCGCGGGGAGCGCTCCGGCGCTCTTCGGAGGGGCCGCCCGCGGCGGCGCTTCCGGAATCGCGCCGGCGTCATCCTTGCGACCTGAGGAGCGGCACGCCGGCGAGAGCGCGAGCACGAATAGACAAAACACCGACAACTGCTTCGTGGTCCAGCGCATCGCCTCAATCCTTCTTTTCCGAGGTGTTGTTCGATTCCAATTCCGCGACGCGCGCGCTCGCCTTCTTGATGAGCACGTCGCGCAGGAGCCGCATCTCCGGCGGCATGGCGGCGAGATCTTGCGCCTCCGCTTGCCGAATGAACTCGCGCAGCTCGGAGGGGTCCTGCACTTCCGAGAGCGCGAGCTGGGCGAGCATCTGCCGCGCCCTCTGCCGCACTTCGGGAGGCAGCCCGGCAAGATCGGGATCCTCCGCCTCCCCGCCGCTCCCCGCCTTCCTGCGGTAGATCGCCACCGCGGAGTTGGTACGCTTCAGGAATTCGTTCGCGACTTCCTTGATGTCGCCGGCCGTCACCGCCTGCAAGCGCTTCGGCGCATCGTTGATGTACTCCCAGCCGCCGAGCGCCTCGTAGTAGCCGAGGCGGAGCATGACGAAGAAATCGTCTTCGAGATTGCGGTAGGCGTCCGCGAGCGAGCGGTTTTTCACCTTCTCCAGCTCGCGGTCGAGCACGAGTTCCGTCTGCAATCGCTCGACCTCTTCGTACCACGCCGCTTCCAATTCCTCCGGCGTCGCCTCGCCCTTGCACTCGGCGCGAAACGAGAGATAGCCGCCGAACTTACGCGACTGCTGCGATGCCGACGCCGTTGCGGCGATCTCCTTCCCCTCCACCATCGACTTGTAGAGGCGCCCCGTGCGCCCGTTCAGGATCTCCGCCATCAGCTCGAGCGCCGCCTCGTTCGGATGGTCGAAGGGGACCGTGTGATAGCGGATCTCGATCTGGGGCTGGCAATCGCACTCGGCCTCCATGCGCACCGCCGCGAGCTGCGGCATTTCGAGGGTCACGACGGGCGGCGGCTCCGCGCCGCGCGCGAGGCGTCCGAAGTAGCGACTGACGAGCGGCTTCACGGCCGCGGTCTGAAAGTCCCCGACGATCACGCCTACGAGGTTGTTCGGACAGTAGTAGGTCTTGAAATATTCCTCTGCTTGCGCGCGCGTGTAGCTGTTCAGATCGGAGGTCCAACCGATCACCGGCCAACTGTAGGGCGAGGACTGCCAAAAGAGCGCGTCGAACTGCTCCTCGAAGATCCCGGTCGGCGTCGATTCCGTGCGGAGGCGGCGCTCTTCGTGCACGACGTCGCGCTCTTCGTAGAACTCGCGGAAGACCGAGTCCGTCAGGCGATCGGACTCCATCCACGCCCACAATTCGAACTTGTTCGATGGCACGGTGATGAAATAGAAGGTGAGGTCGTAGTCCGTGAATGCGTTCATGTCGGAGCCGCCGAGATTCGTATAGATCTTGTCGAATTCGTTCTTGACCGTGATCGCGCCCTGCTGATCCATCAGCTTTTTCAGCTCATCGCGGAGCGCCGCCATTTCGGCGGTGTCGTTCTTGGGATCCCACGGATCATCGATCTCGCCCTTGCGCCAGCGGTCATATTGCACTTCGAGGTGACCGTCGCGAAGCGCTCCCCGCACATCCTCCTGGCGCTTGCGGAATTCCGCGTCCTTCGCGGCGTCCTTCGTGCCGATCCGATTCGTGCCCTTGAACATCATGTGCTCGAAGAAGTGGCTGATCCCGGTGATCCCCGGGCGCTCGTTCACGCTGCCTACCTTCGCGACCCAGCCGCAGCGGATCACGTTCGGTTGGTCGGTGCGCGGAACGAGCAGGAATTCCATGCCGTTCTCGAGCACGAACGACTCGACCTGCACTTGCTGGGCGGCGAGCGGCGGCGGCGAGTTGAGCGCGGCCGCCACGAGAAGCAAAAACGGTATCGCACACGGCGTCATGCGCATGAATCGCTCCTTTGGGCATCGGAGGGGAACTCGACGCATTCAGAGTAACCTTGGCACTGCGCGCGAACAAGCCGTGCCGCGGCTTGGCGGCGGCGTTTCTCCCGCGCGTGCGGCCGACGAGCTATTGACTTGCACTTCGCCTCCGGGAACATCCGCGGGCTCTTTCGGCAGGAACGGCAGCACGAACGATGGAACAACTCGCTACCCAATACGATCCCAGCGCGACCGAGAAAGCGACCTACGGCCGCTGGCTCGCGGAGCGCGCTTTTGCGGCGGCGCCGGATGCCCGCGCCGAACGCTTCGTCGTCATGATGCCGCTCCCGAACGTCACGGGCGCGCTCCACATGGGGCACGCGATGGACAACGTGATGCAGGACTTGCTCGTCCGTTGGCATCGCATGCGCGGCGCGAACACGCTCTGGATGGCGGGCACCGATCACGCGGGCATCGCGACGCAAGCGGTCGTGGAGAAGCGCCTGCTCGAGCTGGAGGGCAAGACGCGCAACGACCTCGGCCGCGGGGCGCTCGTGAAGCGCATCTGGGAGTGGAAGGACCAATACCAGCGGCGAATCGTCATGCAGCAGCAAGCGATGGGCTGCTCTTGCGACTGGGAGCGGCAGCGATTCACGCTGGACGCGGTGTGTGCGCGCGCGGTGCGGTGGACGTTCTTCAACATGTTTCGCGACGGGCTCATCTATCAAGGCACGCGTCTCGTGAACTGGGATTGCTTCTTGCAGACTGCCGTGGCGGACGACGAGATCGTGCACGAGACGGTCGATGGCTTCTTCTGGCACTTGCGCTACCCGGTGATCGACCCCGCCCCCGGCGAGCCGGACGCCGTCGTCGTCGCGACGACGAGACCGGAGACGATGCTCGGCGACACCGCAGTCGCCTGCCATCCGGACCCGAAAGGGACGCTCGCGCGCCTGATCGAAGAGACGAGCGCGAAAGCGAATTCGGCGCCGCCGAAGGACCGCCCCGCCTACCAGGCGGAACTGGCGCGATTGCGCGAACGCGTCGAGACGCAGCTCCCGGACTTGTTGCGTCTCGCTTCGATGGCGCGCGCCGGACGCAAGGTGCGGCTGCCGCTCTTGGGCCGCGAGATCCCGCTCATCCTCGACGAATGGGCGAAGCCGGAGCTAGGCAGCGGCTGCGTGAAGATCACACCCGCGCACGATCCGAACGACTACGAGGTGTGGAAGCGCCATCGAGAGAAAATCGCGATCATCAACATCCTGAATCCCGATGGCACGCTGAACGAGAAAGTGGGCACCTACCGCGGCCTCGATCGCTTCGACGCGCGGAAGCGCGTGGTCGCCGATCTCGAGGAGCTGGGTCTCCTCGCCGCGAGCGAGCCGCGCAAGGTCGAGATCGGACACTCGGACCGCTCGAAGACTCCGATCGAGCCCTTCGTGTCCAAGCAGTGGTTCGTCCGCATGGGGGACGTGCCCGGGGGTGTCGTGTGCGGGCGCGGCACGAAGAAGCTGTTCACGGCGCCGGGGCTCGCGCAGGCCGCGATCGACGCGGCGCGCGGCGATTGGGCATCGCCGAGCGGCCGCCGCTTGAGCTTCCATCCGGACCCGGAGCGCTACGCCGCTACTTACAACGATTGGCTCGCGGAGAAGCGCGATTGGTGCATCAGCCGCCAACTCTGGTGGGGACATAGGATTCCGATCTGGGCGGGGAAGTTCGATGGCCGCGAGCTTGCGCGGCTCGTGCGGGAGCTGGCACCCTTGCTCGCGGAGAGCGAAGTCTCGGCCTGGCTCGCGGAGGGCGAGTCCGAGCGCCTGCCGCTCGCGGGCGCGACATTGCCGGTGGGCGGCGGCGAAGTGCTCGTGTGCCTGCGCGACGCGGCGAGCGACGCGAAATTCGCGCGGCGCCTCGAAGAAGCGGGCCTCCGCCAGGACCCCGACGTGCTCGACACCTGGTTCTCGAGCGGCCTCTGGCCGCACAGCACGCTGGGGTGGCCGTCGCCGGCGGATGCCGCGATCGAACCCGGGCAGGCGCCGCTCGGCGCGCAAGGCGGAGGGGAGGATTGCCTCTCCTATTACTATCCCGGCTCCTGCCTGGCGACGGGGCGCGAGATCATCACGCTCTGGGTCGCCCGCATGGTCGTGATGGGGCTCTACAACCTCGGGGACCTGCCGTTCACCGACGTCTTCCTGCACGCGAACATCCTCGACGGCAAAGGGGAGAAGATGAGCAAGTCGAAGGGGAACGGCATCGACCCCGTCGACATCATCGAGCGCTACGGCGCGGACGCGATGCGCTACGTGCTCTCGGACATGCAGACGGGGACGCAGGACATCCGCTTGCCGGTGCAGGCGATCTCGCCCTTTACCGGCAACCCGATCGATCTCGCGAAGGCGAAGCACGGCCGCGGAATCTTCAGCTATCTTTGTCCGGAATCGGGCAGAGAATTCGACGTGCTCGGCTCGCTCCCGGGAGTGCCGGCGGCGAAGCTGGTGAGCAGCCGTTTCGATGAAGGGCGGAACTTCGCGAACAAGCTCTGGAACGCGGCTCGCTTCGCGCTCCTCAACTTGGAGGGCGCCGACTTCGAGCCGCGCGATCCGCGCGAGCTTGCGGAAGAGGACCGCTGGATCCTGTCCAGGCTCGCGCGCGCCGCCGCGGAGGTGCAGGCGCAGCTCGAAGCGTACAACCCATCGGCCGCGATCGGCGCCGCGCGCGACTTCTTCTGGTCGGAGCTGTGCGACTGGTACCTCGAGATCGTGAAGCCGCGCCTGAAGGACGCCGCGAGCGCGCGCGCCGCGCGCCAGGTGCTCGCGGTGGCGATCGATCACGTGCTCCGGCTCCTACACCCGTTCGTGCCGTTCATCACGGAGGCGCTCTGGCAGCGGCTCGGCGCGCAGGTGCCGGTGCGCGGCATCGAGGCGCCGCTCGCGACGCCCGCGCTCCTCATCGCCGCGCCGTGGCCGGCGCCGCCCGAGCGCTGGATCGACCAGGCGATCGAAGAGCAGTTTCGATTCGTGCAGGAGATCACGCGCGCGATCCGCGAGATCAGGAACAAGTACAAGCTGGCCCCGGGGGTCAAGCTCACCGTGCGCGTGCGCGCCGCGGGGCCGCGCGCCGCGGTGATCGAGGCGGCGCGGCCGCTCCTCTCCGGGCTGGCGGGGATCGCCGCGCTCGACGTGGCGCCGGACGCCGCACGCACCGCGGACTCCGCGACCGCGGTCATCCGCGACGTGGAGGTTTACGTGCTCGGCGCGGTGAACATCGAGGAGGAGAAGGGGCGCCTCGGCAAGCAGCGCGCGCGCCTGGCCGCGCAGGTCGAGAGCCTCGAGCAGAAGCTCGCGAACGAGAACTTCCGCACGCGCGCCGCGGCGGCGGTCGTCGCGAGCGAGACGACGCGCCTCGCCGAGCTGAAGACCGAGCTTTCCACCGTCGAGCAGACCCTCGCCACGCTCTGATAGTGCAATTCTTCGCGCGCGCGGCGTAGATTGATGCACGGAAGGACGTCTGCGCATGAGCCGGCAACATGGATGGCGGCAAGGGTACCGCGCCTGGTGCGTGCGCCGCCCTCTCGTTGCCGCCGCGCTCGCGCTCCTCGCGCTCTTCGCGCTCGCCGCCGGCTGCAACTCTTCCGGAGGCGGAGGCGGAGCCGCGGCCGCGGGAGTCACGAGCGGCGAGCTGCCGGACTGCCGCGTCTTCGTGATCGATGCGCTCGACGGCACCGTGCGCGTAGTCGACGGGAATAGCCCGCGCCAAGAGGGGGTGTCGCCGGCGCTCCCGCTCCCGGGAGGCGCCGCGCGCGGCGTGGCGCTCGATCCGCACGGCGACAGAATCTGGATCACGCAGCCCGATACCGACGTCGCCGCGGTGTTCGACGCGGCGACAATGGCGCTCGTAGCGACCGTCGCCACCGGTGACCAACCGGGGGCGATCTTCGTCGATGGCGCGAACGGCCGCGTCTACATCGCGAACGAATCCGCGGACAGCGTCACGGTGCGCGCCGCGGATCCCCCATTCGCGGAGCTCGGCGGTTCGCCGATCGCTGTCGGCGATGTTCCCATCGATCTTCTCGTGATCGGCTCCGCGCTCATCGTGGCGAATCGCGATTCCGACACGATTTCGCGCTTCGATGCGGCGCCGCCCTTCGTCGAGGCCGCGGGCTCCCCCTTCGCGGCGGGCGACGCTCCCGCCGATCTCGAGCAGGACGCCTCGCAGTCCCTCGTCTTCGTCGCCAACCGCGCCGCGGGCAGCATCTCCGTCTTCGACGTGGCGACGAACGTTTTAACGACGCCGATCACGGGGCTCTCGGAGCCCGTGCAGCTCGCGCGCCACGCGCGCGCCGACCTCCTCTTCGTCGCGGATGGCGCGAGCGGCAGCTTGCGCGCGTACTCATCGATCGCGACCCCCGTCGAGCAGAGCGGCTCGCCGGTCGCGATCGGCGGCACGGCGGGCGGCGTGTACGCGAATACGTTCCTCGATCGCGTGTTCGTGACGAACCGCGCCACGCGCGAGCTGCGCACCTACTCCGCGATCGCGCCATTTCCGGAGCTGGACCCCGCGCTCCGCCCGCAGGTGGGCACGCTCCCCGGGCGCTCTGCCGGCGTCGAGCCGGTCGTGCTCCGCACTCTGCTCGCGGCGGGCGGGAGCGCGGTCCAGGGGTCGGCGGCGCAGGGATCGCTTCTCTACATCGCGCACGGCACTGCCGGCATGCGCACCGTCGACCTCACGAATCCGCGCGCTTCGCTCGCGGCGGCCGAGGTCGCAACGCTCCTCCTCCCCGACAGCGCCATCGCGGTCGAAGTGGAGGGCGAGTTCGCGTTCCTATCGAACGGCGCGAACGGCATCCAGATCGCGGACATCTCGGCGCCGGCCGCGCCGGTCGTGGTGCAGACCGCCGACGGGATCGGCACGACCGACGAAATTTTTCTTTTCGGACAATTCCTGCTCGTCGACGTGGGGACGGCGGGCCTCGTCGTCCTCGATGTGCTGTCTCCGGAATTCCCGCTGTTCGTGGCGAGCGTGAATCCCGGCGGCAACGCCGCCGGCTTCGCGTTCTCGAGCGAGCACCGCTTCGCGTATTCCGCGAGCGGCGGCACCGACCTCTTCGTGCTCGATCTATTGAACCCCGCCCAGCCGTTCCTCGCCGAGACGATCTCGATCCCGGTCGACGCGGAGGATGTCGCGACCTTGCCTGGGCGCGTCGCGGCGGTCGCCGCCAACGCGGGAGGGCTGCGCCTCGTGCGAGTATCGCCGGTGAGCGGCTCGCAACTCGCGGGCCAAGTCGATCTCGGCGTCGCGGCGCGGAAGGTGACGGCGATCTTCGATCTCGCCCTCGTCACCGACGCGAACGGAGACCTCCACGTCGTGAACGCGGCGTCTGCCGCGCACCCGCACCAGATCGGCTTCCTCGACCTCGCCGCGGAGCCGAAGGAGATTCGCGTCTTCGGCAACGATCTCTACCTCGCGGAGGGCACGAGCGGCCTCGTGATCATCCGTTTCTTCCCGTAGCGGAATGGCTATGGATCGTGCGGGCGACGTTAAGGTTCGGCGGGCGTTTCGACGCGGCTGTGCGCAGCGCCATTTCGGCAAGATTGCAGCAGGAAAGCCGCCCAGATCAAACACGCGATGCCGCCGACTAGAAGGACCGCACCCGCCGTATGGTCGGCAGCACTGCGGCTCGTGAGAAATGCGATCCCAAGGAACATGCAGCACGTCGCGCCGAGCATCCCCGCTATCGCCAACGCCACTGCGAATTTTCCACGTAGAAGCAAGAGGACAAACACTGTGAATAGTGAGAGCACTATCAGCGCCGGGATGAGTTGGACGTAGTAGAGGCTTATCGATGCGACGATCTCGAGACTCGAATCCATGGTCGCCTGCTCACCTGCCCCTACTCGCGTTGCATGACCTCAGGGACTGCGGGTCGATAGTACCACATTGCAACCGATACTTGGATCCTGACGCACACTACCCGTTCACGAACAGCACGAGTCCGGCCGCCGCGCATACTGACCTGCAGACACCATGAACTGGTTGACGGCGAGCCAGTCGTTGTTGGCCCGGCGTTTCGAAGTCGACGAGCCAAGCGAAGGCTGCATCCTCGACGACGGACTCAGTGAAGCGCACGCTCATGATTGCGCTCCGGCGAGCATGTTCATCACTAGCCGGATCATCACGTCTTTTTCTTTCGGCTCCGACTCGGCGACGAGCAGCGCGAGCGCCGCTAGCCCCACGTCGTTGATCACCGCCTCGCCGTAGCGGAACAGTCGGTCATTGCGGTTCAGGAAATCCACGAACAGGAAGGACCCGATGCGTTTGTTACCGTCAGAAAATGGATGATTCTTGATGACGAAGTAGAGCAGGTGCGCCGCCTTCGACTCGACAGTCGGGTAGGCGGGTTCACCGAACGCACTCTGCTCGAGATTGCCAAGCAGGGCAGCCAGACCGTCCTCGCGCTCGCGGCCGAAGAGATCGCTGGCATCCCCGCGCGCGAGCAGATCCGCCTTGAGCCGCGCGACTGCGGCGCGTGCTTCTTCCACGACCGGCAGTGTTCCGCCGGCGTTGCCCTTCGGCTCTGTCAGCAGACCTTCGTCGTAGCGCTGCAACAAGAGAAAAGTCCGCGTGTAGCGGGCGATGACATCGACCAGCCCGCGCCCCTGGTCCGTCGACAGTGCCTCGCCGGCTGCTGCCTTGCGAATCAGCGAGAGCGCCGCCTCCAACTCTGCGGCGTTGCGCGCGAAACGTTGGCGCTCGAATGTGTAGCCGCGGACCAGATGCTCGCTCAGCGTGCGAGTAGCCCAGATGCGGAACAGGGTGCCGCGCTTCGAGTTCACCCGGTAGCCCACCGAGAGGATGGCGTCGAGGTTGAAGTACTCGATCTCCCGCGCGATCTTTCGCCCGCCCTCTTTTTGAACCGTTGCATTCTTTGCAACAGTTGCCTCCCGCTCCAATTCGCCGGAGCGGAAGACGTTGCGCAAGTGCCTGGAAATCACGGACTTGTCGCGACCGAACAGCTCCGCCATTTGGTTCAGCGAGAGCCAAACCGTCTCTCGATCGAGGCGCACTTCCACCCGGATTTCGCCGTCCGGCGTCTCGTACACGACGACTTCGCCACCCGGCGACCCGGAGATCATCACCCAGCTCTCCTCGCCCGGACGCCGCGGGAGACCACGCGCGACAGCGCAGCGACGCGCGCGAGTCGGCCCTGAGCGTCGCGCGGCCATCGCGACATCAGGACATCGCGGTAGTTCGGATCACTGCGCACCGCGCCGGGTTCGCCCACGGCGAAGTCCGGACCGTAAGGCACCGCACTGTCCAGTGCTTCGAGCCAGGCGAGCGCGGAGTCTTCAGCGACGAACTCGGTGAAGCTGCCGCTCATGCGCGCACCAGCCCGTGGCCGACGAGGAACTCGAACGCTTTGTCGTCGGGTTCGAGCACCCGTTCGAGCACTGCACGGTTCGGGTCATAGGCGCTGCGCTTCGGGGCGCTCTTTAGGTCCTTGCTGTCGATGGTGGCCAAAAACTCGTCGCGCTGCGACACCGCGAAAACCGTGAGCAAGGAGCGAATCGTGTTCTGGAACGGTACCGAGAGCCCGCTGCGCTCGAGGGTCTCTGGCGCCCACTCCACGCGCCTCCGGTGCCGGTAAGGACAGCCGTCATCGCCGCTGGCGAAGAAATAGGATCGATCGGCCGCGAGCCGACCGCAGTGGAGCAGCTCGGTGTCCGCTGCCGGCGTGATCACGTAGTCGTCCGGCTTCAACTCGAGGAGGAATCGCGCGATCTGCCCGACCAGTTGGCCGATGACGATGTTGCTGGTGTCGTCCGGGTGCGCGGTCTTGTAGAGCGGGCAATGCTCTTCTCGCGTCGCGATCGCCGAATGATTGGAATTCGCCATCCACCCAATCGCCACATAGCCGCCGGAGACGAACTGTTGGGTATAGATGCCAAACTCGGCGCGAACGCAGAACACGCTGTTCACGCTTGCCTCCCTTCCACCGCAGCCGGCGTTAGAGCAATCGCAATACCTCGCCTGGCTTCAGTCGGCTGCGAGGCGTCGGGTCCGAACTGAGTCGAGATTGAGATCTTGAACAACCCTAGCCCCGCGGGATACGGCGAGCTTTGCCCCCGAGGCGCTTCGTTCCTTGCGGTCTCGACGGCGAGGGGTGCGACGGGTGGGCGCCCTTGCTCTCGTTCCGGCTCCGAATTGGCGCGTGGCGCGCGCCCTTGTGAGCGCTCCTTCCCTGCCCGCCGCGGTCGCGCCGCGCCTGGAGGCCGCGAGCGCCTTGCGAGTGGCGCTCGGATTGGGAAGTGTGCGCCCCGCGCCCGCGCCGCGGGCGGTGCTCATCCCCCGGCTCCGGCTCCGGAAGCGCCGGCAATTGGGTGATCGCGGGGATGCGGCGGCCGGTCAGCTTCTCGATCGCCCGCAGCGAGTCGAACTCCTCGGCATCGCAAAACGCAATGCCGACGCCGGTGGCGCCCGCCCGCGCCGTACGCCCGATCCGGTGGACGTAGATCTCCGGCACGTCGGGCATGTCGAAGTTCACGACGTGCGAGATGTCGTCGATGTCGAGGCCGCGCGCCGCCACGTCCGTCGCGACGAGGACGCGCGCGTGCCCCAAGCGAAAACTCTCGAGCGCGCGGAGGCGTTGATTCTGCCCCTTGTTGCCGTGAATCGCTTCGGCGCTGATGCTCGTCTTTTTCAAGTGCTTGGTCACGCGATCGGCTCCGCGCTTGGTGCGCGTAAAGACGAGCGCACGCACGATCCTCTTGTCCTCCAGGAGATGCTCCAACAACGCCTGCTTGCTGCGCCGCGGCACCATGTACACCGACTGCTCGATCTGCGGCGTCGTAGCCGCACTGGCAGCAACCGCGACGCGGACGGGATCGTGGAGCAGCGATTTCGTGAGCTGCTCGATCTCGGGCGGCATCGTCGCGGAGAAGAGCAGCGTCTGCCGGCGCTGCGGCAGCGAAGCCGCGATGCGCCGGATCGGCTGGATGAAGCCCATGTCGAGCATTCGGTCCGCTTCATCGAGCACGAAAACTTTGACGCCGTTCAAACTCACGTAGCCCTGCCCCATGAGATCGAGCAGGCGCCCCGGGGTGGCGACCAAGACTTCGACGCCGCGGCGGAGCGCGCTCACTTGGCGCGATTGGTTGACGCCGCCGAAGATCACGGTGTGCGTGACGCGCGTGTGCCTGCCATAGGTTGCGAAGCTCTCGTCGATCTGCGCCGCGAGTTCGCGGGTAGGCGACAGCACCAACACGACCGGGAGATGCCGCGCCCCGCCGCGCCCGCCCGATTCCCTGCGCTCGCCATCGAGCCGCTGGATGATGGGCAGCGCGAACGCCGCGGTCTTGCCGGAGCCGGTCTGCGCGAGACCGAGCAAGTCGTGCCCCGCGAGCACCGGCGGAATGGCCTGCGTTTGAATCGGCGTCGGGATCTCGTATTTTTCCTCGGAGAGCGCGCGTAGCAGCGGGGGCGACAGGCCGAAGGATGCGAAAGTCTGCGAAGCGAGTGGCCGTGAAGGAAATGACATGAGCGGCGAAGAACTCCTCGAGTCTGTGGGTTGGGGCGCGCCGTTCCGAAATGGCGGCGCGAGAGATGCTGTTCCTCGATGGTGGTTGTAGCACAACCGCGGCGCCCGCGCAGCAGAGAATCGGCGCATTCGCGCGGGCCAAAGGCATTATTCTGGATCACTCGGCGCCCGTCTTGCCGTAGGGCCGAAGCGCCTGCCGTGACCGCAGATTGCTCACATAGGAGAACGAACAGCTTCCTTCGGGAGGAGCGCCAGGATCACTCGTTCGCTTTCCGTGGCTTGTCGGCTTGCGGTTTTTTCTTCTTGATCTCTTTGATAGCGCGAACCGTGAAGCCGCCGACCATCTTCTCGCCATCCATGTAGAGCCAGTCCGTGATCTTGTCGAAGGCGACGGTTACTTCTTGGTCGATGCGCAGCTTCTTGAGGAGAACGGGAGCATTCGCGAGTTTTCCTCGAAAGGTCTTTCCCTCGATCGCGGTGACTTCGACCCACATCTGCTCGGTCTCGTCTCCCTCCGTGAAAGGGGCCTTGATGCTGCATCCGCGGTCTGCGCCGCCTTCGCGAAACGCCGCCACGAACTCGTCGATTCGCCGCGGCGCTTCCTCTGCGGCCGCCAAGATCCGCGGGTCGTTCTCATCGACACCGATTACTGCGGGATTCTCCGCGCCCTCGAGGACGCGCAACGGGTCTTCGCTCCGCAGGAGCTGCGGAAAGTCCCGCGAATAGGGCACCATTTGTTGGAGCGCCGGGCAGAGCAGCGCCAAGCAATCGTCGCCCGCGAGCTCCGCGGCCAGCTTCCCGATCGTCCGGTACGCCTGCTGCTCGCCGCTTTTCGGCAGCTCGCCGTACCAATCCACGCTCAGCCACGCCTTGTGCGTGCGCATCGCATCTTTGCGGCGCAGCTCCTGGATCCCCGCCGCGACCTTTTCTCGATCCTTGACGTATGGATCGGGCAGATTGAGCACGAGCAGGCGGGCGGTGGGAGTCTGAACCATGAAGCGTGGCGACTCGCCGCGGACTTCCGCATCAGGTCGTCCGGTCATTCGCTCCGCGGAGTACACGCGCTTCACGACCTTGGTCAGCGACGCTGCATCGAGCTTGCGCGGCTTCTCGAGCAGGAACACGAGCGAGTAGATTGGAGCGTCATCTCCACTCTCGGCGTCCGAGGTTTTCTCGTCGAGCACCATGGGGGCCGCATGCGCCTCCACCACTTCGAGAGGTCGCGCCGTTGCTGCAAAGTACGCACCAAGTCCGATCGCAACTGCAGCAGCCGCGAACGAGAAGAAGCGCAAGCTCCAACCCAGTCTCGAAGACATCGAGGCACCCTTTCCGACTGGAAACGTACGGAGGAGCGGCATTCCGATCGGCATTCTGACCGGCATTGTTATTCGACGGAAGTTTCGCGTCAACGTGCGAAGGATGCCGGCGGAAATGCGAAGGGGACGCAGCGATCGAGCGCCGCCTTGGATCGCCGCGGCTCGAGTTTGCGCCTACGGGCCGGCGCCGGCGGCGTCCAGATCGATGAGCGTGTGGGCCTCGAAGTCGGGGGGCGCCGCGCCGAAGTCGGACACGAAGCCGCGGACGCGGACGTGCGCGTCCGCCTCCAGCCCGGAGACGTCGAGCGCGCCGGTCGCGATCTCGTAAGCGGCCGGATCGGCATCGTTGCCCGGTGTGCCGGTGCCCGTGAAGTCGAACTCCGCGGGCAAGTGCCGGCCGATCCGCTCGACCTCCATGGCGATCGTGGCGGTTCCCGTGCTCACGACGTTGCCCGTGATACGCGAGAGCACCATCCGCACGTGCGCGGCGGGAGAGAGCTGAAAGCTGCCTGGTGCGCCGGTCAGCTCTCCGAACGCGACGATCTCTTGCCCCACGGAGATCGCGTCCGTCGTTTCCGGATCGAGAGAGAGCTGCTTCGTGACGTTGGTGGCATTGGGATCCAGGACGACCGTCACTTCCGCATCGAAGGTCAACGTACCATCATCTCGCTCGAGCTGCGCTCCGAGGACGGTGAGCGTGTCCCCCATGCGCGCCGTCACCACGCCGCGCGCCACGTCGAAGCCGCCGCCGGCGACGCTCGTTCCGGCGAGGACCTCGTCCGCCTCGAATCTCCCCGTCGCCAGGCGAAAGCGGCCGATCGCGACGACAGGCGCGAGCGGCGCCAACTCCGCCATGGCATCGATCCCCGCGCTGCCTATGTAACACTGGCCGTCCACCTCGAAATGAGTGTCGCCGTCCGTGGACACGCGTGCGGTCCCGAAGCTGGAAACGATCGCGCGGAAGGGGCGCACCGCGACTTCGAAGCTCTGGTCCGCTACGTCCGCGGATTCGAGCGGCCCGCGAATCCGGTGTACGAAAGGGCGCTGCAGGTCGATGTCGGCGAGGAACACCGGGAGCACGGCCACCGTATTCGCCGCTTCATCGATCGCCAGCGACGCGTCGAGGTCGAAGTCGAGCGTGAGGATGCGCGAGAGCCCGGGAGAAACGACGAGCGGCCGGTGGCTCTCGAACTCGAATTCGATGGTGAGCGTACCGGCGAGGGGTAGTCCTGCATCATCGAGGAGGGCGGCATCGGCCGCAGCTCCGGCGATGTGGACGGAGGCGGTGGCGAAGTCGAGCGTGATGCTCGCTTCGTCGTAGGCACCGTTCGGCACGGTCGCCGGCGTGATCAGCTCCGCGATCTCCACCAGCTCCGCGAAGTCCACGCGGGTCGTGATCGGCAGCGTCTCGACTTGGACGCCGTTTCTCCGGACGAGGGAAATGCTCGTGACATCCACTTCAAAGCGGTCGATCACATCGGAAGCGAGGTCCGTGAGCGCGATCTGCACCGCGCTGCCGTTCCCCGCGCCTGCGCCTACCCCGCCGCCGCTCGAGCCGCCCCCGCCGCAACCCGACAGGAACCACGCGAGGACAGAACAACCGATGGCAAGCGTAAGTAGTTTCTCTCGTCGCATGAAATTCCCTCCTTGACGGCTTGGGCGCCCGATCGTCTCACGAACGCAACGAAAACAAAACACCCGGCGCCGCGCCGAGGTTCCGCGTTTCTTCGCGCGGCGCGCAACCGCCGCGGGCGCAACGTATTGCGCCGCGCGCCTCCCGCTATCGGTACTCGATCAACGGCCGCTTTAGCCCGCGGGCGCGATGACGCCAGTACGACCACGCGCCCAGAAAGAGCGGGATCTTCGCGAGGAGCGTGTAGCGCGCGCAGAGAGCGGCGTCGCGCGCGGAGTCTCCGCTCCGGCGCCGCCGCGCGTAGATCCGGAGGAATTGAAGCGCGTAGAGGGCGGCGATCGCCGCCGGCAGGAACGAGCACCAGCGCGACCAATAGGCGGCGACTGCACCGCCCAGCGCGAGGGCCGGCAGCCACGCTCCCCAAAGGATCAGGCTCCGCACATCGCGCGCGTTGTGCCGGATGGGCGGGGCGCCGTGGACTGCGGCTCCCTCCGCGTACGCGTGCCCGGCGCGCTCCGCGCGCCGCCACCACTGGGAGAAGCGGTGGAGCGCGGCGTCGTGCAGCGTCATCTCGGCGTCGATCCGGAGGAGCTTCCAACCGAGCTTGCGAATGCGCACGCACAACTCGGGCTCCTCCCCCGCGATCATGTCTTCGTTGAAGCGCCCGGCGGCGGTGAAAGCTGCAGCGCGTACGAGGAAGTCGCCGCCGCATGCTTCGGCCTCCCCCACCGGCGTGTTCCACTCCATGTCGCAGAGACGGTTGAAGCGGGACGATTCCGGCGCGCGTTCGCGGCGACGGCCGAAGACGGCGGCGCACTCCGCGCGCGCCGCCAGCTCACTCGCGGCGCGCGGCAGCCAGTCAGGTGCGACTTCGCAGTCGCCATCCACGAATTGCACGAGGTCGACCGCGGGCTCGAGCGCGCGCAAGCGCTCGAAGCCCGCGTTGCGCGCGCGCGCCGCCGTGAACGGCCGTCCGAGATCGAGCGCCACGACATCCGCGCCGAGACCGCGCGCCGCCTCGACGCTCCCATCGGTCGATCCGGAGTCGACGTAGACGATCTGGGCGGCGCGCCCGCGGAGCGACTCCAGGCAGCGGCGCAGCCGCTCCCCTTCGTTGCGCCCGATCACCACGACCCCGATCGTTCCCATCGCCATCCGTTCCCATTCCCGCGCCCTTTGCCCACGCCGCGCAGCTCGATCCTAACATCCGCCGCAAGCAAGTAGTGCTGGAGCTAGGCGCGGGGATGACTTCATAATGTCCCGCTTCGGCGCAGCGCCATCCTGCTGCACCAGTGGGGTGCGCGCGGCGTCTCGCTCCGCGCGAGAAGGTAGAAGCTGCCGCCTTGGACCTGCCGGAACATTTCGCGACTCTGCGCCAGCTCGTCGAGCGCTTGGGAGCCGACCGCCCCGGCGGTCCGGCGCTCCGGGCCGGAGGACGCACGTTGCAGCGGGGGCCGCTCGCGGAGATCGCCCTCACGTTGGCGCGCGGTTGGCGTGCGCACGGCTACGCGCCGGGGAACGCCATTGCGATCGCAGGCGAAGGCGGACCTGCGTTCGTACACGCGCTCTTTTCCGCCGCGTGCGCCGGCCTCGTACCGCTCCTCATCGATCCGCGCCTCACCGCGGAAGAGACTGCGGTCGTGTTCGAGCGCGCGCGGCCGCGCGCACTCGCCGTCTGCCAAGGGACCGCTGCGCCGTTCGACGGCGCGCTGCCGAAGTTCGACTTCGATGCGGATGGCTGCGCGGAGCTGCGCCGCGCGAGCGCCGGCAAAGGCGCGTCCTGCGAAAACGAGCCGCTCCGCGCGGATCCCGCGCAGCCCGCGGTCCTGCTCGTGACCTCGGGGACTTCCGGCGCGCCGCGCGTCGTCGCGCTC
>JAKEFC010000104.1 GCA_022616235.1 Planctomycetota bacterium
CGAGGACGACGTGAACTTGTACTTCGCGCGACAGCAGGTGACCGAGCGGCTCGGCGAGGCGCGCAATTCGCTGCCTCCCGACGTGGACCCCATCATGGGTCCGATCGCGACGGGTCTCGGCGAGATCTACATGTACACGGTCGAGTACGAGCACCCGCACGGCAAGGGCGCATCCATGAACGACGGTCGTCCTGGCTGGCAGAGTGACGGGTCGTACTTGACACCGGAAGGACGGCGGTTGCGGACCGACGTGGAGCTTGCGTCGTATCTGCGCGAAGTGCAGGAGTGGATCATCCGCCCGCAGCTCAAGGGCGTGAAGGACGTCGCGGGCGTGGATTCCATCGGCGGGTACGTGAAGCAGTACCATGTGCAGCCCGATCCCATGAAACTAATCTCGTACGGCCTAACCTTCGCGGAGGTCATCGATGCCATCGAGAAGAACAACGTCTCCACGGGCGCGGGCTATGTGGAGCACAAGGGCGAGTCGTACCTCGTACGGGCGACGGGCCGCATCGAGAACACCGAACAGATCTCCACCATCGTCGTCGGCACACGGAGCGGCGTCCCGATCTACGTGCGCGATATCGTCGTGCCGGATGGCGTCGGCGTCGGGCGCGAGCTTCGTACAGGCTCTGCGAGCGAGAACGGCGAAGAAGTCGTCGTCGGCACGGTCATCATGCTCATTGGAGCCAACAGCCGCACGGTGGCCGCGGCCGTGGACGCCAGGATGCCGGAGATTCAGCGGTCGCTGCCACCCGATGTGCGCGCCAAGACGGTGCTCAATCGCACCAAGCTTGTAGACGCGACCATAAGGACCGTACGGAACAACCTGCTCGAAGGTGCGGCGCTCGTGATTCTGGTCCTGCTTTTCCTCCTGGGAAACATTCGCGCGGCCTTGATCTGCGCAGCGGCGATTCCGCTATCGATGCTCATCGCCGCGACCGGCATGGTCCAGAGCAAGGTCAGCGGCAACCTCATGTCGCTCGGCGCAATCGACTTCGGTCTGATCGTGGACGGCGCGGTCATCATCGTCGAGAACTGCCTGCGGCGACTGGCGCGCCGCCAGCACGAGCTGGAGCGCACGCTCACGCTCGAGGAACGTTTGTCCGAGGTCATGGTCGCGGCGCGCGAGATGATTCAGCCGTCGGTCTACGGCCAGGCCATCATTATTACCGTGTACTTTCCGATCCTCGCGCTCACGGGGATCGAGGGAAAGATGTTCCACCCCATGGCGCTCACGGTCATCTTCGCCCTCGTGAGCGCGTTCATTCTGTCTTTGACCTTTGTGCCCGCGATGGTGGCGATCCTGATCCGCGGCAAGGTCGCGGAAGGGGAAATGTTCCTCGTGCGCTGGGCGAAGGCGGCTTATGAGCCCGTCGTCCGCTTCTCGCTGCGGCTCCGGTGGCCGGTATGCGGTGCGGCCGTGCTGGTGGCCGCGGGCTCGGCGTTTCTATTCACGCGGTTGGGCCAGGAGTTCGTCCCCACGCTCGACGAGAAGGACCTGGCGATGCACGCGATGCGCATCGCGTCCACGTCGATCACTCAATCCCAGTACATGCAGTTCGACGTCGAGCGCGCCGTGGCGTCCATTCCGGAGGTAGCCTTTGTCTATTCCAAGACGGGCACCGCCGAAATGGCCACCGACCCCATGCCGCCCAACGTCTCGGACACGTTCGTCATCTTCAAGCCACGCGATGAATGGCGGAGCGAAGCGGAACTCGACCGGCTGATCGCTGAGCAGACCGAAGCAAACGAGAGAAAGTCGTCTCACGGCGGCGAAGATGACGAGCACGGAGACGATCACGGTGGCGAACACGCTCACGCCGGCCCGAAGATCCAGGGCCATAAGGGGAAACTGATCCGACTCGTTGAGCAGACGCTCGCAATCGTGCCCGGCAACAACTACGAGTTCACGCAGCCCATCCAAATGCGATTCAACGAGCTTTTGTCCGGCGTGCGAGGCGACGTGGCAGTGAAGGTGTACGGCGACGACTTCGAGTCCATGGCACGCACCGCGGAGCAGGTGCTGGCGGCGATTCAATCCGTACCGGGCGCTGCCGACGCGAAGATGGAGCAGGTCGAAGGGCTCCCCGTGATGACCGTCGACATCGACCGCGCCGCCGTCGGCCGTCATGGCCTGAGTGTCCACGACGTCCAGCAGGTCGTGGCTACTGCCATGGGCGGCGCCAACGTGGGGCTAGTATTCGAGGGCGATCGCCGCTTCGACCTGGTGGTGCGGCTGCCCGATGACATTCGCCAGAGGATCGACGCGCTGGAACGATTACCAATCCCGCTTCCGAGTGGCGAGGAGTCCGCGACGGTGAACGCGCTGCAGAGCACGGCTCATGGTGGCGGGCTCGAAGGAATCGTGCCGACCCGCGAGATGGGTTTCATACCGCTCGGCGATGTGGCGAGGATCGAAGTTACCGAGGGGCGAAACCAGGTGAGCCGCGAGAACGGCAAACGTCGCATCGTCGTCCAATGCAATGTCCGCGGCCGCGACCTAGGATCCTTCGTGCGCGACGCCGCGAAGAACGTCGCCGCGATTCCGCTGCCCACGGGTCAGTGGCTCGATTGGGGTGGCCAGTACGAGAATCTCGTCGCCGCCAAAGAGCGGCTGACGATCGTGGTGCCGATCTGTTTCGGACTGATCTTTCTACTGCTCTTCTCCACGTTCAAGAGCGCGCGCTATGCCCTGCTCGTTTTCAGTGCCGTGCCCCTCGGGTTGACCGGCGGCATCGTGTCCCTCTGGCTCCGCGACATGCCGTTCTCGATTACGGCGGCCGTCGGCTTCATTGCGCTCTCGGGCGTGGCAGTGCTCAACGGCTTGGTGATGGTCTCGTTCATGAATCAGTTGCGGCGCGAAGGCATGGCCCGCGATGCCGCGATCATCGTCGGCTCGCTCACACGTCTCCGCCCAGTGCTCATGACGGCGCTGGTGGCGTCGCTCGGGTTCCTGCCCATGGCGATTGCCGCGGGCACCGGCGCCGAAGTGCAGAAGCCGCTCGCCACCGTCGTCATCGGAGGGCTGATTTCGAGCACGCTGCTCACGCTCGTTGTCCTGCCCGCGCTCTACCGAATCTTCAGCGGCCGCGATGGTGGCCCGTTGCCCGCAACCGCAGCCGGCAAGTCACCCAGGGGCTCGAGCTGAGCCCCGCGATCCGAAGGAGTTCATCGATGCAGCCTACCAACCGCAAGCTCCTGGTGCTCGCGCTCGCCATTGGAGTCGCGTTCCTTGCAGTCACAGGCCTGCTCATGGCCCAGGGAGCATCCCAGCCCGTCAAGAGCGAAACCCAGTACTTCGTCACGGGCGAAGGCGACGAAGCGCATCTGTGGGTGCGCGAAGGCACGAATCTTCGCTGCGTCGGCCACGGCGAGTGCAAGGCCCACGACCACGACGACCACGGGGACGACCATAAGAAGGAAAAGTAGTGGGAAGCGTGGAGCCGGTCGGCCGCCTTTGACTCGAAACTCCGTGGCTCAAGGCGATGATCACGCTCCCTGCGTTCTCCGGCGAGATGCCGCCTGGGGCTCGCGCGCGGCGCCCGGAGGCGCTCCCACGAGACGCCGCGCAACCGAGCCGCGAGCGCCGGAGTTAGAGGAATAGGACTCCATGATGCACACGTTTGCTTCGATCTGCCGGGCGCGGCGCGTGGCGCCCGCCATCGTTCTCTGTTTCGCCGCCGCTTGCTCGCTCGTCTCCGGCTTGCGAGCGGCGGACGAGAAGGCCGGCGGCGCGCCGGCGGGCGACACCGGCCAGCCCCTCGGACAGCCGCTCGGCGCGGCGAAAGCGCGCCATTTGCTCGCGCGCGCCGGATTCGGCGGCGACGCCGCGGAGGTGGCGCGTTTCTCCTCGCTCTCCGCGGAGGCCGCCGCGCGGGAGTTGCTCGCCGGCATGCGGAGCGAGCCGGAAACGGCGCCTCCCGCGTGGACCCGCGAGCCGGGCGGCGAGCCCAAGCGCCGCGACATGACGGAGGAAGAACGCGCGGAGATGCGCAAGAAGCAGCGGGACGAGGGCGAAGCGTTGAAGGCGTGGTGGCTCGGCGAGATCCTGCAAACCTCCTTTCCGCTCACCGAGCGCATGACCCTGTTCTGGCACAACCACTTCACGTCGAGCCTGCAGAAAGTGAAGTCGCCCGACTTCATGGCGCGGCAGAACCTGCTGCTCCGGCGCCACGCGAAGGGCAACTTCGGCGCGCTCCTCCACGAGATCGCGCGCGATCCCGCGATGATCTTGTACCTCGATACGCAGAGCAACGAGAAGGGAACCCCGAACGAAAACTTTGCGCGCGAGCTGCTCGAGTTGTTCACGCTCGGCGAAGGCAACTATGCGGAGCGCGACGTGAAAGAGGCGGCGCGCGCATTCACGGGGTGGAAGGTCGCCCGCAGGAAGCAAGACTTCGCGCTCCACCGCCGCCTGCACGACGACGGCGTAAAGGAATTCCTGGGGCGCCGCGGCCCATTCGACGGGGACCAGATCATCGACATTCTCCTCGAGCAGCCGCAGACCGCGGTTCATGTCACGCGCAAGCTGTGGCGTGAGTTCATCTCGCCGGAACCAGACCCCGCCGAAGTGGAACGCCTGGCAGGGATCTTCCGCGCGGGCAAGTACGAGATCGCGCCCCTCTTGGCGGCGCTCCTTTCGTCCGAGCACTTCTACGCGGAGCGGAATCGTGGCGTGCTGATGAAGTCGCCGATCGATCTGATCGCCGGCACGTTGCGCCAGATTCCAGGCACGGCGCGGGATCTGCCGCAGCTCCTACGGAGCGCGCGCGCGATGGGGCAGGACCTGTTCGATCCTCCCAACGTCAAGGGTTGGCCAGGGGGCTCGATCTGGATCACCTCGAGCACACTTCTCTTGCGCGAGCAATTCCTGATGCGAGCGATCCTCGGCGGCGAAGAGAAAGGCCCGCGGAAGCGCGGTCCGGCGGGCATGGCAGCCGCGGATTCCGTGCGCGATTGGTACGGCGGCCTCGGCTCGTCCGATGCCGAGCGCGCCGCGAAGGCGCAGGCGCTCCTCTTGCCCCTGCC
>JAKEFC010000105.1 GCA_022616235.1 Planctomycetota bacterium
AGACAGAATGGTCGGAAGCTCTTGCTCGTAAGCAAGGAGACCTGCGCGGTCAGGAAGGTGTTCATTGTCCGTTGGGCACGAAGAGCCTCCGCGCAGGAGTCAGAGCGTCCGTAGTAGCGATGAAGCCGAGTAACGCCGGTGGAGCGAAGGGAACGCAGGAAGATGGATGCGTCATGATCACGTCGAATGAAGCGAAATCGTCGGGAGTGCCCGAGCGGGCTACGCAAGGCGAAGACATCCGGCTCCGCTGGGGCTGGGTGGAACATTCGGTGTGGACGGAGCGCATGTTGACGGCCCTGGAAAAGGGAGTGAAGGGAGGAGTTTGGTTCAGCCTGATCGATAAGGTGTGGACAGAGCGCAACCTCCGAGCAGCCTTTGAAAAAGTGGCTGCAAATGGGGGAGCCTCGGGCGTGGATCATGTGTCGATCGAACAGTTCGAGCAGGCGCTGGATGCGAATCTGCGAACGATCTCGGAGCAATTGAAACAGGGAACCTACCTGCCTCAAGCGATCCGCAGAGTCGAGATTCCGAAGCCGGGAAGCAATGACAAGCGACCGCTTGGGATCCCAACGATTCGAGACCGCGTCGTGCAAGGTGCAATTCGACACGTAATGGAGCCGATCTTCGAGCGTATGTTCGCGGAGCACAGCTACGGCTTTCGTCCTGGCAAGGGATGCAAAGACGCGCTACGACGCGTGCAAGGACTCTTGGATGCGGGCTACATTCATGTGGTCGATGCGGACCTGAAGAGCTACTTCGATAGCATTCCCCACGAGCCTCTAATGAGGCGAGTGAAGGAATGCGTCGCGGACGGGCGGTTGCTCCAGTTGATCGAGTCTTTCCTTAAGGCCGAGATCATGCACGGCGCTCAGGAATGGACGCCGGTTGCAGGAGCGCCGCAGGGGGCGGTACTCAGTCCGCTCCTCAGCAACATCTATTTGAACCCGTTCGACCACAAGATGGCCGCTCTGGGTTTCGAGATGGTGCGGTACGCTGATGACTTCGTGATCCTCTGCCGCAGTGCCCAGGAAGCCGAACAAGCCCTCGAAGCCGTGCGTCGATGGATGGGAGAGGCAGGACTCGTCCTGCACCAGACCAAGACGCGGCTCGCGAACGCCATCGAAGATGGTTTCGCGTTCCTCGGATATGAGTTTCGCGACGGCAAGCGCGTGCCCCGAGACAAGAGCATGCGGAAACTGCGCGACAACATACGCGCGAAGACCAAACGCTCGAATGGCTCCAGCATGAGCTCGATCATCGCAACAATCAATCCGACGCTAAGAGGATGGTTCGAGTACTTCAAGCACAGCCATCACTGGACTTTTCGTCCCAACGACCAATGGATCCGTCACAGGCTCCGCAGCATTTTGCGGCGGCGGCAAAAACGACGGGGGCGAGGTCGCGGAGCGGACCATCAGCGCTGGCCGAATGCCTACTTTGCCGCGCTTGGGCTCTTCAACCTGGAAGCAGCCTATTGCGCGAACTGTCAACCCTCTCGGAGGTAAGACCATCGACCGGAGAGCCGGACGCGGGAGATCTGCAAGTCCGGTTCGGAGGGAGGGGGGACCGAAACCAATCGGTCCTCCCTACCCCTATAGGGGGAGTAATTGCCGCATCGTGTCGCTTTGCTTCGGGGAATGGCGGTGTCAAGCCACCGCACGCCACGACCTCGCTTCGCGCGGTGGGGGAATGTTAGCCCGTGCGCGTTGGCGCGCGCTAGCAGGGGCCCGGCGCGAGGCACTCCAGAGCGTTCGGGTCGGGACCGCACACCGTCGGACCGGGGGCGGGCGGGGCGGGACCGGATGAGAATTGATACGCCAATATGTAGAGCGCATCGAGGAGGGCGTTCACGGCGCCATCGCCATCGACATCGGCGGATGCGAAGCAAGGGGGTGCCGGACCGGCGCTGAATTGGTAGTTGAGGAGGAAGAGCGCGTCGATGAGGGCATTCACCAAGCCGTTCGCGCTCGCGTCGCCCCTCAGGAACTGCGGTTCCGTGCCAGCCGCGATTTCGAACGTCTCGGACGCCGTGACCTCCGAGAAGAGACCGGACGTGATGGTGGCCGTGACGGTGAGGTCGCCCGCCGCGGGCGTGTGTACGTAGATCGGATCGAGATCGATCGTAATGGTGGCATCGACGGGAAGGGGAGAGGTCGCTGGGAGCCCGGCGCTGTCGCTGATTTCGAGGGTCGTTCCCGTGTCGGTACCGTAGTCGGTGAAGGTGAAGGTGAGGAGCGCGTCCCCCACATCGACGCCGAGCAAGGTAACCAGGATCGGATCGATCGACGTGATCGCGACGTCGCCTTCGACGCTGGTCGCGGTGGTCGCCGTGACCTCGAAATCGCCTTCGATGCTTCCTGTGACCAGGGCCGACGTGATGGGAAACTCCATCGTTCCAATGACGTCGCCTGCAACGATTCCGGCCAGATCGAGCGCGCCCTTGTCGAATTCGACGGCGATCGTCGATGGGATCTCATCGGTGGCCGTCGCCACGAACTCGACGATGAACCCGCTCGCCGCGCCCGCGGTTTGATTGTCGATCGCTATGTCTATCTCGACGTCGAAAGTCGCCCACAACGGATTCGCCGCCAGGAGCGCCAAGAACAATATTGTCGAGCGCATGCCAAGGACTTTCATCGATCCTCCTTTTTCGGAATTCCGCGACCCCGCGCGGAGCAGCCGATTATCCGGGTACAATTGCCATTCGGCAACGGCGCTCCAGCCGCGTGCCGCGCGCAAGGCGCCGCGCGCGGCAGAATTCTCGGCCGAGGTGGCGGCGATTCGAGCCGATAGGATGGAATGGTTGCCGGCGGGCGTACCGCGCTCCGGTTCCCCGCCGCCACCCTCCAAGCAATGAGGGGTATTGGTACTCGCGCCGAGGGGATACGCTAGCGTCCGCTGCGGACTTGCGTTCGCTCCGCATCCCCCGCGCTTTCGCCGGGCAAGGCCGGCAAGGCGGCGCGGGGGAACGATTTCTGCGCGGGGGGCGTTGGCCGCAAGTCTGCAGCTTGCCGCCACCCGCGCCGCAAGCGTGCGAATGAAGGGAACACGATGACGGATGGTCCGCCAGAGACCCCGAAGATGAACGAGCCTCCGAAGCGGACTCCGGAGTCCGGGCCCCGCTGGAGCCAGCGTTCCTGGGTCTGGTTCATGCTCATCCTGCTGATCGTCGTTACCCTCTATCACTTCCTCGACATGCAGCTCAGCGCCGGCACCGCAAAGATCACGTGGACGCAATTCCGCGACCTGGCGCCCTACGTGAAGCGCATCGAGCACGTGAAGCGCGACGAGTACATCGCCGAGCTGAAGGAAGCGCGGCTCATCATCCCCGACGGCATGACCGAGAAGGATCAGCGCGAATTCAAGAAGGTCTCGTTCGAAGTAACCTCCGAAGCGGGGCAGGAGCGCCTCCATCGCCTCCTCGATCAATACAATGCGATCCAATTCAAGGATTACGCGGGGGGCAACGACCTCTTCTTCTACTATGCGATCCAAATCCTCCCGTTCCTGCTGATCATCGGCATCTTCTGGTTCATGACGAGCCGCGTCCGCAAACAGATGGGCCCCGGGATCTTCGGGCGCTTCACCGGCAATCGCGCGAAGCGCTACGAAAAGGGGAAGGACACGGTCACCTTCGCGGACGTCGCGGGCCTCAGGAACGTGAAGCGCGAGCTGCAAGAAGTCGTCGACTTCCTCAAGAATCCCGAGCGATTCACGCGCATCGGCGCCAAGATCCCGAAGGGAGTCCTCCTCGTCGGGCCTCCCGGCACCGGAAAGACGCTCCTCGCGCGCGCGGTCGCCGGGGAAGCTGGCGTGCCGTTCTATTCGATCTCCGGCTCGGAGTTCATCGAGCTGTTCGTGGGCGTCGGCGCCTCGCGCGTGCGCGAGCTGTTCGACGAGGCGAAGAAGAGCGCGCCATGCATCATATTCATCGATGAGATCGATGCCGTCGGCCGCTCCCGCGGCACCGGCCTCGGCGGCGGTCACGACGAGCGCGAACAGACGCTGAATCAGATCCTGTCCGAGATGGATGGCTTCGAGTCGAATCAAGCCGTGATCGTGCTCGCCGCCACGAACCGGCCGGACGTGCTCGATCCGGCGCTCGTCCGCCCCGGCCGCTTCGACCGCCAAGTCGTCGTCGAACGCCCCCAGAAAGAGGGCCGCCAAGCGATCCTCAAGGTACACACCCGCAAGATGCCGCTCGCCGACGACGTGGATCTCGAAGTGATCGCGCGGGGGACCATCGGGTTCTCGGGGGCGGATCTGTCGAATCTCGCGAACGAAGCGGCGCTCCTCGCCGCCCGCGATGGCCAAAACGTCGTGCGCCGCATCGACTTCGAGCGCGCCAAGGACAAGATCATGCTCGGCACCTTGCGCGACGAGAAAATGAACGAGCGCGATCGCAAGGTCACCGCCTTTCACGAAGCGGGCCACGCGATCCTCGCCATGCTGCTCCCCGAGTGCGATCCCGTGCACTCGGTCACGATCGTGCCGCGCGGGCGCGCGCTCGGCGTGACGCAAATGCTGCCGAAGGAAGAGGCGCACAACTACACGCGCACGTACTTGTTGAACCAAGTCGTGGTCGCGCTCGGCGGGCGCGCGGCGGAAGAGCTGGTTTTTCAGGAGATGACGACCGGCGCGGAGAACGACTTGGAGCGCTCGTCCGAGCTGGTCGAGCGCATGGTCTGCCGGTGGGGGATGAGCGACAAACTCGGGCCCGTGTCGTTTCGGCGCGGCACCGAGCACGTCTTCCTCGGGCGCGAGCTGGGAGAGCAGAAGACCCACAGCGAGCACACCGCCATGCTGATCGACGACGAGATCCGCACGATCCTCGACAATTCCTACCGGCGCGCGATCGAGCTGCTCGAGCGCGAGCGCCCGCGCCTCGACAAGCTCGCGAAAGAGCTGCTCGAAAAGGAAGTCCTCACCGACGCCGAGATCTACGATCTGCTCGACCTCCCAATGCCGGAGAGCGTGCGCGCGAGC
This sequence comes from Planctomycetota bacterium, assembly GCA_022616235.1. Lineage (GTDB taxonomy): Bacteria > Planctomycetota > UBA8108 > UBA1146 > JAKEFC01 > JAKEFC01. Next base: position 4,987 of record JAKEFC010000105.1, read on the forward strand.
CTGGAGGCGCGCCAAAGCGGAGCCTCTCCCGCGAAGCCGCCCGCGTCG
>JAKEFC010000106.1 GCA_022616235.1 Planctomycetota bacterium
CACTCCACGACCGCGCTTCGCGCGGTGGGGCAATGTCGGAAGGCGCGTCTTCTGCGGCGCTTCGCGCTGTAAGGGAGAATCGAAACGCGCCCCGGGCGCGTCGCATGGAGTGCTGCGGCTTGACGCAGCCGTTCGCCTTGCGGCAGGCAGGGTGAGTGGCGCGACGGTTCGCCACATTGCGGGGAAAGGCGGTGTCGAGCCATCGCACTCCACGACCGCGCTTCGCGCGGTGGGGGAATGTCGGAGAGCGCGTCTTCAGTGGCGCTTCGCGCGGTAAGGGAAAATCCGATCGCGCCCCGGGCGCGTCGCATGGAGTGCTGCGGCTTGACGCAGCCTTTTCCTTCGAGTTCGCGCCCAAGCGACTCGCATCGTCCCATTGCGGACGCACGTTTGGCTTCCACACCTTGCTCGACACACTCACTTCTATCGCGTCCGACATACTGCTATTTTCATGTGATGAAATTGAACCACTTCTCTTGGCCACATGCTCCGACGCACCGCCTTTCCGAGGCTGGAACCTACTTCGTCACTGCCTCCACCTATCAAAAGCAGGACTTGTTTCGAACGCCGCATCGCTTAGACGTGCTACATCGAGGTGTGCTGAGAGTTGCCCTCGAATTCGAATGGCATCTCGAGGCGTGGGCCGTGTTTTCGAATCATTACCACTTTGTCGCGCACGCACCGCCGAATGCGAAAGACGCAGCAAGCCTGGCTCGGATGTTGGGAAAGCTCCATACCAAGACCGCCGCTTGGATCAATCGGCTCGATGCAACGCCGGGGCGCAAGGTATGGCACAACTACTTCGAAACGAAACTTACTTACCACAGGTCGTATCTCGCTCGAGTCAACTATGTTCACCACAACCCAGTGCGCCATGGTTTGGTCGCCGTGGCGAAGGCATATCCATGGTGTTCCGCGCGCTGGATCGAAGCGATCGCCAGTAGGGCGCAATGCGAGGTTTTGAGGAAATTTGATGAAAGGCGTGTAGTGCTCCCGGATGACTACGCGCCGACCGTGGATTGGTAGCGACGTACACGGGCGGGACAAGGCGGTGTCGAGCCACCGCACTCCACGACCGCGCTTCGCGCGGTGGGGGAATGTCGGAGAGCGCGTCTTCTGCGGCGCTTCGCGCGGTAAGGGAAAATCGAAACGCGCCCCGAGCGCGTCGCATGGAGTGCTGCGGCTTGACGCAGCCCCTCGTTACGAGGCTCTGCCTCGTAACGTGCGGACCCGAGGCTCTGCCTCCGATGACGTGACAATGCGGTACGTGCCGGCCCGTGTAACGGAGATGCGGCAGAGCCGCAGGGACTTGGTGTCGAGGCGGAGCCTCGACACCAGGGGCTAACTCCAGAACTGCGCCAATCGCGGAGCACGCCAGCGTCTCGACACCAGAGAGAGAGATTGGCGCGACGCTTCGTATGTCTGCGCGGCAAGGCGGTGTCGAGCCACCGCACTCCACGACCGCGCTTCGCGCGGTGGGGGAATGTCGGAAGGCGCTGCGGCACGAACGCTTCGCGCGGGGATGAACCTCGCCGTGCGAGCCTCGCTCAGTTCGCCGCGTCGACTTCCACGCGCACGCGCGCCGGGCCGTCGGGGGTAGTCTGGAAAGTGGCCGTGACGGGCGCCGCGTCCTCGACCATTACTTCGGCCGTGTAGGTCCCCGCCTCGAGATTCGAGAACGCGTAGACGCCTTTCGCGTCGGTCCTGGGCGGGAGCCCTTGATTCACTTCGCGGTTCCGCGCATCGCGCAGCACGACGACGGCGCCGGCGATCGCGGCGCCTTCGCGGCCCACGACCTCCACTTCGACGGCGAAGCCCGCGACGAGCTTCATATCGATCGTACCTTCGCGCAACGTCTCCGTCCCCAGCTCGACCGGCTCCGATGGCGCGCGCAAGTAGCCCGGCGCATTCGGGAGCAGCACGTACTTTCCCGGCGCGAGCCCCGCGATCCGATAGTGTCCGGTATCGTCGGTGTAGATGAGACCCGCGAAATCGTAGTCGTCGTCTTCCCCATCGCCGCCGGTCGCGCCTCTGCTCGTGCCGCCGCCTCCCGCGCCTGCGCGCGCCGACTTGAGCGCGAGTACGTACATCTCCGAATTCCGCACCGGCTCGCCATCGCGCGCCGCCGTGATGATTCCCGAGATCCTCAAGTCGTGGAAGACGAACTCGCGGTCGTAGTCGGTCGCTCGGTCGAAAACGATAGACTCCACGATGGCCATGTTCATCGAATACTCCTTCGAGAGCCCGATCGAGTAGGGCTTGAGCTGCAAGTTGCGGATCTCGAAGCGTCCATCGTCGTCCGTGAGCGCGTTCAAGAAGCTGAAGTCCGAGCGGCTCACGGTGCTCGCCGTGACGCCAATGCGCGGGAGCGGCTCCCCCTTCTCATCGAGCACGCGCCCGCGCAATGTGGCGAGCTGCGCGACCTCGATGAAGTCGACGACGGCGTCCTCGCGCGGCCCGAGCGTCGCCATCGTCACCTTCGGCGCCTCGCTCGCGGCTTCCAGGTCGCGCATGCGAAGAACGATGTACTGCGCGGGATTCATGTTGCGGAGATAGTAGTGTCCGTCCGCGCCGACCTGGGTCATGAGCCCCTCCGCAAGCTCCCGCTCCCCCAGCGTCATCGTGAACGCCATCACCGTCGCGCCCGCCATCGGCTCTCCCTTTTCGTCCATCACTTGGCCGCGAATGCCGGTCCCTTCCTCGAGCGCGAACTCGAGTTGCGCAGGCGTCTCTCCCTCCGCGAAGGTCACGGTGTGGTCGAGCGGCCGATAGTCGGGGTGGAGCACGCGGAGCGCGTACGTCCCCGGGGCGAGATCCTTCAGCTCGTAGCGGCCCTTGTCGTCGGACTTCGCGGCGTCGCGCACGCGCGGGTCGACTTCCGTGCGTTGGATGGTGTTCACGGAGCCGGGGAGGTGCCGAAGCGGCGCATACACGACCGCGCCTTGCACCGCGCGCCCATCGCGCTTCGCGTAGACGGCGCCGGCGATCGTGTGTCCGGGCTTCAGCGTAAACGCGAGATCATCGCGCAGCTCCCCTTCGGCGAGCGGCACGATCACGGGATCGCTCCGGAAGCTGCCGTGCGCGTAGGCCCACACGTGGTAGTTGCCGGGTTCCAAGCCTCCGTGATAGAAGGCGCCGGTCTCGAGACCGCTTTCCGCCGCGGGGTAATTCAGGATGTCGGGCTCGTACCAGTCGTGGGATGGCTCGATGCGCTGGACGCCGATCATGAAGTTCTCGAGCGGCGCGCTTTCCGCATCCGCGACGACGCCTGCGATCGCCGTTTCGTGGACGAGCTGGATCACGATCTCTTCGCTAGCATCGCCCGTGGAGCGGGCAGCGGCCGCGGGCGCCGCCGAATCCGCGCTCGGCGCGGCACCTTCCGCAGCCGCCGCCGCCGCAGTAGCTTTCGCTTCGCCGCCTTCCTCCTCCTCCGCCAGCTCCCCGGCGCGGCGCCACTCGTGGCGGCCGGTGACGAAGCGGTCGCAATTGACTTCGATGAGCCCGTAGCCCACCTCCGCGGGGATCGCGAGCTGGAACGCCCCCTCCTCGTCTGTCGTCGCCGGCGCGATCGCCGCCGCGCTCGTGTCCGCCGCGACGTGGAATTGCACGCGTGCGCCTCGGACCGGCTCGCCCTCGCGGGCGACCACGCGGCCGAAGAGCGCGCCCTTGTCCGCCGCGCCCGCCGCCTTCTCGCTCGTTTCTGCGCCATCCGCCGCGCCCGGCGCCGCCGCACCCGCGCCCTCGCCCCGCGCGGTGCTCCCGGCCGCGACTTCTACCTCGCCCCCCGGCGCCACGCGCGCGGTATCCCCCGCGTGCAGCTCTTCGACGCGGCCCTTCGTCGTCACGGTGACGGGCGCGTCATCCGCGTTTTGCATGACGTAGATCGTGACGAGTACCACTCCCGCGGCGAGGGCGCCGCCGATCAAGCTCTTTTTCATCGCAGGTCCTGACTCTCCGAAGATGGGGGGCGCGTTCTCTTCGCGCTCGACGACGATGCGGAAGACTGCCCCGGTGGAATCGATGCGTGCAAGAGGAGTTTCGATCGCGCGCACGGCGCCGCCCGCGCCGTGCACCGTGCCGCTCCCCGCGGCGAGGACGGGCGGCTCGTCCCAGCGAAGGAGGGAGTTCGACCCCAGTTCCAAGGCAGGCTCCGCGCCATCGCCCGCGAAGATTCGCGCCCCGCCGCCCGCATCCGTCGCGAGCCAGTCCCCGCGCGCGATCGGAATGCGGCCCGGCGCGCGAGCCCACGGCGCGCCGTCCGCCGCCGGCAGGCGGAAGAATCCGGCGCCGCTTCCGGCATCCGCGATCGCGCCTCCGGCGCGCGGCGCATCAGGATCGTAGATGACCCAAACGAGCGCGGCGATGAGGAAAAGCGCGGCCGCGGCAAGCGCACGGGGCGGGAGCGCGCGCGCGGAGCGCTCGCGCCGGGTCTGGCGCCAGGCGAGCGCGGCGAGCAGGCGCCGCTCGAACGCTTCGGACGGCGCCACCGGCCGATAGGCGCTCCGGAGGAGACGCGCGAGATTCGTATCGAGCGCTTCGCGATCATCCGGCATGGTGCGCCTCGCCGCCCAAGCCGCGGGCCAGGAGCTTGAAGGTCCTCCGAAACGCCTCGCGCGCACGCGTCAGCGAAGATTCGACCGACTTCCCGCTCTGGCGCCGGCGGCGCGCAATCTCTTCGACCGGCAAGGAGTCCACGTACTTCGCGACGAGCAGGCTCTGATAGTGGGGCGGCAGGGACGCCATCGTCGCGCCCACGAGGTCTTCGGTCTCCGCGCGCTCGATCGCTTCGTCGGGCAGCTCCTGGGAGTCGATCTGATCGAGCATGCGGGCGAGTTCTTCGTCGGCGGCCGCGAGGGTGCTCGCGATGCGCTCGCGCGCGCCTCGGCGCCGCGCGCCGGCGGCCTTGCGGCGCGCGATCGCGCAGAGCCACGTGAAGAGCGAGGATGCGCCGCGGAAATTGTGGAGGCTCTCGATGCCCGCGAGAAAGGTTTCCTGGACGATCTCCTCCGTCTCGTCGGCGCGGCCGCCCGCGCGATAGTAGACGAAACGGTAGATCGGCCGCGCGAAGAGCGCGTGCAGGCGCTCGAGCGCCGCGCGCTCGCCGCGCGCCACCGCCGCCGCGAGCGAGATCTCCTCGTCGCGGGTAAGGAACTCCGGTTCGGGCTCTTCCGCCATGCGCCATCGCTTCCGCTCGGGTGCGCTCCCGGAAGGTTAGTGTAGGGAGTCCGCGAAATCCTTCGCGCGGCGCCGGAAACCGCGGACTGCGCGGCGGTTAGCGGCCGGAGCGGCGCCGAGGCATGGACCGGCGCGCACTGGCGAGGACTCCGGCTCTCGAGGAATTAGAGCCCGACGTGGAAGAGGCGCGCGTCCTCTTGGAAGAGGTAGTTCTTCCGATAGGCGATGAGGAGCGCGTTCACCGCGCGCGTCGAGAATTGCTTCCCGGCCATGTCGCGGACGCGGATCAGCGCCTCCTTCGCGGGCAGCTCGCCGCCCCCTTCGCCGCCGTGCGAGAGCAGCGACTCCAGCTCGCGCGCGAGGCCGACGATCTCCGCTTCGATCGGGATCTCGTCCCCCGCCAACGCTTGCGGATAGCCGCTCCCGTCGAAGCGCTCGGTGTGGTAGCGCACGGCGGGCAGGATCTCGCTCAGCTCCGGGATCGTCGCGAGCAGCTCGACGGTGAGCTTCGCGCGCCGCGCCGCGTTTTGCTCGGCGTCCGCGATCTCGTCCTCGCTCATCCCCATGACGCCTACGTCGTGGAGCAGCCCCGCGACCCATAGCGTGCGCGCGCGCTCCACAGCGAAGCCGGCGCCGCGCGCGATCGCCGATGCGTGCATCGCGACCCGCTCCGCGCGCCCCTTCGTCTCCGGCATGCGCATGGCGGCAGCGTCCGCGATGATCTTGAGTGCGTTTCGGTACAAGTGTCCTTGGTTCTCGAGGATCTCCTTCATCTCGACGTAGTTCCCGACCAGCATCCCGATGGTCGTCGCGAGCGCGAGATCATCGGCGGAGAACACTTCCGCCAGCTTCGCGTTGGTCGCGTAGAACGCGCCGACGGCGCGGCTCATTACCATGAGGGGCACGCAGAGGAGCGACTTGATCCTCTTCATCACGATGCTCTCGGAAGCGGCGAAGCGGTCGTCGAGCATCGCATCGCTCGAGAGGACTGGGCGCCCCTCCCGGCGCACGCGCTGCAAGATGCTCCGCGACACGGCCAATTCGGTCACCGGCTGGCGATCGAACTCCGCGACCAGGCGGAATTCCTCGGGGGAGTCGTCATCGAATACGAACAGATAGACGTGGTCTGCGTTCAGCGCATTCGCCATCTCGCGCGCCACCAGGTTCATCGCCTCGTTCGTGTCGGAGACGGTGCCGAGCCAGCGCGAAACCTTGTAGAGGGTGGCGAGCTGGGCGTGCTCCTCGCCGTCGGCGATCCCCGCGCGCGGCGGCGGGGCGACCTTCGCGCCTGCGGACGACTTCAGCGTCGCCGTCGCGTCCTCGGTGGGGAGCCGAAAGGAGATCGTCGCTTCCGGCTTGTCGATGGAATCTCCGAAGCGAAGGACGCGCGAGTCCGACTGCCGCGCGAAGCGATCCTCGAACACCATCTCGGTGTTGCCGATGTAGACGCGGTCGCCGGCGCGCAGGATCTCCTGGTCCGCGACGCGGCTGTCGTTCACGAAGGTGCCGTTCCGGCTCTCGAGGTCGCGAATGAAGAACAGCTCGCCGATTCGAAATACTTCCGCGTGCTGGCGGCTCACGCCTTGGTCCGAGATGGGAAGGTCCTTGGACTCGCGGCCGATGACGATCTTGTCCGTTTGGAGGGCGTAGATTTTGCCCTTTTGGTCACCGGTCGTGACGCGAAATATCGCCATGTGCGTTCCTTCCCTGGAGCGTGCTCGAAGTGCGTGGAGTGTCGGCGGAGGATCCGTCGCTGATCTTGGGCCGTATGCGCGCGCGATAATACTGCGGGCCACCGGGGGTTGAACAGGGCTCCGCGCGGGGCAGGGGGTGCAGGTTACGACGTGCGGCGGCGTGGCCGCGCCGCCGAGGGCGCGCGCGAAACCCGAGGTGCGCTCAGGCCTCGTCCACGAAGCGGCCGTCGACCATGTGGAGCAAGCGATGCGCGCGCGCCGCGAGGCTCTCGTCATGGGTCACGATGAGGATCGTCGTCCGGAGCGAGCGATTCACGTCGACCAAGATGTCGTGGATCTGCTCGCACGTCGCCGTATCCAGGTTGCCCGTGGGCTCGTCGCAGAGGAGGAGCGCGGGGGAGTTCATGAGCGCGCGTGCGATCGCCACACGCTGGCGCTCGCCCCCGGAGAGCATGTTCGGGCGGTGGCGGTCGCGATCGAGGACACGCACCTGCTCGAGCAGCCCGCGCGCGCGCGCGCGCAGCTCCGCCTTCCGGCGGCGGAATTCGCGCACGCCGCAGGTGATCATCGACGGGAGCATGACGTTCTCCACGACGTCGAGATCCGGGAGCAGGTGATAGAACTGGAACACGAAGCCGAGGCGCCGATTGCGAAGGCGCGCGCGCGCGGTTTGAGACAGCTTGGTCGTCTCGACGAGCGCGTCGCCGCCGTCCAGGAATTGCAGCGTGCCCTGGGAGGGATGATCGAGCAGTCCGAGGATGTTGAGGAGCGTGCTCTTCCCGACCCCCGATTGGCCCATGATGGCGAGGATCTCGGCGCAGCGAATCTCGACGTCGATCCCGCGCAGCACTTCGAACGAGCCGGCTTCCGACACGTACGTCTTGTGGATTTGCGCGGCGCGGAGGAGCGGGGTTCTGGACGCGAACGGCGCGGGCGACGGCGGCGGAGAAGGCGCGCGCGTGACGGCGTTGTCATTCATAGCGGAGCGCTTTGATGGGATCCTTGAGCGCGGCGCGGACCGCAGGGATCAGGCTGCCCAAGAATCCAAAGAGGAGCGTCGGCCCGAGGATGATCGCGAAATCGCGGGTCGTGTAGACGACGGGGATCTCGGTCAGATAGTACACATCGGGGGGAAATAGGCGCCAATTCGACATGCGGTAGATCCAGTCGTGGATCTCGTTGATGTGCGAGGTGAAGTACCAGCCGCCAAGCGTCCCGATCGCGGCGCCGATCGAGCACAAGGTCATGCCGATCATGAGGAATACGCTCACGACGCCGCCCGGCGTCGCGCCGAGGGAAGCGAGCACGCCGAGGTCACGCGTCTTCTCGATCACGAGGAGCCAGAGGATCGCGAAGATGATCGCGCAGGCGAACAAGACGACGGCAAGCATCATGACGTAGGTGATCTTCTTCTCGATCTCGACGGCGCGGAGCAGCGTTTGGCGCTCCTCCTCCCAGGTGCGAACCTGGAGGTCGCCGAGACCGAGCGCGGGGATCGCAGCCAGGATCCCCTGCCGCGCCGCTTCGGCGTTTCGGTAGTCGTCGAGGCGCACCGCCATCCCCTGGAAGCGGTAGTCCATGACCTCCGGGCTCTCGTCGAAGAGGCCGAGGAACTCTTGGGCGGCGCGGATCGGCATGTAGAGGACGTCGAGATCGTGTTCGAAGATGCCGGTTTGGAAGGCGCCGACCACGATGAACTGCTGCGACCGCGGCTTGAGGTCGACGGTCGAGAACGCGGAGAGCTGCACGACCTTGCCGATCCAGAAATTCCTGCGCCAGAGAGCTTGCACGCCGACGACGATCGGCTGCGGCGGATCTTCGAATTCGAAGCCGGTGAGGTTCGACTGTTGTCGAGCCAAGGCGCGCCGATTCTCGAGGGAAAAGAGCTGCTCGATCTCGCGCTCGGTGAACGGGGCGCGGTTCGGGACGGCGGCGCCGGAGGCATCGCCGCCGCCGTTCCCGGTGGGTTCGCGGAGGAGATAGCGATCGCGCTCCGCTTCGATCTCCGATTCGCGGAGAAGGTACGTGCCGAAGGCGCTTACTTTTGCTTCCGCGACCGGATCGATGCCCTGGACGATGCAGCCTTCGACTTCGCTGTCGCTCCGATAGAGGGCGGTCGCGTGGACGAACGGCGCCGCCGCGACGACGTGCTTCTGCGCGAGGAGCATCGCCGCCAATTCGTCCTCGCCGCAGAGCGCGTTCGGTTTCTCGCCGGTGATGCGGATGTGCGATAGGCTGCCGCGGATGCGGTCCCGCATCTCGACCTTGAAGCCTTCCATCACGGTGAGGACGGCCATGAGGACGAAAACGCCGAATGCCACGGCGAAGATCGCGGCGATGGCGATGAGGCGAGAGGTGAGATATTTGCGCGTGATGAAGAGCTGGTACTTCATTAGGCGGCGGAAGTTCCTTGTCCGCGCGGTGGGTGGGCGCAGGGAAACGCGCGACCCTTCTTAGTGCGCGGGATTGCGGAATGCAAGCTTCTGGTGCAGCGCGGGTGGAGCGCGGAGCGGGCGGCGGCGGCGGTGGCGGCATCGTCGACGAAGGCAGCGGGGGCGCGCAAGTCCAAGGATCTGTACCGCGTCCCGCGCCGACCCTTTAGAATGACGCCGTTTCATGACCATTAGGGCGATCGCTGCGATCGCACACCATTTGCTACGCTTCAGACGCCGCCCTGAGCGCGGCGAGTCCCCGCCCGGAGAGGAACATCGAGAGAGATGGAAATCACAGCGATTCCCGTAGAAGGCTATGAGAAAGTCGTTCGCGCCATGGACCCCGCGAGCGGGCTTTGCGCGCTGATCGCGATTCACGATCTCACGCTGGGACCGGCGCTCGGCGGTCTGCGCATGTGGCCCTACCGCTCCGAGGAAGAGGCGCTGACGGACGTGCTCCGCCTCGCGCGCGGCATGACCTACAAGAGCGCCTGCGCCGACACGGGGCTCGGCGGCGGCAAGTCGGTGATCATCGGGAACGCGAAGACGGACAAGAACGAGGCGCTCTTCCGCGCCATGGGTCGATTCATCGACTCGCTCGGCGGCGACTATATTACTGCGGAAGACGTGGGGATCGGGATTCGCGAGTTGGAGTGGATCAAGCTCGAGACCGACTACGTGACGGGGTTGTCGCGCGACTCAGGATCGAGCGGCAATCCATCGCCCTTCACGGCGCGCGGGGTCATGCGCGGGCTGCGCGCGTGCGCGGAGGAGGCGTTTGCGACGAGCAGGCTCGATGGCTTCCACTACGCGGTGCAGGGGCTCGGTCAGGTCGGCGGCGACGTCGTGCGGGGGCTCTCCATGGTCGGGGGGTTCTTGACGGTGACCGACATCAGCGAGGAGCGGCTCGCGCAATTCGCCGCGCTGCCCGGCGTCGAGACGGTGGCGCCCGACGAGATCTTCGACGTGGAGTGCGACTTCTTCGTGCCGAACGCTCTGGGCGGGGTATTGAACGACGACACGATTCCGCGCCTGAAGTGCAAGGTCGTGGCGGGGGCGGCGAACAATCAATTGCTCGAGCCGCGGCACGGGAGCATGCTCCACGAGCGCGACATTCTCTACGCGCCCGATTACGTGATCAACGCGGGGGGGATCATCAATGTCTCCATCGAGCTGATCCCCGGAGGTTACAACGAGCGCGTCGCGGTCGAAAAGATCGAGAACATCTACACCGCGCTCAAGGCGATCTTCGCCACCGCGCGGCGCGACCGCTGCACGCCCGCACAAGCCGCGGACCGCGTCGCGGAGCAGCGTCTCGCGGAGGCGCGGAACGCGAACCCGCTCGCGGGGCGTGCCTCGAGCTGACGGGGGGCACATGGCGGAGGCGCCGCAGAGCGAACGCCTGCCGCGGCGCTGCCGGCTCAAGAAGCGCGATGAGTTCCGCCGCGTATTCGGCGGCGGCAGGCGCGCAACGTGCCCGGGATTCCAAATTACGGCGCTCGCGAACGATTTGGGCTACGCGCGCCTCGGGCTCGCGGTCGGCCGCGGCGTCGGAAACTCCGTCGTGCGAAATCGCGTCAAGCGGCGCGTGCGCGAGGTCTTTCGCCGCACGCAGGGGGTGCGCACGCTCGCGTGCGACTTCGTCGTGACTCCCCGCGCAGAAGCGGCGCGGCTCGACTTCGACATCTTTCGGAGCACCTTGATCGAGGTCTTTCGCCGGGCTGCGGAGCGGGCCGCCGAGAAGGAAAAAGCGCGAGGCGACGGCGACGCGGGCGGCGAGACGCGGACGGAAGCAGTACGGCCGGTCCGGCAGGAGGGGCAGCCGGAATCCGGGCGAGGCTCGTCGCGCGAGATGCGGGACAAGAGCGCGCAATGATCGAATTCAGTCCAAATCCGAAACCGGGCCTCTTCGCGCGACTCGGGGTGCGCGGCATCCGCATCTATCAGATGTGTCTTGCGCCGATCGTTCCCTGCACCTGCCGATTTCACCCGAGCTGCTCGCACTACGGGATCGAGGCGCTTTCGACGCGCGGCTTCGTAAGGGGCACCGCCCTAATCGCGTGGCGCCTGCTACGGTGTAACCCCTTCTCCCGCGGAGGGTTCGACCCGGTCCCGCCGCCTCGCCAACAACTTTCGCCCGACCCCAGCCCCTGAGAGCCTACTCAGCCCTTCCTACCGCAGTTTCTCCCCCAAACCGCCGATGACATGACTCTCGGGCAGGTCGCTGCACTCGGGCAGGTCGCTGCATACGCGCCCCGAGCGCGTCGCATGGAGTGCTGCGGCTTGACGCAGCCCCTCGTGACGAGGCTCTGCCTCGTCACGTGCGGACC
>JAKEFC010000107.1 GCA_022616235.1 Planctomycetota bacterium
AGCTCCCCTTTGTATCCTTCTTCCACCTGATCAAAAGCGGTAGCCCCGTCGGCGATCAGGCGGGTCAGAATATCCAAGCGACCAGTTGAACTTTTCGGGTTCGCGAATGCGGTCACTTCGCTTCGGAGATGAATACTTTCCAGGAGCGGGATTACATATATCCGTCCTTTTTCCAGAACTGCGCCTTTGCCTAGATCTATCCTAAAATCGTAATACTGCTCATCTAGTTCCTTCATCTTCTCGAGCACTCTTGCCCCTTTGCCCGGAAGAAAGCTCGTATCGATCGGGAACGCATGCTGGCCAAGCCGAAGATCGATGCTAGCTGGTTGAACTTGGTCATTCTCAATCGGCTGGAAGAGCGGCTTGATCTCGCCGCCATTGAGCATCTCCCTTATCTTCTGACTTGGAAGTATGCCGGTGTAGTCACTGGGGCGAGCACTGACCGTTGCCCGTGAAGTCAACTGTGAATCGCTCTTCGCTGTAACTTCACTCATCCTTCTGACCTTTCCGTATTCGTTCTATTCGCCCCACATTCCTTTGAGACCCATGCGATGAACGAGGGGTCTCGGGCTCGCATCGAGGTCAAGACCTCCCTTGACAAGCCGAAGTCTCTATCCAGGCAGAGGTGGAGTACGGTAACGATCTGGCCTTTTGGGGTCATCGCCATAAAGTACTCCTTTCCGGTCCCTGCACGCTGTATTCGATTCACGAATGAATCAATCGCTAAATGCTCCGCCGCCACCGGATCTTCCCACCCCTTCTTCTTCGCAATCTCCCCCGCCCGCGCCCCGCTCCCCAGCAGCCATCTGGGTAGCTCGACCAGGTCCGTATTCCTGATCAGGTCAGCGACGTCGCGCCAGAAGTTGTAGTCCGGCCGGCGCAGCTCGGGATGGAAGGCGGCCTCGAGCACGCCGCGCAAGCGGAATCCTTCGGCGCTCGCCGCCACGATCTCGGCGGGCAATGAAGACGCCCAAGGACTCTTCAACAGGCGTTCGCGCCCGCGCTCGGCGTTCATGAGCAGCGTATAGACGGGCGTCGAAGGCTCCGCATAAAGCGCGGCGCGGATGCGGCGCGGATGGTTGTCCGCCAGCGGCTCGACGCCGGAAGCGATCTCGCGCAACGAAGCCGCATCGGCCATGAACTGGCCCGCGAGCTGCGCGGGGTCGTCGATGCCCAGGCGCCGCAGCGATTCGCCGACCGGCAGCCTCCACAGGCGCGAGAAGTGCTCGCGCGAGACGCCCGCCACGCCGCCGCGGCTCCCGACCAGGGTCCAGTCGCGCTTCAGGCCCGACCACAGCGAGCAGTCCTCGAACGCCGCGCAGAACGCGCGGATGACGGCGAGGGACTCCTTCTCCAGGAGGAGGTACGCCGGCAGCCAGTAGGTGGCGATGCCGCCTTCGTTGAGGCGCGATTTGACCAGCGAAAAGTACTCGCGCGTGTAGAGCGGGACGACGCCCGCGATCTTCGGCGGCGGCGGCTCGCCGGTGATCAGGTCGTAGCGCTCATCGGTCATCTGCAGGAAGAAGCGCGCGTCCTCGACGTGCGTGCGAAAGCGCGCATCGCGCAGGGGATGGCGCGGGCCCTCGGCAAAGACGACCTCGCTCATCTCCAGGATGTCGCGCGAGGTATCCACCACGTCCACCTGCTTCACTTCCGGGAGCTCGGCAACCGCGCTCGCCGTGGCGCCGACGCCGAAGCCGACGAGGAGCACGCTGTCGATCCTCGGGTGCAGCGCCGCGGGCAGCCAGGCGAAGAGCTTCATGTAGCGCTCGACCCCCACGGCAGTTGAGGCCATCGAATAGGAGTTGGTGGCGAGGCGGTAAAACAGCGGCTCGCCGAGGAAATCGTGCCGCAGGTAGAAGGTGGTCTGCGCGATCCCCTCGCGCGCGGCGACGATCGTGCCGCCGAAGCGCTGCTCCACCCCGCGGTAGTAGTCCGAAGTCATCTTGCCGAACGGAAAGAGAGCGAGCGCGGCCACCGCGGCGAGCGCGGGCACGAAGCGAAGCTCGGCCGAGCCTTCTCCCGGAATCACGAGCACGCACGCGAGATAGGCGAGCGCAAGGAGGAAAAAGGATGTCTCCATGCCGAGCAAAGGCAGGAGCGCGAACGCGGCAAGGAGCGACCCCGCCATCGCGCCGAGCGTATTGGCGAGCGTGAGCATCCCGGTCGCGGCGCCGGCGTCCGCCACGCCCGCGCGCAGCCGCTCGCCGAGCGCGGTGAAGAGAAAGCCGGAAAGCAAGGCGGCGGGCGCCATGAGAAAGACGCAGAGCGCCGCCGCCGTCCACGCCGAGCCCGGCTGGAGCGGCGAGAGCGCCTCCACCAGCAGCGCGAAGCCCCAGTAGCAGGCGATCACGAACACGCCCGCCCCGGCGGCCGCGGCGCGCGCAAGGCCGGCGAGCGCCCCGCGCCGCGCGAGCCGCGCGGCGATCAATCCCCCGAGCCCGATCCCCGCGAGGACGCAAGCGAGCATCACGGCGAAGACGAGCGTCGTGCCGTCGACGAAGAGGAGCAGGAACCGGATCCACACGACTTCGAGTGCGAGGAGCGCGCCGCCGGCGAGGAACGCGGCCGAAAGCATGCGCGCGCGGCCGGTGCCCGCCGCGCTTTCGGTTTTCGCCGCGGGCGAAGCGAACCCACCCGCGATCCGCCAGGCGATCGCCGCGGCGCCGAGGTTGCACGCCGCGGCGGCGAAGCCGCTGCCGCGCAAGCCCAGCTCCGGCACGAGGACGAGCTCGGCAAGCAAGGTCCCTGCCACCGCGCCGAGCGTATTCACCCCGTAGAGCCGCCCGAGCGCGAAGCCGTAGCTCCCGGTCGCGGCTTCGAGGGGCTTGGCGAGCAGGGGCAGCGTCGCGCCGAGCGCCGTGGCGGGCACCGCCATGAGCAGGAACGCGATCGCCGCGCGCGCGGCGTTGAGAGAAACGGTTTCGCCGAGGAGCGGCGAAAGCAGCGGCGCGAAGAGCGAAGGCAGGTGCGGGAACGCGAGAACGAGCGCCGCCCCCGACACCGCCGCCACGACCTCCACGCCCGCGTAGCCGAGGACGGGGTTTCTCAAGCGCGGCGCGAGCCGGATGGCGAGCGCATTGCCGAGCGCGAGCCCGGCCATGAACGCGCCCACCGTGAGCGCCGCCGACCAGACGCTGTTCCCCACCACGAGGCCGGCCTGCCCGAACCACACCGTCTCGAAGGCGAGCGCCCCCGCGCCGGAGAGGAAGAACATGCCGTGAA
>JAKEFC010000108.1 GCA_022616235.1 Planctomycetota bacterium
CAGAGAGTGCTCGGAAGTCCGAGCTGGTCCATCGTCTTCACTTCGTTGGGGATGACCCTGAGCACGGCGCCGACCGCTCCGCGCTGATAGAAGACGTTGGTGCGGAAGCGCCCGAGCCCCGAGATTCCAAATGCCATGTCCAACTCGAGCTCGCGCTCGAAGCGCAGGATCTGCTCGTTGTCGAGGATCGAATACACGACCTTGCGCGTGGTCTCCGGATCGAGGACTTCCGCATCCGTAGCCAGCAACTTGCCGTTGATGCGAATCATCGGAGGGGACCCCGCCGCAATGTGCAGGTCGGAGCCGCCGCGCTCGATGAGCTGTTGCACGAGATCTTCGATAGTTACCATCCGGTTGAACTCCTTCGGCCTGTTCGGGATCTGGAGGCGCGCTCGCCACGTTCGCGAGCGCAGGGGGAAATTCCCTGCGCCGGCGCCCGCCCTGTAGCGCCGGAGCGCGGCATCGAGCGACAACTTTTGTCCCCTGAAGAGTAGCATCGCGGGCAGATTGCGGCCAAAAAGGGTCAGCAGGTGCGGCAAAGTTGCGCGCGCGGCGATTCCGCGCGGCGATGGAGAAGGAAGCTTATCGGATGATGCGAAGTGATGCGGAAGCGGCGCCCGTCTCGTGGCAGAGTGCCGAGGAGCGGCGCTATTCCTCGCCGGCGTCGTGGATCGTGCGCTCTTTTCGGAGCTGCTCCACGACTTGCTGCTGCACGTTTCCCGGGACGACTTCGTACTTGAGGAATTCCACGGCGTAGGAGCCCTCGCCGTGCGTCATCGACCGGAGCTGCGTGGAATACGACTTGATCTCCGCCTCCGGCACGTAGGCGCGCACGATCTGATCTTCCCCTTCGGAATCCATCCCCGTGATACGGCCGCGCCGGCTGTTCAGGTCGCCCGTGACGTCGCCCATGTACTTCATCGGGACACGGATCTCGATGTTGACGATCGGCTCGAGCAGCACAGGCCGAGCCGCGAGAAACGCCTTTCGGAACGCTTCCCTCGCCGCGGTCTTGAAGGCATTCTCCGAAGAGTCGACGGCGTGGAAGGAGCCGTCGTAGAGCGTCACCTTGCAGCCGATCACCGGGCAACCGGCGAGGATGCCTTGCTCCATGATCTCGCGAATCCCCTTCTCCACGGCGGGAATGTACTGATTGGGGATCGAGCCGCCGACGACGGCGTCCTCGAATTCCAGCGGGTCGCCGCCGTTGGCGCTGAAAGGCTCGATTCGAATGTAGACCTCGCCGTACTGCCCGCGTCCGCCCGTCTGTTTCTTGTGCTTGTACTGCGCTTCCGACTTGCCGACGATCGACTCCAAGTACGAAGTCTTCGGGATGCGCGTCTCGACCTCGAGCTCGTAACGGCGTTTCAGGCGGCGCAGCGCCACGTCCAAGTGCAGAGTCGACCGCCCGGCGAGCACGAGCTCGTGGGTCTGGCGATTGCGTTCGACGGAGAGCGTGGAATCCGTCTCCGCGAGCTTCTTGAGAGCCTCGGTGATCTTGGTCTCGTCCTTGCGATTCTTGGGCTCGATCGCCAGCTTCACCATCGGAATTGGGTGCGCGATCGGCTCCAGCACTTCGTGCCGGGAGAGATCGCCGAGCGTGTCGCCGATGTGGAGGCTGTCGAGCTTCGGAATCGCGATCAGCTCGCCGGGGCCCGCCTTGTCGAGGATCACCGACTCCTTCCCCTGCATGCGCAGGATCGTGGTGGTCCGCTCCTTCGCGTGCACGCTGACGTCCTGGATCGGCATGTTCGGGGTCATGGTCCCGGAGAAGATCCGCAGGTAGGACAGCTTGCCGACGAAGGGATCGCTCACGATCTTGAAGACGCGCGCGAGCAACGGGTCGTTGGGACCTCCCGCCGGCGAAACTTCGACCGAGGTTCCTTCCGCCGTGCGCATGCGGCGCCGCAGGGGCGCATCGTGGTTTGGTGCGATGTGCAGGAGCGTATCGAGGGTCTTGTTCAGCCCGACGTTCTTGCGGACGGACACCGCGAGGACCGGCACGACGGCGCCCTTCAGCAGCGCCTCCGCGAATACGGCATCGATCTCCTCCTGCGTGATCTGCTCCTCGGCGAGGTACTTTTCCATCATCCGTTCGTTGACTTCGACGACCGCCTCCACCAATTGGTCGTGAAGCTCCTTGGCCCGCGACGAACTCTCCGGCGTGATTACGTAGGTGTTCTCGACCTTCGAGATGTCCGGTCCCGATGCGTCCGGTATGAACATGGGGACGCACTTCCTGCCGAACACGTCCTGGATCTGCGCTAGTACGCCATCGTAGTCGGCGTTCTCCGCGTCGAGCCGAGTGATGATCAAGATCCGGGCGAGCCCTTGCTTCCCGGCCTCATCCCAAACGCGGCGCGTGTTCAGGCGAATTCCCTGGACGGAGTCGACCGCGATGAGGGCCGTCTCCACCGCCGAGAAGGCGTCGATCGCGGTGCCGATGAAGTCGGGATAGCCTGGGGTGTCGATGAGATTCACCGCGTGGCCATCCTTCTCGAGATAGCCCGTGTTCAGGTCTATGGAAAAGTGGCGTTCGCGCGCCTCGGGATCGAAGTCGAGCGCCGATGTCCCGTCATCGACGCTGCCGTGGCGGCTGATCGATTTGGCGCGGAATAATAGTTCCTCCACCAAGGTGGTCTTCCCGCAGGTCCCATGGCCGGCGACGGCAATGTTGTGAATCTTGTTCATCGAGGTGGCTCCCGCTTCCATCGCGAACGAGCGCGTCGCGCCGGGATTGCGGGCTCCCTCGAGCGACGGCGACTCTGGTTATGACGGGTCGGCTGCCGAGAAGACACGGTACTTCGACGAATCGCTTATCGTAGGGTGGGCATCCCTGCCTTGCAAGCGCGGGAGGCCGGTCTCGGCTCTCCGTAGCGCTCGCTGAGCGGCGCGGGGGTCCTGCGGCAGTCGCGCCCCGAAGCATCGCACTACGGGAGGATTACGATCTCGACTCGCCGATTCGCTCCGCGTCCTTCCTTGGTATCGTTCGGCTGCACCGGACGCTCCGCGCCGTGAGCGACCGCGCTGCACGACGCCGGTTCCACGGCATTGGCTTCGACCAACGCTCTCAGGACGGCGCACGCGCGAGCGCCCGACAACTCCCAATTCGTCGGGAACTGGTCCTTTACGCGCTTCACGGGCTCGTTGTCCGTATGGCCTTCGACGCGAATCAATCTCTTCGGGTACTTCTCCTTGAGCACCGAGGAGATCGCCGCAAGCACCTTCATGCCATCGCTCTTGACGCTCGCGCTGCCGGAAGCGAATAGCACTCGCTGCTCCAAGGTCACGTGGAGGTCGCCGCCGATGCCCTGCGACACCTGCACTCCTTCGAGCCCCTCGAAGCCGGATTCACCCGGTGCGATCGCGGGAGTGGGAGCGGCCAACCCGGAATCCGCTGTCGCCGGCTGCGCCGCGCGCAGACGACTCTGCAAATCCGCCGCGCGAACCTGAAGCTCCTTGTAGCTCTGCTCGATGGCGCGCTGCTCTCCCGTCGCGACGAGGAGCCGGTTCTCGAGCTTGTCGCGATCGCGCTGCAGCGTCTGAATTCGCTCCTCCGCGCGATCGAGCTTGCGCTGCATGGACGCGACCGTGCATCCGGAAAGCAGCGCGACGACGCAACCGCCTACCGCGATCGCGCGCACGCACCGGCTCGCCGCCAAGACACTGCCCGTTCCGGGCATACCCACCCCACCCATAGCTCCTCCTCCTACCTCGTTTTTCCCCGCGCTCCGCGCCGGAAGCCAGCACGCGAGAAGCTACACCCCGCACCGGCCGCTGGCAATCGCTCCACCGATTTCGCGCGGCGATCGCCGGGAGAGACTCTGCCCCGCGCCGGGACGTCAACGCCAGAGGTTCAGGTACCAGCCGATTGCCGCATCGACCTCCGCGCGAAAGAGAATCAGCGTGACCGCTCCCACCGAAAGAAAGGGTCCGAATGGGATATAGGACGATTTCTTCGCGATGCGAATCGCGATGCCGATCACGGAGCCCACGAGGCAGGCCACGAAGATGGCGATCAACACGTCCCGCCAGCCGAGAACCGCTCCAAGGAGCGCCATGAGCTTTACGTCGCCGAATCCCATGGCGTCCTTTCGGAAGGCCCACTTCCCTACCACTCCGATCGCGTAGATGGATCCGGAGCCGGCAAGGAGCCCGAAGAGCGATGCCGCCAGACGCACGCCGCGCTCGTCGCCAAGCCACCCGGCGACGAACAGCGTCCCGCCGATGGCCGCGGCGAAGTAGAACGCGAGAGCGCCGGCGAGGCGCGTCTCCCACCACGTGCGAGGCTCGCCGTCGAGCAGCGGGCTCGCGGCGCGGTAGGCGGGCATCGCGATGAGAGCTAGGCACGCCGCCGCGAGCACGAGCCACGTCTCGCCGAACTTCCACGGCACGGCTGCCGCCGCGCGACTTATCGCTCCCGCGAGCCAGGCGGGGAGTTCCGCATTCGGCGGCAGACCCGTGACGAGCAGCGCGGCGCCGGGAGCGATGGCTGCCCCCGTAACGCTGATCTCATCCGGGATGATCTGGAAGTCGATGTCGATGAACGTGATCACGATGAGCGCGGCGAAGAGCGCGGCCCAGACGAGGGCAAGCGGCCACATGGCGATTCCGTATTGTCCGATCGTCACGCGCACCGCGATGAAGAAGCCGAGCGCGGTCAGCGCTTCGACCAAGGGGTAGCGGAGGGAGATGCGGCCGCGGCACGCCCGGCAGCGTGCGCCGAGGATGATCCACGAGAGGATCGGGATGTTGTCGTACCAAGCGATCGGCGCCTCGCAGGCGGGACAGAAGGAGCGGCGCGGGCGCCGTACGGAGAGTCCTTCCCGCGGCAAGCGATAGATGCACACGTTCAGGAAGCTGCCCAGGCAGGCGCCGTACACTGCCGCGAACCAGGAGATCATCGACTCGCTCACGAGGCGGACTCGTCCTCGCCGAGCAGCCGTTCCGCGAGGCTCTGCGCGAGATCGTGCGGCGTCGATCGGGAGGTGTCGCAGACGAGCGGCTTCATGCGCAGGTAGTCGGGCCAGCGCTCCCGCCGATGGCGCTCGATCTCCTCGAGGATCGGCAGTTCCGTGAGCGGCGGCCGTTCGTTCGCGGCGTCTGCTACGATGCGGCGCGCCAGCTCCGCCACGGGGGCGTCGAGCAGGATGGCGCGCCATTCCGCAAGGCACTTGCGATTCTCGGCTCGCGCCGGCGATCCCCCGCCGAGCGCGAGCACGGCATGAGTCTCGCGCGCAAGCTCGCGGATGGTTCGCGTCTCACGCAGCCTTAGCTCTACTTCCCCGTGGCGAGCGAGCACCTCCGCAGGCGTTTCCCCCCACCGTGCCGTCAATTCGAGATCGCTATCGCGAAAGGGGAGGCGGAGGCACGCGGCGAGTTCGCGCCCCACCGTCGATTTGCCGCTTCCGCGCAAGCCGATGAGAACGACTCGCAAGCGCAGCTCGCTTTCTTCGCGACGGGCGCGCGAGGAGTTCGTGCGCGCCGTTCAACGGGCGTTGCCAAGGACCACATCGATGGCGAGCTCTTGGTTCTCGCCCGTGCGGCGGACGCGGAGCGCTAGCGTATCCCCGGCGCGGCATTGGCTGAGGAGCTGGCGAAACTGATTGAGGTCGCCGGGCAGGCGGTCCCCTACCGCGACGATCTCGTCTCCTGCGCGCAGTCCTGCGCGATCCGCGGGGCCTCCCGCTTCCACCTGCTCCACCCGAAAAGTGCCCGCGATGGGGCGCAGCACGAGCCCGAGCCGCGGCGGTAGGGCGCCCGCCGACTTCGCGCGCTCTGCGGATCCATCCGCGCCCTCCTCGACCCCCGCTTTCCGCTCGGGGCTCTCGGGCACGGCCACTTCCGCCGCCGGTTCCGCGCCCTGGGCGGCGGGGTTCGCCGGAGCCGCGTCGCCGGTCGCCGCCGCAGCGCTGGGCACGCAGAGAGTTTCTCTTTGTCCGTTGCGCTCGATCGAAACCAGCAGCTCTTCGCCGTCCTCCCACTCGGCAATCACGCTCTCCAAGTCTGCGAAGCTGTCGATCGCGCGCTCATCGATGCTGGTGATGTAGTCCCCGGCGCGGAGTCCCGCGGCCGCGGCGCTGCCGCGCGGGTCCACTTTGTCGATGCGTACTCGCCCCGATGCGAGTCGGGCGGTGATCCCGAATCGGCGCGGCTTGAGGGGTGGAGCGGGCAGAGGCGCGGCTTTCGGCGCGACCTCCGCTGGCGGCGGCGAGGCCGCCCCCGCCGCGCCGGTTTCCGCCGCGCTTCCTTCGGTCGCTCGTTGCCGCGCCGAATCCTCCGCCGCGGGAATCGGCTTCTCCGCGCCTGCGGGATCCGGCGCGGAAGGCGCCGCGTTCGCGCTTTCTGCCGGCGCCGGTCCGACCCCCGCCGCGGCTTCCTCTGCGGGCGTCGTTCCCGCGGCGGGACGCTCTTGCGCTCCTCGATCCTGCGGCTCGCCGCCCGCGCCGGCCGCGCCGCCGCGGGAGGCCAGCACACCCTGCACGCTCAACTCGACGCTGCCGCGCCGAATCGAGACGCGGATCGGATCCCCCGCATGCGCGTGGCGGAGGAAATCGCGCATCTCCCCGGCGTTCGCGAGCGCGTCGTCGTTCACGGCGAGGATCAAATCCCCTTCGCACAGGCCCATCTCCTGCGCCGGCGAGCAAGCGAGCACTTCGGCGATCCGCAGGGAATCGACTTCGTTCGCGAGGCTGACGCCCAGAAACGCGGCGTCCCCCTGCCCAGCCGGCACTTCGTGCGGCTCGACTTCGCTCCCGGTGAACTCCCGCCGCGCGACGTTGAGGAGCCGCTCTCCCGGGCCTCGCTCCAGATCGATGCGCAGCTCGGCGATCAATTCGTGGCCGTCGCGCAGAAAGTGGATCGTGAGGAGGTCTCGCCCCGCGAGCTGCGCGAGCGCATCCTTCACGCCGTCGATCGTGCGCACCCGGTGCCCATCGAGGCGCAAGAGCCGGTCGCCGGGTCGCATCCCTGCTTCCGCCGCGATGCCGCCGGGGGTCAAATCGGTCACTTCGAGCGCGAATTGCCGGCTGCGGAGCGTCGCGCCGAGGCGCACTTGCTCGTTGCCTTCGCTGGCAAGCGCGCCGGCCGCGGCGGCCGCGAGCAGCGCGGGCCCCTGCTCGCCGTCGTCGCGTGCGGCCTCGCTCCGGCCTCCGGTCGCGGGCTCCGCGTTCTCCGCGGCTTCCTCGGATCTCTCTTCGAAATGCGCGCGATCGGCGAGCAGCGTGCGCGCTTCATACGCTACGGGCGTGCCGTCGCGCTTGCCGACGAACCGCAGCGCGATTCGATCTCCGGGCTTCTTCGCTCCGAGCACGGATGCGAAGCTCTCCGAGGTGGCGGCGACCCCCTCCAACTCCGTGATCACGTCGCCTGGCCTGAGTCCCACTTGCGATGCGGGGCTCCCCGCGAAGACGGAGGTCACTTCGACGGCGGCGGCATCCGCGAGGCGCAAGTCGCGCAGGCGCTCCTTCGACACGCGCTGGACGGCGCAGCCGAGGAACGCGGGCGATCCGGGCAGGGGCGCTCGCGCTTTGATGCGGCGAGGCCGCGCGGCCGCGCCCTCCGTGCCTGCATGGAGCGCCGCCCGCAGGCGCTCGACTTCCGCCTCGAGTTCTTCGATGCGAAGTAGCTCGCGTTCGGCGCGCCGTTCGTTGCGAGCCGCGATGAGTCTGGTGATTGCCGAGTCGATCTCCGCGAGGAGCGAAACGCCCGGCGCGTTCAAGTGCCGGTGCACGACGTTCAAGATCTCCTCTCGGAGCTTCTTGTCTTCTGCGGGCAGCTCGGGCGCAGTAAGAGACCCCGCCGCCGCCGCCTGCGGCGCCCGCTCCTCGAGAGTTCGAGTCCCCGCGGAGGAAGCGCCGGAGAGCGCGGCGCCGCCTGCGCAGCCGCCGATTGCAAGCGCGAAGGCGAGCGCGCAGGCGGCGCAGGTCACTGCAGCGATCCCGGTTCTCGACATCGACGTCAACCTCTCTCGCGGCGCGGGGCGCGGCGCTCGGGCGTGTAGCCGGAATTCTACGCGCCGCGGCGCAGGCGGGGAAAGCGCTGTTTTCGCGCCGCGCGGTGCGCGAGCGACTCCGGCGGCCCCGAAGACGCGCGCCGTTCGCGCTGAAGCCAAGCTACTTCGAGAGATACGACGCGAGCGCGTGGATTCCCTGCTCGAGCTCATCGAGCGGACGCGCGTAGGAGAGGCGTACGCCGCGGGGATCGCCGAAGGCATCGCCGGGGACGAGGGCGACGCCGGTCTCCTCGAGGAGACGAATGCAGAATTCCAGCGGATTCGCGCGGCGCCTCTGCAAGTGCGCCCCAATGTCGAGGAACACGTAGAACGCCCCTTCCGGCGGCGTGAAGTACACATCCTTCAATTCGGAGAGCAGCGCGATCACGCGCGCGCGTCGCCGCGCGAATTCTTCGACCATCGACCGCAGCGCCGGGTCATCCATCCCGGCGAGCGCCGCGAGCGCAGCGGCTTGCGACACCGCCGCGATGTTCGAGGTCGTGTGTCCTTGCAGTCGGCCGATCGCGGCGATGGTCTCGCGCTCGCCGATGGCCCATCCGATGCGCCACCCCGTCATCGCGCAGGTCTTCGACAATCCGCCGACGAGGAAGGTTCGAGCGCGGCCTTCCCCTCGATAAGGGCTCGCGAACTCGCCGGCGAAGACGAAGCGGTCGTAGATCTCGTCGGAAAGGATCCACAAGTCGTGCGCTTTCGCGAACGCGACGAGCGCGGCGATTTCGCGCGGATTGTAGACGCAGCCGGTGGGATTCCCCGGCGAGTTCACGATGAGGCCGACCGTGCGCGGCGTGACCTTGGGTAGGAGCAGCTCCGGGGTAACGCGATAGCCGTTCTCGCGCGGGCCGAGTACGGGGACGGCGATGCCATCGGCGAGGCGGATCATCTCCGGATAGGAGACCCAATACGGCGCGGGAAGAAGGACCTCGTCGCCGGGATCCACGATCGCGAGCAGGACGTTCGCGCAGGCGTGCTTCGCGCCGCAAGTGATCACGACTTCGTCGCGCGCGATCCGCTCCCCACGCAGTCCGCCGGCATGGGATGCCACCGCATCGCGCAGCTCCGGCACTCCTTCTACCGCCGTGTAGCGGGTCCAGCCGCTCTCGAGCGCTTCGTAGGCGGCGCGGCGAATGAATGGAGGCGTGTCGAAGTCGGGCTCGCCGACGCTGAAGTTGAAGACCTTGCGACCCTTCGCGCGCAGGTCGAGGCGCAGCTTGTTCATGGCGAGCGTGGCGGATTCTTCCATCGTGCGGACGCGTTGGCTGAGCATCTCTCCTCGACTCTCCGATTCCAGCACCGCTTGCGCGAGCGAGCGTGCGCGGCACAGGGCATGGAATAGTCGCGCGCGCGGCGTCTTGCCAGCGAATCCCCGCGCGACGCGCGTGCGCTACGCGCGATCCTCGCGGCGCCGATCTAACCCGTTCATGCGCGGGCGCTTCCGGCGTGCCCGACTATTGACACTCTGCGTCACCCCCATAAGATCTGCCGTTTCCCTTTCCCCAGCCGAGGTGGCGGAACTGGCAGACGCGCTAGGTTGAGGGCCTAGTGGGCTTTTAGCTCATGGGGGTTCAAGTCCCCCCCTCGGCACCATTGATTCTGCTCAGGGACATTCCCTCGGCTACATTCTCACCGGTACATTCTCGCAGGCTCACACTCATACAGCATTACACGCGCTGCGCCGGCGTCATCGCAGAGCAAGGCGCCGTTCAGCGCACCCCCTCGTGCTCCGGTCGCGGGCGCGTGAAGCGCGTGAGCTGGCGCAGCCATTCCATCGTTCCCCGGGAGATGCGCCGAATCGCGGCCTGCAAGTCGTCGAACAGCGTATAAAAAAGCGGCACGACGAAGAGCGTAAGGACCGTCGACACCGACAACCCGCCGAACACCACGATCGCGAGCGGCCGATAATCGATTCCTTCACCGGTCTGCGGAAACACGATGAGGGGCGCGAGGCCGAACATCGTCGTCAAGGCGGTCATGGCGATCGGCCGCAGCCTGAGCCCTCCGGCCTCGAGGATGGCGGCACCGCGCTCGAGCCCTTGCGCGCGCCGGCGATTCACGCAATCGATGAGCACGATCGCGTTGTTCACGACCACCCCGAGCAGGAGGATGAAGCCGATGGCGGCGAGCGGCGAGATCGACTCGTCGAAGGCCCAGAGCAGCCAGAAGGAGCCCACGAACATGTGGGGGAAGCTGCACAGGACCGAGAATGGCAAGAGCACGGACTCGAACAGCACCCCCATGATCACGAAGATGAGAACGAGTGCGAGAAACCCAGCGAGCGCCAACTCCTTGAAGTCTCCCTCCTCGTCGCGCGGCTCATCCATCTGCAGCTTGTAGCCCTCCGGAACATCGAGCTTGGAGAACAAGCCCTGCACGTAGGCGACCACGCTTCTCGCTTCGATGTCGGGATCGGTGGTGATCCGCAGCGCCTGGCGCACCAGTCCCTCCCTCCGGGAGATCGACGGCACCCCCTTCTGCTGCGCGAAACTCGCCACATTCGCGAGCGGCACGGGCACGCCCGCATCGGAATAGACCTGCACTTGGTACAGGTCGTCGATGTTCTCCATTGCCCGCCCCATGAATTCGACCCAGAGCGGAACCTCCTCGCTCGGCTGCACGAAGTCCGCGAGGGGAGTCCCGCGCAGCGACCACCCGACGACCTCCGCGGCGCGCGCCGAATTCACCCGATAGCGCTGCGCGACCTCGCGATCCACGTGGACGAGGATCTCGTCGAAGCTCGCATCGCGCGGCGCCGCGACGTCGATGATGCCCGGCAAGCCGCGCAGATTCTCCGCGACCGCCTGCAAGAGCCCCGCGAGCACCGCGGGGTCTCGCCCGACCGCGGCGACGCGCAGCTCGGTGGAGGTCGCGTTCTCCTCCTCGCGATCCTCGAGATGCATGGAAACGCCCGGCAGCTCCGGGAACAGCGGCTTCAGCTTCCGCATCATCTCGCCGCGCGTCACGCGCGCTTGCGGCTCGAGGAAGAACGCGATCGTGCCGCGCCGGCTTCCGAACCAGGCCACGGCGACCTCGATCTCGAGCTCCTTGTGGTGCGGGGCCACCGCGCGTTGGATGGCGCAAACCGCATCGTCCGTTTCGGCGAGGGTGTTCTGGCGCGGAAAGTCGACATCCAGCTCGATGCCATGGGTACGCTCTTCGTCGCCGCTCCGCTCCGCGACCTGCTGCTTCGGGATCTGGATCGTCAGGAACACGAGCAGGCTGATCAGCGC
Organism: Planctomycetota bacterium; assembly: GCA_022616235.1. Lineage (GTDB taxonomy): Bacteria > Planctomycetota > UBA8108 > UBA1146 > JAKEFC01 > JAKEFC01. The sequence continues at coordinate 11,239 of JAKEFC010000108.1, forward strand.
CGCGGCGAAGCGATGGCGCAGCATCCAGGAGAGAGCGCACCGATAGCCGCGTGCCGTGCGGCCCTCCGGGCTCATTGCGCCGGCGCCGCTCCAACGCCGGAACCAACCGGAATCCAGCTCCGAACGAGGACGCGCCGGCGCGAGGGACAGAAATGTCGTCGCCACCGGCACGAAGAGCAGCGCGACGGCGAGGGACGCGAGCACGGAGTACGAAACGGGCAGTCCGATCTCGGCGAGGAAGGTACGCACCATGGAGTCGCCGCTCACGTAGATCACCGGCACGAAGGCCGCGACGGTCGTGAGCGTGCCGAGCGTCACGGCGAGCGCGACCTCGCGAGTGCCGTGATACGCCGCCGCGCGCGGCGCCGTCCCGCACTGACGTTCGCGGAAGATGCTCTCCGCGATCACGATCGCGTTGTCGACGAGCATGCCGACGGCGAGCGTGAGCCCCATGAGGGACATGATGTTGAACGTGCCCCCCTGGAAATAGATCACGACGACGGTGATGAGCAGCGACAGCGGGATGGCAGCCGCAACCACCAACGTGATCCCCACGCGCCGGAGGAATAGAAAGAGCACCGCGATCGCGAAGAGGCCCCCCCAGCGGCACGCTTCTTCGACGCTCCCGAGGGAATGGCGGATGATGCGCCCCTGGCTGAAATACGGATGGTACTTGAAGCCCGCGAGGCGCGCGTCGGAGGCGAATCCCACTTCGAATAACTCCTCCAGCCGGGTGCACACATCGACCGTGTTCGCCTCGGATTGCTTGGAGATCTCGACCGAGTAGCAGAGTTCCTGGTCGACGCGCACGATGAATTCCTGCACCGCCCTCTGGTAGCCGATCTCCGCGATCTCCCCCAACGTCAGAGACTCGTTGACCGGGAAGCTGCGCAGTTCATCGAAACTTTCGAAGCGGCTCGCCGTCCTTACCAGCAGCCGGTGGCCGCCGTCGCGCACGATGCCGCAAGGAGCGATCGCGTTGTCGCCGGAGAGGCGCGTGATGAGCGCCGCCACGTCGACCCCGTAGGCGCGAACGCGCGCGGGATCCAACTCGATGACGGCGCGCCGCTCGATGAGGCCCTCCACCTCGACTTGCGCGACGCCGGGCATTGCCTCCAGGCGCGGCTTGATCACGTGCTCGAGCAGGGCATCCGGGTTCTTGACCGAACGATCGTGCGTGACCGCCACGTTCATGACGGGTATGTCAGTCTCCGGATTGAACCGGTGGATGCGATAGCGATCGGCGCCGTTCGGGAGCGCCGGCAGGAGCCGTTCCATGCGATCGCGCAAGTCCGCGTAGATGGCGTTGCCATCGACCGTGGGATCGCAGCGCACGCGGATGCCGCAGTGGTCCCCGGAAGAGCGGCTGCCGAGCCCGATGACTCCCGGGATCGTCCGGAACATCTCCTCCACCGGACGGGCCACGCGCTCCATCACCTCTTCCGGCGTCGATTCCACGATGGGAATGTCCACCCATATGTTCGGAAACGCGAGTCCAGCAGGCACGAGCTGGAGCGGGATGCGCATGTAGGCGATCGAGCCGATTACCGCGAGCGTGAGGAGGAGCATCAGCGCGCCGATCGGGCGTTTCACAAAACCGGTCGCGAGCCCTTTCATGGAACGCCTGCCTCCGGCGCCGATTCCGGCGACGCACCCCGCGGACCCCCGCGGCAGATGAGCGCATAGACGACCGGGATCACGACCAAGGTGAGGAGCGTGCTCGACAGGAGCCCTCCGATCACGGTGTAGGCGAGCGGAGCGCGGATCTCGGCGCCGTCCCCGGATCCGAAGAGCCAGTTCCACTCCGGAGAGTGCGGCACGGCGGCGAACACACCGGTGAGGGGAAGCATCCCGAGCGCCGTGGTGAGCGTCGTCATCACGATGGGACGCAGCCGCCGGCGTCCGCCTTCCACGAGCGCCATACCGACTTCCATGCCGGCGGCACGAAGTTGATTCACGTGGTCGAGGAGCACGATGGCGTTGTCCACGACGATGCCGGCGAGCACGATCATGCCGATGAAGCTCATGACGGAGATCGCCGTGCCCGTCACCCACAACGTGACCACCACGCCGACCACGGCAAGAGGGATCGTGAACATGATGATGAACGGCTGCACGATGGACTCGAACTGCGCCGCCATCACCACGTAGACGAGGAAGATCGCGAGGAGCAGCGCGCTCGCCATGGATGCGCGCGACTCTTCCATCTCCTTCTTCTGTCCCACGACCGCCACGCTGAAATCCGGCGGCAGCTCCAGACCTCGGCGCAGCGTCTCCTCGACCCGTTCCGCTCCCCTGCCGAGGTCGAGCCCGCTCGTGTCCGCCGTGATCACCGCGGCTCGCTGCTGATCGATGCGCCGAATCTCCGCGGGCCCCTCGCGAATCGTCCAGCCGTCGATCAGGTCGCGCAGCGACCAGCCGCCGTGATCCCCCGCGGGCTGGGCCAAGACGCCCAGGAGCGCTTCGATGGAGTCGCGATCCGCCTCCTCGAGCCGGACGCGCATGTCGATCCGACGATCCTTCTCGTGGTAGCGGGTCGCGACGTTGCCCATGTTCTTGTCCCGCAACAGCTCCGCCAGGCGCCGGCTCGTCACGCCGTAGCGCGCCATCTTTTCGCGATCGGGGTGGAGATGGACCTCCGGGTGACCGGGCGCCACGCTGGAGCGAACGTCGCGCAGCTCCGGCAGCGAAGAGAGGAGCTGCAAGCACCGGTCGGAGAGGGCGCGCAGCTTTTCCAGGTCGTAGCCTTTGATCTCCACTTCGATCGGCGTCCGAAACGAGAAGAGCGACTTGCGCTCGATCTCGACGGAGTGGTCCGCGACGCCCCCTACGAGCGCGCTCGCCTCCGCGATGACGCGCCGCTCCCGCTCTTGCATCGACTCGTTGGAGCGCCGCAGTCGGACCAGGAAGCGCGCGGTATGCTCGCCATCCGCCGTACTGCGCGCATCTTCCGGATCGACTCCGATGGTGGCGACGACTGCTTCCACTTCCGGCAGATCGGCGAGCGCGCGCTCGTAGCCGGACACCAACCTTTCCGTCACTGCGAGCGGCGTACCGACGGAGTAGCGGAGCAATACGCCGAATTCGCCTTGCGCCACTTCCGGCACCAGCTCCGTGCCGAGCCGCGGGAGGATCCAGGCCGCGACGGCGAGAGAAAGGAGGGCGGTCGCGAGGACGAGCGCGCGCTGGGCGAGTGCGCCGCGGATGAGCGTCACGTAGCCGCGCTCCATCGCCGCGAATACGCCGCGGAAGGAGCCGAACACGGGCTCGCTGGCGCGGACGACAAGCTTGCCGGCGCCTCCAAGGACGGCGAGCACGACGCAAAGCGCGGCGAACGCTACCGTCGCGAGCCACGAGACGACGTCGAACAAGAGGCCCAGGATCGCGTAGACGAGGAACGGCAGGGCGACGAAGAGCGCGAGCGGAGCGCGCCAGAGCGCGCCGGGGCTCCGAAACGCGCGGCGCGCGAATCGGGCGCCATCTACGAAGCGGCGCAGGGAGGTCCACCGCGAGAAGATCTTGTCGCGCGGCACCCCCGCCTGGGCAGCGCCCGTGCGCTGCGCGCCGGCGCGCGCCGCCAACATCGGGATCAGGGACAGCGAGGCGACGAGCGACGCAAGCTGCGAGTACACGACCGTCAACGCATGGTCGCGAAACATCTGGCCGGCGATCCCCTCCACGAAGACGATCGGGAAGAAGACCGCGACCGTGGTGAGGATGACCGAAAGCACGGCGCCCCCCACCTCCGATGCGCCTTCGATCGCGGCCTGCATGATCCCGATGCCGCTCTCCCGCCGTCGAAAGATCGCTTCCAAGACGACGATGCTCGCGTCCACGAGCATGCCGACGCCGAATGCGAGTCCGCCGAGCGACATGATGTTCAGCGAGATGGAGCCCAGGTGCATCGGGGCGAAGGTCGCCACGACGGAGAAAGGAATCGAGAGCGCGACGATCGCCGTGTAGGCGAAGCGACCGAGAAAGGCGAACAAGACGAGCACGGCGAGCACGCCTCCGAGCACGGCCGTCTGCAGCAGATCATCGATCGCCCCTTCGATGAAGGTGGATTGGTCGGAGAGTACGATGAGCTTGCAGCCCTCCGGGACGTTCGCTTCGATGTAGTCCGGATGGTTGACCCTGCGGCCCCCTCTGCGCTCGTCGCCGGCGGCGCCCGCGTCCGGCGCGCCGCCTGCGGCAGCCTTGCTCTCCTTGTCCGCGTGAGGTTTCTTCCGCTCCAGCTCCGCGGGGGGCTCCGTCGCCACGCTCTCTTTCCATTCCTGAAAGGCCTGCTGCTCCTCCGGCGAACCGTGCATCCGGAGCCGCACGCGCTCCGCAAGCTCGACGATGTTCGCGCCGGCTTCGCGGTAGACCTCGATCTTTACCGCCGGCTTGCCATCGATGCGGGTGATGACCTGCCGTTCCTTGCTGGCGGCGAGGACGCGCGCCACATCGCCGAGCCGCAGGACCGATTCGCCTTCGCGCCGAATCGGTATCTCCTCGACTTCGGCAAGGCTCAGGAAGGGATTGCGCGTGCGGACGACGTAAGTAACGTCGCCTTCCTTGAGGAGTCCCCCCGCTTGGTCGAGATTCTCCTCGGCGAGGCGGCGCGCGATCTCATCGATGGTTACGCCGCGGGCGCGGATCAGCTCTTCGTCGACTGCTACCGCGATCTCATCTTCGAGCCCGCCGCGGACGCGCACCGCGGCCACGCCCTGCACGGTCTCGAGCCGGCGCTCCACCTCTTCCTCCGCGGCTCGGCGAAGCTCCTTTTCGCCGATATCGCCGACGAAGCCGATCTGCATCACGGGGTCGAGATTCGGGTCGTAGCGAAGGATCGTCGGAGTCTCCGCATCTTCGGGGAGGAATGTCTGATCGAGCTTTTCGCGAACCTCTTGCAGGCTCGCCTTCATGTCGTTGTCCCAAGTGAATTCGAGCAGGACTTCGCTCGACTCCGCGCGCGATGAGGAGGTAATGCGGCGCAGGTTCTTTACGACGGAGAGCGCCTGCTCGAGCCGCCGGGAAACCCTCTCCTCGACGTCTTCCGGGGCGACGCCCGGATAGCGGGTGCGAATGGTGACGCTTGGGTAGGAGATCTCCGGCATGAGATCCATCGGGAGGCGATCGAACGAGATGAGCCCGAACACGAACACGGAAAGGGTGATCATGAGGAGTCCGACGGGGCGGCGGACTGCGAGAGAGATCGCCGGATTCGCGGCAACGCGCGCGGAAGGACTCTCGTTCCCCTCCGCCACGGGGACTATCCTTGCCCGCTGGCGGTATCGCTATCCGAGGGCGGCGAGTCCTTCGACTCGGAACTGCTCTCCGGAGCGGGCGTGTTTGGAGCGGCCGCGGCACCGCCTGCCGAATCATCCATCGATCCCGCGGTTCGCGAGCGTACCGCGGTGCCGTCCTTCAGTCGGTCCTGCCCGCGCACGATGAGGAGGTCATCGTCGCGAATCCCGTCCTCCGCCACTTCGATGACTTGCAGCTCTTCGACGGTTTGGACGCCGGTGGCGATGGTCAGGCGGCGAGCGATCCCGTCGCGAACGACGAACACGTGGCTCCGCGCCGACTCGAGCAGCCGCGCGCGTTTCGGTATGAGCAGCGCGGAGTCGAAGCTCGCCGTGATGATCGTCACGCTCACGTAGCTGCCCGGACGCAAGCGTCGAGAGGGATCCTCGACGCGAATGCGCACCTTGACGGTTCCTTCCGCGGCGTCGATGGTCGGATGGATGCCATCGACGCGGCCCGCGAATCGTTCTTCGGCGAAGGTCTCCGCTTGGATCTCCACCGCTTGGCCCAACGCCAGCGCTCCGAGCCGGCGCTGAGGCACTCTCACCTCCGTATAAAGCTCCCGGCGATTTACGACGCTCGCCACCCGAGTGCCGCTCTGAACGAGTTCGCCGGGATGCACCTCCAAGAACGACACGGCGCCGTCGATCGGGCTCGAGATCTTGCAGCGGGAGACGTCGAGGCGCGCTCGTTCCCACGATGCGGCGAGGCGCTGCGTCGCGATCTCCGCGAGTTGGCTTTGCACCGCGCCGCGCTCGAGAGCCAGCTCCGCCTTCTCGAGGGCGATGCGGGCCTCATCCAGCGCGTAGCGCTTCGCGTCATGCTCCTCCTCCGAGAACGCCGTGCGGGCACCGGAAGTGAGGAGCCGATCGAAGCGCTCCAAGTCCTTGTTGCACTTTTCGAAAGAGAGGCGCGCGAGGTCGGCGTTCTGCCGCAATTCGTCGAGATCGAGGCGCACCGAGGCGGCCCGCGCCACGGCATCTTCGTGCGCCAAGCGCTCTTGGCGCTCCACGAGCTCCAACTCCGCCGAGTCGAGGCGGACGAGCGGCGCGCCCGCCGCGATCTCGTCGCCTTCGCGTATGTAAAGCTCGAGCACCACCGCGGTCACGCGGCTCGTGAGATCCAACTCTTCTTGTGCGCGCAAATCGCCGTTCAACGTGATGGTTTCGCGCGCGATACCGCGCCGAGGCTTCGCGACCTCCACGAGCGGCGCCTCGGTGGCGGGGGTGGCGGCGCTCTTCGTGCTCGCTTCCGCGGCCGCGGCCGCTCCCTGCTTGGATGTGGAATCCTCGCCGTGCGAACCGCTGCACGAGAGCGCGGCTGCCAGCAGCACGGCGCCGAAGGCGCGTAGGGCGGCGCAACGAGCGCGCGCGGCACGCTGCCGAGATGGAGTGAGTTTCGCGCACGCGAGGTCGGCGGCGGCGTAGGGCCTATTCATAAGGCGAAGTTATATCCGAACTCGGAGCCCGGGAAACCTTTGGTGCGGAATTCTCGACTCCGCCCGCGGCCGGCACCCGACCAAAGCCAGGAGAGTCTTGGATGTCGTGCTCTAGCTCGGATTATTCATGAACTTCGTCACGAAAGCGCCGAGGTGGCTGGATGGCAAGGAGAAACTGCGACTTCGACTGGAGGCGACCTGGTGAGGTCGTTGAGGATCGAAGTCGCTGTTTCGACGCAGCAAGGCAGCCACATCGGCGCTTGCAGTGGAAGGATCATGAATAATTCGGGCTAGCAGTCCCCCAAGGGGTCCGCCGTCGGATCGAGGCCTACGCCGGGAAACGGATACGCGGGAACGCTGCCGGGAATGTCCGTGAAGAGGAAATTCAGGACCACGATCGCATCGACGATGCCAATAGCCCCATCGTCGTTGACGTCGGAGGCATCCAGGCAGTCGGAAGCCGCGCCGCTTTGGAAGAGATAGGAGAGGATGCCGATCGCATCCACGATCGAGACACTCGCGTCGTTGTTGAAGTCGCCGCGTACGAACAGCGTGGGTGCGGGGAGCACGAATGGGATCACCGTGACGTCGCCGCTGTCCAGCGCCGCGAGCGCGCTCGTGCCTTCGACCGTGAAGATGTTGGCGATCACGGGGTCCCCGAGGTCGTTGCGCAGCTCGATGGTCGTCACGGCGGGGGCCGGCGTCTGGAATTTCACGTCGAACTCCATGTTCACGAGCCGCTGATTGTTGCCGGCAGGGAGCGTGCGCCCGTCGAACGGAGTGGAGAAGTCGAGCACCAAACCCAAAGTGAAGTAAGAGTACTGGCCATCGAGCACGATCGTAGGAGCGACGAACTCGGGGCTGAGTCCGATGATGTCGGTCGCGTCGAACACCAAATCTTGCATCATGAGGACTTCTTCGTTCCACGCGGCCGCGATCTGGTATCCCTGGGCCGGATCCGCATGCTTGCCGATGACGGGAATGATGACCTCTGGCTCCCCTTGAAACACGGTGATGTTCGGGATCGACATGACGTTCGAAGGAGGCGAGACCGAGATCAGGTTGTTGTACACGATGCTGTACTCGCCGCCCGGCCCGCTCGAGGTCAGGGACACGTCGTAAACTCCCGCGAAGTGGTAGGTGTGCTCGATCGATTCGCCGCTGGCGGTCTCCCCATCGCCGAAGTCCCAGACGTGATGCGTGGCGTATCCGGTTCCCGTGCTCGTGAACAGCACGTCGAGGGGCGCATCTCCATCGGTAACATCCGCGATGAAATCGGGAACCGGAGGCGCCGCGTCGTTGCGGTAGTAGATCTCGCCATCGCGGCGGTAGGCGATGTGGATGAGCCCGATGCTGTCGACGCGGAGCAGCGACTGATCTTCGATGCCGAGGGTATTGCTGACGTTTTCCGGCGGCGTCGCCAAGTCGCCAGTAATGGTCGTCAACCACAGATCGCCTGCCGCTTCGTAGAGGACGAAGCTCACCCCCGTGCCGAAGGAGAGATGCGGATTCGAGACGCTGTGCGCCGGATCCGAAACGATCAGAGGCTCCAGGAACCCCCCTGCGCCGTCGCCGCGAAGCAATGCCGCTTGCCCATCGCGCACGAAGACCACCGACGGAACGCCTGCCGAGTCCAATTCGAGCGCAGGCTCGGAGTCCGCTTCCGTGCCCGTCGTAAGCGTCTCTTCGGTGCCGAAGCCGAGGCCGCCGTCCGTCGTGTGAAAGAGGTCCCCACCCCGCTCGTAGGCGACGTAAATGACCCCGGTCGCGTCGGTGGCGATCGTGGGATCGTTGCCTTCTACCAGCTCCGTTGGCCGCCCGAGATCCCGCGACACGTGCACGAACTTGGTTCCGCCGGCGTCCTCGACGACCCAGACGACGTTGCTCTCAGGAACGGCGACGCCACGCGCGATCTCCGGCGCCAGGTCGGGGTCATCGCTGAGGCTGAGGAGCATCGGTTCTTCGAAGGTGCCGGCGAAGCTCTCGATGTACAAGATCTCGCCTTCCTCCTCGTAGACCACGGTGAACTTCCCGGGTCCCGGAACGTGAATCGACGGGTGGATCTTCGCCGAATCGCCTTCGGTAAGCGGCGCTCCAGCCGGCTCGAACAAGGGTCCAATGTTGATGGTGACTTCTTCGTTCTCAATGAACGTGAGGAATACATTGTCGACGCTGTCGAGCGTGAGCGAAGGAGAGCTGGCGGTACCATCGCCGCTGGATACGGTGACTTCCTCGATAAAGTCGTAGGCGCAAACCTGGAATGGAGTTGCAATCAGAGCGATCGCCGCGAAGGTCGCGTAAGCCGTGTATGCGCCAAAGCGAGTTGCAGCACGATGGATCGAGCCCGTGGATGCCATGGGAACGCCCTCCTATGTCCGGTCCGCCGCCCCAGTTAGTCGCGGGGTAGCGCTACCGTCCTCGTTTTCTTGTCTTCCTCGTTGGCCGGCACAGGCAATTCGTCTTGCGAAGGCCCAGCAACCCATTCCCGAGGCCCCCCTCGAAGCGTCAGTCAGCTCGGGAGTATGCCGGCGTCGTTCTCCGAATCGTTTTCGACAGACGGAGGCGAACTTCAGCCGGCGATGATAACACTGCCTTGCTTGCTTGAACAGAACCCCTCGTATCGCAATGGATTGCGTGCGGCTCGCCGTGAAGAATCACCGCACAAATTGACGAGACCTTGATTCCGCACCTTGCTCGGTGCGAGTCCGGCTACTTGGCGGGCAAAGGGCAGTTCCGTGCAGGGACGCACTCCGCGGGATGTGCCTCGCGCGAGGCGCGCAAACCTCGAGACGCGACTGTAAGCCGTGGCAGATCCATGGGATAAAAAAAGGAAGGGTGGAGTACGCATCGGAACTCCACCCTTCTCCCATGCGAGCCATGGCATCAAGACTAGCGCATGACTCCAGCACGCGGGGAACCCGCCTGGCCTCCGCCAAATTGGCTATTGCCGGCGGGCAACTCAGCGCCGAGCCGGACCCTTCTCCCAAAAATCGTATTTGGGCTTGGTACCGAAGGGCTCGACCGGCCGCTCGCCTCCGGCGCGCCAAGGCCGATAGACGCCGGCGGGCTCAGTTACTTTGAACGGCGCCGACCCTTCTTTCGGCCGCCCTTCTTTCCGCCGCGCTTCTTCCGCCGCTTCTTGCCGGCCTTCTTCCCGCCCGCAGCGGCGGCTTTCTTCCGTCGTCTCTTCGCCATTGTGCGACTCCTTTGGGTCCCCTCAATCCTGATGCTTGTACCCCGCCTCACCATGACGCGGTGGCACGTAGTGCTCGAACGCTGCCGCACACCCGATCATCCGGGGTCCCCACGCAGATGACCTGTGGCCGACAACGCCGGGAATCGCTTCCCGGACGACCGCCCATCCCCATTTTGCGGGCGATCGTTTCCATCCTGTTTCCGATCCCGAACGACCTGTTCGCGGACACTGGAGTCCGGAGCATGACGGCGGGGAATCGCAGTACTCGAATCCAAGGCTTGCTTTCGAATGCGCAGATGGTAGGGAAAAAAGAGGAGTGGGAGAGTGGAGAGTGGGAGATGTGATGGCAGAGGAGGCGCCGAATCGCAGAGTAGAAGGCACTCCGGAGGGATCGCTTCGGCGCGCGCGAGCGCGATAGCGCCAGCGTCGCAGCCGCCGGAGCGTATTCTCGGCGCTGTAGACTTCCCTAAAGCTCGCCGGCAACCGAGCTTCCTTGTCAACCCTTCCCCCAGGGTGCGCGCGGCAAATTGCCCCGCCAACGGCGCCGACATTCACGCGGCCGCCTAATCGGCAAATGCCTTGCGATCACTAGCGCTTCGCCGTCCCGTCAAGTGCGCAAGCCGCACGAGCACACGCCGTTCACGAACCACATCTGCAACGCGCGCGTGCATCACTCTCTCGAACACTCTCGGACTCTCGCCACTTGCGCCAATGCAACCGCGCGAGGTGACGCGCGCCGTCTTCATCGCGCAAGCGCGCCGCTATCCTAGTGATGCTCGGAATTTGTTCAATCCCGATTCGCAATTTCCGAGAAAAAAATTTGGGCGTGGAAACGACAACGCCTCCGGAATTGAATACCGGAGGCGCGCGTCATGCGGAAGGATTCAATATCAATCGATGAAGCGAAGTGACAACAGGCAATCCTCGATCGACTTTCGGTCCGTCGTATCGAGCGGGAGCGGCAAGATCATTGTGAACAGGTAGCACCGGCCATCGTGCGCCGCGGCCGAGTGCGCGAAGACCGTCTCTCGCGCGGGGAACTCGCCCTCAAGGACGACGGCTGGCTCGCTGCCGATCTCCGATCGGCGCTCTTTGAGGATCCGCGCCCCCGGATAATTCGTAGTCAATGCGCCGCGCAACTCGCCGGACAGCGTCTCCGCTTCGACGCCGGGAGAATCTTGAAAGTGAATGACCAGCACGGAGTGGTGGTCCACAGCATTCGGGATCACCCGCACGACGCCGTCTTCTTGCAGCACGTGCCAATTCGCCGCCGGGGTCAGCGCGAAGCCCGCCGCTTGGCAAATGACTTCCCCTGCGTTGCCCGGAGAGGGATTCGGAGGCACGAACGTGGCATTCGGGACCTCGCCGGCCGACGGATCGTTCCCCGTGCCGGAACCCGCGTTGCCCTTCCCATCGACGCCACCCTTCGCCCCGACGGTCAGCTCCGTGTTGTAGAGCGCGATGATCTCGTTGATGTTCGGCGGCAGCTCGAGCGGGACGTTTTCCTCGGCGACGCCGGTGAATTCCGTGCCGCTGGGGGCCATTTTCTGGACCGCCGCCCGCTCCCTCAGCTCGCGCTCCTCCGAGCCGTCGAGCACCAACTGGTCGATGAATCGGTGCTCGATGGACATGCTGCCGTTCGTCCAACGCAGCACGATCTTCGCGTCATCCTTTTCCACGACCTTGCCCTGGATGATGTAGCCGTTCTTCATGAACACGTAGCCCGCCTGCAGCGTCGTCGGATTCCAGGCGAGGCAGCAGAGAGCAAGCGCAGTTACGATTACGAGACGCGGCATGAGCAACTCCTCATAGCTTCCCCGCGCGAGGTCGGGGATCGCGATTACTTTTCGGTTCGTTCGGGAGCACCTAGGGTCGCGATCAGCGCCCCGTCGAGCCACATGCGGACCTTTTCCCGCTCCGCGAGCGCCGGCGCCGGCCCGCCATCCTCAGGGTCGTGATTCGCCGGCGGTTCCGTGCCCGCCACGGTGCCAGCGGGCGTCGTCGCCGTCTCGTTGCCGGGATCGGTGCCGTGGGCCGGCGTCTGCGTCGAGTTGGTGCCGGCCGGCGATGGAGTCTTGACGGCAACGGGCGGGCGCACCGACTTGGCAGGCGTATTTCCGAGAGCAGCCACGTTCTTCGCGCCGACCCCGAGGACATCGAGGATCTGGTCGCCGTAGAAGTAGTAGGCGCCGGCGCCGGAGACGAGCAACAAGGCGGCGACCGCGCCAAGGAAGAATTTTCGCTTCGGCTTGCGTCCTGCCCCGACCAGCTCGAGTGGGAATTCCGCGGTCTCGGAGCGCGGCGCTTCCATCGGCACCGTAGGCGGCGCCTCCTGAATCAGGGTCGTAATGTCTTCGACGCCGCCAAGCTCGGGGAGATTCCCGATCTCGAGGACTTCGGTGACGTTGGCGCCCTCCGTGGATTCGGTAGCGAAGTTCCCGGCCGCCGGCGCATCCGGAATGAACTCGGTGTTCATCGGATTGTGCGACATCATGCCGACCGACTCGGCGCGTTCCGGACCGTGGTGCGCAGAGAATCCGCTCGGAGCTTCATCGAGCAGGACGACCACCTCTTCCAAGTCCTCGATCTCGGCTGAGGGATCGGCTTCCGCATCGGGCGCGGCGATCTTGTCGGTGAGGGCGTTCATCTTGTCCGTCATCGCCGTCGCCGGCGTGCGCGGGCGCACGGAGTAGCCGCCGGAGACCGCGCTGCCGGCAGCCGCGGTCTTCCCTTCGTCCATCATGATGGTCGGCGATTCATCCGCCCCCGTCGTTTCGTCGCGCAGCTTCAGCGGTTGTCCCTCGGAGGCGGGCTTCTTCTGGCGCTGGCTTCCCGCGGGCGGGTCCTTCTTGGATCTCGTGGACATGGCACCTTCTCTGCTCTGGCGCTCGAGTACGCGCTGCCGCACTCGCGCGACGAGGGAATCTGCGAATGGCAAGATCTACTTTCAAGCCTACAATGCAGCGCCGAAAATCGTCAAACCGGAGGATTCGGTGCGGAAAGAATGCCGGGGTTCCGAGAGGCGCCGCACGCCGGCAGGTCGCCTGCAACGCTCGGCGACTCGTCGCGTCTCGATACCTCGGCGGGCTGCCGAGGTCGCCGCGGGATTACCGGAGTTGATTACCGCGGCCAGATTAACCGACCCGGAATACCGGAGCGTTAGGGATGGTACGGATTGCAACTCGACGGAGAATTGATCCGGCGGGCGCTGCAAGGCGACCGAGGCGCGTTTCAGAGAGTGGTGGAACAGACTTGGGGCGTCGTCTTCGTATACGTCCAACAGCGGATTCGCGACACCGAGAAAGCTCGCGACCTGACGCAGGACACCTTTCTGCACGCCTACGAGAAGCGTGCCACGTTGCGGGACGCCGGCAGCTTCTTCGCG
>JAKEFC010000001.1 GCA_022616235.1 Planctomycetota bacterium
AGAAGACCGCCGTGCCCGCCCTGCGCCAGGATCCGAGCGAGAGCGGGCGCCGGGCGGGGAGCCGTGCCGCGGCGTTGATGCAAGAGACGGCGAGGTAGATGAGCAACGGAAACAGCACGGAGAGATATCGGAGCGGCGTATAGGAGAAGAACGCGAGCCCGGCCAGCGAAGTCCATACGGTCACGTGGATCATGCGCTCGGGCGTGCGCGGGCCGCGGGTCGGAAACGCGTGAGTGAGGAACCCGAGCGCGCCGGTCCAGGCGAGGAGGATGGAAACCGCCGCCGCGGAGAAGAACCGCGAATTCTCCTCGAATCCGAAGATGTTGCCGAGGAGCGACGCCGATTCGCCGAAGTAGATCGCGAGCCGCTCCCAAGCCGTCGCCGGCAGGAACGGAATCATCGCCGCCAAGATCGCGCCGGACGAGGCCGCGAGCAGGGCGCGCCGGCGGCTCCACGGACCGCCGCCCAGGCGGAGCCGCCGCCAACCCTCGTACGCGAGCGCAGGTGCCGCGATCCAGAGCAGCGCTTTCAAGTAGAGCGCGGCCAGCGCGAGGAGACCACCCCCCAGCCACCAGCGGAGGGCGCCGCGCCCGCTCGCGACGGCAAGCACGACGAGGAGCCAGAACCCCACCCACGGATAGATCACGGGCGACCGTGCGTACACGTGCCACGCGGGCTCCACGACGAAGAGGATGCCTCCGACCACGGCCATGTTCGCTCCGAAGCGCCGGCGCAGGAGCAAGACGAGCAAAATGAGCGTGCCGAGGGATGCGCACGCGGAGAGCGAGCGCGACGAAGCGATTCCGACGCCGAAGATGCTGTAGAAGCCGTACATCGGAATCGATACGAGCGGCTTCCGGTAGCCGGCGCCGACGACGGCATCTTCTCCTTCATGCCACCCGCGCGCCTCGGCCAAGTACCAATAGCCGTCGACCGTGAGGTCGTTGTCCCGGCTGTAACCGGACGCCGGATCTGCATCGGGGTACTGCCAAACGAGCATCTGATCCGCGACGCAGAGGGCGAAGAGCAAGAGCCAGAAGAACCACGGCGCCGATTCGCGCAGGGGCGACTGTTCGGTCGCGATCGCGACCCCGGCTGCGGTCAATGGCGCCCCTCTCCGCGCAACACGACGATCACGGTGCGAAACAGGATCCAGAGGTCGAGCAGAAAGGACTCCTTGCGGAGATAGAGGATGTCCCACCGCACGCGCTCCTTCAGCGAGCGCGATCCGCGGCAGTGGACCTGCTGCAGCCCCGTGATTCCGGGCGTGAGCTTGAGCCGGCGGCGCTCCCAGATGTCGTAGCGGGCGACCATGACCTCCTCCTCGGGGCGCGGGCCGACGAGCGACATGTCGCCGGCAAGGACGTTCCAGAGCTGAGGCAGCTCATCCAAGCTCCAGCGCCTGAGCACGCGGCCGACGCGCGTGACGCGCGGATCGTCATCGAGCTTGAACACGGGCTCGGGGAGGCGCGCCACGTCGACGAGGGCCGGCAGGAGCTGCTCCGCCCGCTGCACCATCGTGCGCAGCTTGCACACGCGGAACGGGCGCCCGTTGCGTCCGACACGAAGCTGGCGAAAGATCGCGGCGCCCGGCGAGTCGATCCGAATCGCGACCGCGAGCGCCGCGAGCAGCGGAGCAGAGAGGACCAGGAGCACCGCCGCGCAGGCGACATCGAAGATCCGCTTGCTGACGCGGTGCGCGGGGCGCGCACGCTGCTCGTTGATGCGGACGAGCGGAATCCCGTCGACCTCTTCGAAGTCGCTGCCGTCGATCAAGAGATCGTAGGTGGCCGGCACCATGCGAATCGGGATCCGGCGCCGCTCGCACGTTTCGATGATCGCGAGCAGCGCCTGCTGTCCCAGCGCCGGATGGCCGACGAGCACTTCTTCCGCCTGAGCCTCTTCGACGAGTCGGGGCAGGTCGTCGAGCGTGCCCGTGGGCACGCCGCCGAATGCGCGCTCGTCGATCAGGCCTTGGTCGGCTACCGCCGCGATCTCGTAGCCGTGGCGCGGCTCCTCCCGCAGGCGCTGGGCGAGAAAGCGCGGAATCGTGCGGCTCCCCACGAGCACCACCCGCTTCACGCACGCTCGCGTCGCGCGCAGGTGCCCGCGGTAAGATTCCCACGCCGTGCGGAAGAGCGCGAGGAAGAAGAGCGCCAAGAGCGCGGTGTAGGCGAGAGCCAGGCGGCTGTAGCTGAAATCGCGATAGAAATAGCTCAAGGAGAGGACCAAGAGCAGGACCCAGCCGCCTGCGGACACGAGCTTTCGGAGGACGTCGATCGCAGTGCGCCTCTTTCCCAGCTCGTAGATGCCGTAGGCGTGAAAGAGGGCGACCGCCGCGTAGGCGACGATCCCCCACGCCGCGAGGTATTCGTCCACCGGCGCCGGAGCTACCCGCGGCTGCGGCAGGAGCGGCCACTGGAAGCGCAGCAAGTAGCCGAGAGCGCAGGCGTCGAAGAGCGCGAGCAGGTCGAGCGCGAGGAGGAAGAAGAGCGCCCAAGGCCCTTCCGTCCAGGTCGCGGCGCGCGCGCGCCGCGGCCCGCTCATGGCGCGGCCTCGATGCGATAGAGCACGGTGTCGTTGCTCCTCAGCTCGAGGCGTCCGTGCCGCGCGAGCAGCCCCGCGAGGCAAGTGCGTTCGGCATCCGTGAGGTCGCCGGCGGGACCAAAGACGAGCGCTTGCCGAAACAAGAGATGCGTGAAGCCCTCCGCGGCGAAGCGCCGCGCCGCGACCGCGGGATCGGCGGCATCGCAGAGCAGGCGCCGCAAGGTGTGGTTCTCGACGACGGAGTCGGCGCGGAACGCGCGCTCGCAGTAGAAGATGGGATTGCCGCTGCCGGCGAAGAGGATCTTGCCGTCCGGCGGTACCGCCCGCGCCAGGTCGCGAAAGAGCGCGTAGTCCCCGCCGGGAAAGTTGCGCGCGCAGGCCGCCTCCGCGCTCTCGCGCCCCACCGCGTACGCGAGCGGCGCATCGCTCGTGAAGAGGAGCGCGTGCGGAGCGAGCGACAGCAGGATCGCCGCGGCGACGGCGCACCGCACGCACGCCCGCAACCGCGCGCTCGCGATCGCTTCCCAACCTGCCGGGAGCAGCGCGGCGAACACGGCGAGCGCCGGGAGGAGAAAGCGCACCTGCCGCGTCGTCAGCGCCCACGATACGGCGAGGAGGAGCGCGAGCGCCGCGGTGGAACGCGCCGCCGCCGACCGCGCGATCGCGAGGAGCACGAGCGGCGCGCCGAGGAGGAACACCGGCCCGACGATGCCGTCGAAGCGCTCCATCGAGAAGAAGGTCGCGTCGAAGGTCACCGAGAACGGCAGCAGCCAGCCGCCGCTCCCCCACGCGGCGAGGAATTCATCGAAGAGGCGCGCGCGCTCCGCATCCCAGCCGGCTCCCCCGAGCGCGCCGTAGAGGAACGGGAAG
>JAKEFC010000109.1 GCA_022616235.1 Planctomycetota bacterium
GCCGCACAAATGAATGGACTCATCATCAACTATGCCGCCATCGCCCGCGATGTCGGCGTCGATTCCAAGACCGTGGAATCCTACTTCAGTGTGCTCGAGGACACGCTTATGGGTATTCTCTTGCCATCGTACCATCGTTCCGTGCGCAAGCGGCAGCGATCGAATCACAAGTTCTATTTCTTCGACACCGGCATCCGTAGGTCCCTCGAACGAACGCTGGGCCTTGGCCTTCGCGAAGGCACATACGAATTCGGGAGGTCGTTCGAGCACTTCGTGATTCTCGAAATCATGCGGCTCGCCGACTACGCGCGCAAGGAATGGGCGTTTTCCTACCTGCGAACCAAAGACGATGCTGAAATTGATCTCGTCATCGACCGGCCAGGGCAGCCGAAGGCGCTCGTAGAGATCAAGTCTACGGCGCGCATTCAGGACGCGGACGTGCGGTCGCTCATTCGATTTGCCGCGGACATGAAACCCTGCGAGGCTTTCTGCTTGAGTAGAGATCCACACGAGAAGCGCATCGGCGATGTCTTGTGCTTGCCATGGATCGCGGGTTGCGAGCGGCTCGGCCTGTAGTTGTTATTTGCGGTCGTGGTTCGCGGCGATTCTCGTGCCGATCCGATACTCCCGTGTGGTAGCGCCAATCTCTCCCGGCCGCGCGCGTCTGCCCGAGTCGTTTCCGCGCTCTCAATACCCTGCCGCCTGTCCGTCCTTCCTTGCCTCCGACGCGCCGTAGTAGACGCGCTGCTCCTCGTTCCAGAGGATCGCTTGGTATCCGCCGTAGATCCCGACGTCGTTCCCGATCCGATGGCCGCGCGCGCGCAATCCTTCGATCACCTCGGAAGCGATCCCCTCCTCGACTTGCACCGTCCCGCCATCCTCCATGCGCTCCCCCGTCGGCTCCGACGAGCCTTCATGGACGATGCGGGCCGCATCCCCCGCCTCCTGCAAGTTCATGCCGAAGTCGATCAAATTCACGAGCACCTGCACTTGCGCCTGCGGTTGTGCGGCGCCGCCCATTACGCCGAACGAGAGCCACGGCTTCCCGGCGCGCGTCACGAAACCCGGGATGATCGTGTGGAAGGGCCGCTTCCCCGGCGCGTAGACGTTGGCGTGCCCGGCCTCCAGCGAAAACAGCTCGCCGCGGTCCTGGAGCACGAAACCGAGCCCGGGAGGCGTGATCCCCGAGCCCATGCCGCGGTAGTTGCTCTGGATCAAAGAGACCATGTTGCCGGCGCCGTCCGCCGCGGCGAGATAGATCGTGTCGCCGGCCGCGAGGGCGGGATTGCCGGCGTCCGCGCGGCGCGCGGCGCTCTTCGGATCGATGAGGGCGCGGCGCGTGGCTGCGTACTTCTTCGAGATGAGAGCCGCGACCGGCACCGTGGAGAACGCGGGGTCCGCGTAGAAGCGCGCGCGATCCTCGAACGCGAGCTTCTTCGCCTCCAGAAACAAGTGCCAGTACTCCGCGCTATTTCGTCCGAGCGCGCGGAGATCGTACGCCTCGAGCAGATTCAAGATCTGCAAGACCGCGATCCCCTGCCCGTTCGGCGGCAGCTCCCACAAGTCGAAGCCGCGGTAGCTCGCCGAGACGGGCTCCACCCACTCCGACTTGTGCGCCGCGAGGTCTTCGTAGGCGAG
Source organism: Planctomycetota bacterium (assembly GCA_022616235.1). Classification (GTDB taxonomy): domain Bacteria; phylum Planctomycetota; class UBA8108; order UBA1146; family JAKEFC01; genus JAKEFC01. The sequence goes on from JAKEFC010000109.1 coordinate 1,639, forward strand.
AAATCCCCCGACGCGCGGATCCTTCATGAAGCGATCGATCGCGCGCGCGATGTCGCCGCGATAAAACGCATCCCGGCCGCCGGCGGCGAGCTTCTCGAGCGTGTCCGCGAGCGCCGCGTTGCGGAAGATCTCCCCCTTCGCCGGGGCCCGCCCCGCCGGCATGAACACCTCGCGAAATCCCGGAAAGTCCTTCAGTTTCGAGACGCCCTGCGCCCACCCGCTGGCGATGATCTCGCTCACGGGGAACCCTTCCCGCGCGTAGCGGATCGCGGGCGCGAGGACCTCGGCCATCGGCAGGCGCCCGAAGCGCGCGTGCAGCTCGAACCACGCATCCGCGCAACCTGGCACCGTGACGGGGAGCGCGCCGTGGGACGGAATCTTCGCGAGGCCGCGCGAACGCAAGTGCTCCAGCGTGAGCGCGCGCGGCGAGCGCCCGCTCCCGTTCAACCCGGCGAGGCGCGCGCTCTTCGCATCCCACACGATCGCGAAGAGATCGCCGCCGAGTCCGCACCCGGTCGGCTCGACCACCGTGAGCACGGCGTTCGCGGCGATCGCCGCGTCGACGGCAGTTCCCCCGGCCTTCAGGATGTCGAGCGCCGCCTGCGTCGCGAGCGGCTGGCTCGTCGCCGCCATGCCGTGCTGGGCGATGACTTCCGATCGCGTCGCCGCCTGGCGCCCGAGCACGCGGTCGTAGCCTACGAGGCGCTGCGTAAGGAACATCATCGCCGCGACCACCATCAACGCCTTGGTCATGGGCGCCGCTCCTCTTCCATCTCCGCTTTCGTACGAGAGTCCCGCAACATACGATACCTACTTCGCGCGGCAGGCAAAAGTCGCCGCGGCGCACGACGCGGAAACGAACTCGGAAAGCGGGGGTCCTTGGAGCGGAGCGCGCGCCTCTTCGAAAACGCGAAGCGCCGGATCCCCGGCGGCGTGAACTCTCCGGTGCGCGCGTTCGGCCCCGTGGGCGGCGTGCCCCCGTTCATCGCGAGCGCGAACGGCTGCCGCATCACCGACGTGGACGGGCGCGTGTACGTCGACTACGTCGGCTCGTGGGGACCCATGATCCTCGGGCACGCGCATCCCGCCGTGCTGGCCGCGCTCCGCGAGACCATCGAGCGCGGCACTTCCTTCGGCGCGCCGACCGAAGCGGAGGTGGATCTCGCCGAGTTGATCTGCGAACGCGTCCCCTCCGCCGAGATGGTGCGCCTCGTCTCGAGCGGCACCGAAGCGACGATGACCGCGCTCCGCATCGCCCGCGGCGCAACCGGGCGCGACGCGATCGTCAAGTTCGAAGGCTGCTACCACGGACACGCGGATTCGTTCCTCGTGGCCGCGGGCTCAGGAGCGGCGACCCACGGCCATCCATCGAGCCCGGGCGTGCCCGCGAGCCTCGCCGCGCTCACCCTCACCGCGCCCTTCAACGACCTCGGCGCCGTCGCGGAAATCTTCGCACGCTCTGGCAAGGAGATCGCCGCCGTCATCGTGGAGCCCGTGGCCGGCAACATGGGCTGCGTGCCGCCGCAGCCGGGCTTCCTCGAAGGCCTTCGCGCGCTGACCAAGGAGTACGGCGCGCTGCTCATCTTCGATGAGGTGATGACCGGATTTCGCGTCCACCCGCGCTCCGCGCAGGGGCTCTATGGCATCGATCCGGACCTGACGACGCTCGGGAAGATCATCGGCGGCGGACTCCCGATCGGCGCGGTCGCCGGCAAACGGCCGCTCCTCGAGCAGCTCGCGCCCGTCGGTCCCATCTACCAGGCGGGCACGCTCTCGGGGAATCCGCTCTCCGTCGCGGCGGGCCTCGCGACGCTCCGCACCCTGCGCGACCAAGAGGAGACGATCTACGGGAAGCTCGAAGAGCTGACGCGGTCGCTCGTCACCCAAGTCGGCGCCGCGCTCCGCGACCGCGCCGTCCCGCACCAAGTGCAGCGCGTGGGCTCGATGTTCGCGATCTACTTCACCGACGCTCTCGTGCACAACTTCGCGGACGCGAAGCGCTCCGACGCGAACCTCTTCAAGCGCTTCTTCCACGGCATGCTCGCGGGCGGCATCTATTTCGCGCCCTCCCCCTACGAAGCCGCCTTCGTCTCCGCCGCCCACGACACCGCCGCCATCACCGCCACCATCAACCGCCTGAAGCGCCTGGACCTCTAAGGGCACCCACCTTCCGCCCTTGCCTCTTTCCCTCGCCACCCGTCATCCCCCGTTGCGATCCGCCCCCCTCGCATCCAAAATGACCCCGTGTTCCCCTACGTCCCCGTAGCTGAGCGGATAGAGTGGCGGTTTCCTAAACCCTTGTTCGGAGGCCGGCGAATCGGTCGCGGAGTTTCGTAACCCACGGCAGCAGCATATGTTGTGGCGGTCACGACAGCTCAAGTGTCATCGGCCTGTTCCGGCTAGTAAGCACATAGTAAGCAGCTCGCGAGCGCGGCCGACGGGCGCGTCGATATGGTGGCGGCCCCGTGCCGGCGACTGATACCGTCCAGCGCCGTGCCCCGTTAGCTCAGTAGGATAGAGCGGTCGGTTCCTAACCGGCAGGTCGCAGGTTCGACTCCTGCACGGGGTACTTTTTCTTCGTCCGATTGATCAGCGGCCGGTCGCTGGCTGGTGATTCTCGGAGCGCTACGACTGAGTTCGCTCTCCTCGAACGCCGCGAGCAGCGCGGACGGCCGTCGCACCTTGGACAATGTGTGTGCTGACATCGATGCACCTCCTCGGCAGGAGAGTGCCATGCGACGGACGCAGCGGGGAGCCTGGTGATTCTCGGAGGCTTACGGTGATTCTCGGAGCCTTACGGTTAACAAGGAACGCGCTTCTGGGGGGGACAGGGAGCCAGGAGCACGCATTCGCCAGCGGCAATGCCCGGCCGCGACCAGGCTGCGACGCGAGCCGCGAGCAAGGCCGCTTACTTCGCGCCTTGGTGGCGAGAGTTCGCGCAAAAAGCAGCAACTCTCCATGAGACACAGCAAGGGCAGACGGCAAGAGCCGTACGCGGTAATTCGTAATCGTCCTGTGAACCCCACCTCGACGTGGCGGCAGCGGTTCCGGCATCCTTTCGTGCATGAGACGAACGCGCCACAGCCCGCAGCACATGAGGGA
>JAKEFC010000110.1 GCA_022616235.1 Planctomycetota bacterium
GATGCGGGCCGATCCGCGTGATTCTGGAGGGCTTGCAGCTTGTTGTCTTCGCCCGACGGCGCGGCGCGGCGCCCCGAGAATTCTTCGCCGCCGTAGCGGCTCTCGAAATTGTCGAGGACCTCCATCAATTTGGTCACTTCGGGATCGCGGTCGCCGTTCGCCTCGGCCGCCGACTTTGCCTCGGCATCGGCCGCGCGCGCTTCCTCGGCGGCGGCATCTTCGGCAAGCTCGAGCGCGGGATTCTCCATGAACTCCTTGCCGATGCGATTCTCGAGGTCGAGCGAGTTGAGGAGCAGGATGTCCATCGACAGGATCATCTGCGGCGCGAGGATCTGCTGCTGTTCGAGCTTCGGTACGAGACTGAGCTTCATGACTCCCCTCCCGCGGACGCGGCATGAGCCGGCCGCCTGATCGCGATGCGCGGAATGGAAAGGGAGGAGAGCGTACGTGTGAGATGTGCGGCACCGCGCGCGTGCGCGCGATGCCCCCCTCTCGACGACCCCCTAAGCGGGGTCTAGTACAGCGTCATAGGCGGCGAACGCCGCAAGCGCGTCCGGTCGAGGCATCGAGAAAAACCTCGACCGTGTCCAGTTCCTGATAGAACTCTTCGTCGTCATAGGAGAAGAGGACGCGGCCTCCGCTATCGAGCGTCCGCTGGATTCCGCGCGCGGCTTCTGGGTAAAGCTCGTCGAGGCGGCCATCCTTCGCGATGCGCCGCATCTCGCGCGTGACGTCGTACCAAGATGTAGAGCGAACGTTGCTCTGCACCGGCTTACCCTCTCCCGGGCCGAGAAGTCGTATCAGGGCGGGCACTGCGTCGCTGCGGGCTGCGAAGTGGGCTGTGGGCGGGCTCGAATGTCGATTCCCCCCTCGGACAAGGCCCCTCTCGCAGCCGATCCGGCCGCGCCTCTGCGCGCCGGCCTGCTGTACACGCCTTTCGAAGAAGCCTACCCCGCGCGGATTATCGCGTCAAACGCCCGCTCGCGGAGCGGCGGCAGGAATTGCCCCTGCTCCGCCCGGGGCGTTCGGTTCCACGCTAGCCCGGATTAATCATGAACTTCGTCACGAAAGCGCCGAGGTGGCTGGATGGCAAGGAGAAACCGCGACATCGACCGAAGGCGACCTGGTGAGGTCGTTGAAGATCGAAGTCGTGGTTTCGACGCAGCCAGGCAGCCACATCGGCGCTTGCAGTAGAAGGATCATGAATAATTCGGGCTAGCGGCCGGGCGGCGCCGAGAGCGCGATCGAGGCCGGCAGCTTGTCCTCCGCGGCCAGCGCCTCCTCGACCGCCAAGAGATGCTCGACTTCGTCCGTGATGAGGTAGGCGTCGATGGCGGGAACGTAGTCGACGACCCCGTCGTCGCTGAGGAGCGCGCACAGCGCATCGAAGAGCGCCGGATCGAAGGCGCCGTTCGGGGCGTCGAAAGATGTTACTTCGCTCGGGCCGCCGCCAGCGATCGTGAAGCTCCACGTCTCGGCGGCAGGCGCCGGAAGCACGCGCCCGTTCGCGACGAGGATGTAATCCGCAACTCCGTCGAATGCCGGTTGGAGCCGATAGCCCACGCTCCCCGCGGCGCCGCGGAAATCGTCCACGCCGAATCGGAATTCGACCGCGATGAAGCGGCCGCTGCAATCATCGTCTCGCATTTCGATGGACGCATCGGGGATCTTGCCGAGGGAGAGGAGCAGCGCGGGAAGCTCCGCGAATTCGACGCGCACAGACGCCGTGAGCCCCCAGGTAGCGACATGCGATTCCGTCCCGGTACGCGGGCGCGGCGCTTCCAGGCTGCCGTGGGTTGTGCCGCAGCCGGTGGTGCCGGCGCCGCACGCGCAGAGAAAGGCGAAAGCAGCCAACCGGCGCAGGTGACGCCGCAAGGAATCTCGATGCATCGCCGCGACCTCCTGGGGTAAGCGATCGGTCAGAATCGCCCTCTCTGGGTTCGTGGAAATTATCGGCCCACGCGCGCGATTCCTTGAGGCTGGGCCCCAAGGAGAAAGGCGTGACAGGCCCGCCGCGGCGCGGCTCACTTCGCGAGCGCCTCTTTTGCGTCTGCCACGACGTGAAAGAGCGGCAATAGATCCATGGTCTCGAGCGTGCGGGAGACCGCAGCGGAGGGGCGCGCGAGGAAGATCTTCCCGCCCCGCTCCTGCGCGACGCGCGCGAGTCCGACGAGCATCGCCGCTCCGGCGCTCGACAGCGCCTCGATGCCGCCGAGGTCCAAGGCGACCGTGTTGCATTCCTGGGCGAACCACCGCTGCAGTTCGCGCTCGAGCCCGTCCGCCGTGTGATAGGAGAGCGTGCCGCCGGCGATGAGCCGGACGATGCCGTTGCCCGCCTTTTGCGCGTGGAGCTTCAATTCCGCCGCCACCGGCCGCCTCGCATTCCGATAAATCCGCCTCTGGAACGACCCGATTCCAAGCCCGGATTGTTCATGAACTTCGTCACGAAAGCGCCGAGGTGGCTGAATGGCAAGGAGAAACTGCGACTTCGACCGGAGGCGACCTGGTGAGGTCGTTGAAGATCGAAGTCGCGGTTTCGACGCAGCCAGGCAGGCACATCGGCGCTCGCAGTAGAAGGATCATGAACAATTCGGGCTAAAGAGCATATCATCCTGGAAATGGATCGGCGGGGCTCCAGCGCTCAGGCGCCGTTCGCGGTGCGCTTCAGGATGATCAAGGTGATGTCGTCCGAGGGCTCGATGCCGCGCGTGTGCTTCTGCAGGTCTTGCAGCACGCCATCGACGATCTGGCGGGGGGAGGAGAGCGCGCTTCGCTCGAGCACCTGGGCGAAGCGCGCGGCCGTGTATTCGGTGCCCGCCGGGTCCATCGCCTCGACGATCCCATCGGTGTAGAGAACGATGAAGTCCCCGGGATCGAGCGCGACCTCCTGCATCCGCAGCGTTTTCTCGAAGAGATCGCCGCGATCCATCCCGAGGGCGATTCCATCCGGCTTGAGCTGCAAGAGCTTCTTCTCGCGCATGCGAAAGAGAAGCGCGGGGTTGTGGCCCGCGCGCGCGACCTGCAATCGCCCGGTCGTGGGGTCGAAGGCCACGAATACCATCGTGACGAACATGCCGCGCGTCATGTCGCGGGAGAGGCTGTAGTTCACGCGGGAGAGGATCTCCGCGGGGTCGCTCGTGTCGCGCGACGCCATGCGCACCAGGCTTCGCGTCATGGTCATGACGAGCGAGCCGGGGATCCCCTTCCCGGAGACATCGGCGACGACGATCCCGAAGCACGCGCCATTCAGCGAGATGAAATCGTAGTAGTCGCCGCCGACTTCTTTCGCCGAGGCGTAGTGCGGAAAGAGCTGATACCCCTCCACCTGCGGGATGCGTTCCGGCAGGAGTCCGGTCTGAATGCTCGTCGCGATCGCAAGCTCGCGCTCGAGCGCCATGCGCACCGACTCTTGGCTGCGTGCTTCCGCGAGATGCGCCGTCATGCGGTTGAAGGCGGAGGCGAGCTGCTCCAGCTCGTCGCCGGTGCGTACCTGCGACTTGTGGTCGAGGTCGCCCCCCGCGACGACGAGCATGTCCCGCTTCAGTTCGCGCACAGGGCGCGTCAGGAAGCTGCCCACCAGGACCGAGACCACGAATCCGAGCAGGACGGCGACGAGCACGATGAGGATCGTCGTCTGCAAGAGTTCTTCGCGGGTGTGGTCGACGGCGGCGGCGGAGAGATAGACCTGCACTCGGCCTTTCACTTCCCCGCCGCTCGTGATCGGCTTGTCGTAGGAGCGCACCGGCTCCCGGTCGACGGTGCCCGCGCGGATCGTCACTTGCGCGCGCTCCGCATCTTGGCTCTGGAGCTTGACCTCCGCTGAGATGGACAGTTTTTCGGATTGGCGCGCGGACGCGGCGAACTTGGCGCCATCGGCGTGAAAGACGACGACGTCGATGATCCCCGCCGCGCCCTGATCGGCGATGAACGCGCTCAAGATCCGCTGCAAGCGCGACTGCGCCGCGCTCTCGTCGCTCGGCTCGAGCGTGCGCGTCCAATAGGGATCGACGACCATCGCGGCGAGGGTCGCGAGCTTGATTCCTTTGTCGTTGATCTCCACGTCGACGCGCCCGCCCGCGACGCGATACGACAGGTGGCCGAGAATCACGAGAAACGCCGCGAGCAGCGCTCCCGTGACGACGGCGTACTTGACGGCGATCGGGACCCGGAATCCCTCGCGTGCGGCGGGGCGCGCCACTCGAGCGGGGCCGTGGGTCGGGCTCATGAGCGCCTCCCTGCCTGCACCGCGGCGACGAGGAGCCATGGAGTCGGAATGCTGCCGGCGCCGGCTAGTCTACTGATCGGAACAAATCGTGTCAGGGATCTTGTCCAATCGCTATCCTCTCGCCTCTTCGTTGCTCCAGGAGATTGGCGGCGAATAACGAGAAAGTCACCGCGTGCCGGCTCGGAAGCCCGTCGTCGAGATTGTCTCGATCTCGCTCTGCCGGTTCGCGGAAGCGCTTGGCATCGGCATGATCGTTCCGGTGCTGCCGCTCTTCCTCCAAGAGCTGTCGGCGCCCGGATTCCTCGCCGCGACGACCGCGGAAGAGCGGACGGGAATACTGTTCGGCGCATCCGGACTCGCCATGGCGCTCGTGCAACTCGCCGCCGGGCGCATCGCCGACCGCCTCGACCGGCGCAAGGCTCTGATCATCGCCGGACTCGCCGGCGCGGCGGCGGCGAGCGCGCTCCTTCTCCTGCTCGAGAGCTTCTTGCAGCTCCTCCTAGTGCGCGTCGTCCAGGGCGTGTGCCTCGGCATCACCTTCCCCCCGATGATGGCGATCGTCGCCTACCACTCCCCCAAGGGGGCAGAGGGGCGCGTGCTCGGAACCTACACCACGATCCGGCTCCTCGGATTCGCGGGCGGGCCGGTCGCCGGCGGCTGGTTGAGCGCGCTCGGCGGCCATCAACTCACCTTCGCGACTTCGGCGCTGCTCCTCGCCAGCTCGGTTGCCGCGGTCGCGCTTTGGATGCCGGACTATCGCGTGCGCGCGCCGGGGAGCGCCGCGCCGCGCTTGCCGTTCGTCGCCCCGCGCTTCTACCTCCTCGGCGCGGCCACCTTCCTGCTCATGGTGGGGATCAGCGCCGTGATCGCGCGCTTCTCCTACTACGAAAAGACCTTCGCGGCGACGGAGTGGGAGCTTGGACTCACCTACGGCGCGTTCCTGTTCGCGCGCTGCCTCAGCCAGTATCCGATGGGGTGGCTCGGAGACCGCTTCGACAAGAAGCGAGTGCTGCTCCTCGCGCTCGGACTCTTCGTGCCCGCCGTGTTCCTGCAAGGGATCGTGGAGTCGATCGCGCAGCTCATCGGTCTCCGCATGATCTTGGGGGTGATCTCCGCGGCGATCACGACGACGGTCGGCGGCATTTGCGCGGAGCGGAGCCCCCCCGCGCAGCGCGCGTCCGTGATGGGCGTGAACACGTTTTCGTTCACGCTCGGCACGGCCGTCGGCCCGCCGCTCTGCGGATTCTCGGGCGGCCCCGAGTCCGCGCTGCCGTTCGTCGTCCCGGCGGGAGCGGCGGTGCTGCTCGCGCTCCTCATCGCGCTCTTCGTTCCATCGGATCGCGGCCACCGCGAAGAATCAAAGAAGCAAGCTTACTCCCCAGAGGATGAGACAGGCGTAGCCGCCTGAGAGCACATCGTCGAAGAGGATCCCCCAGCCGCGCGGGAGGCGTTCGAGGCGGCGCGCGCCCAGCGGCTTCCAAATATCGAGGATGCGAAAGAGCGCGACTCCGAGCGGATACGCGACGAGCGGATGGGAGTGCCGGAGGGGAAGCGCGAGCGCGAGCCACTGCCCCGCGAACTCGTCGATCACCACCTCGCCGGGATCCTTCGCGCGATAGCGGCGCTCGATCCATCCGCCGCACGCGACGTTGATGCCGCCGGCGGCGCATGCGAGCGGAAACGCACCCCACCAAGGGAGGTCGGCGAGGTCGAGCGCGTAGAGGATCCCCGCCGCGCACGCGGACGCGACGGTGCCCGGCGCGTAGCGGACACGACCAGTTCCCGCGCCCGTGAGGAGCGCGGCGAGGACGCGATCGCGCGCGCTCACTGCGGACCGGCTCCCGGCGCCGTAGCGGCCGGCCACCGCGGCAGGATCAAGACCGCGTCTCCGCGCCCTCCGACTTCAGGGCCACACGCGCGAAGACCACGTAGTCCCAGGCGGAGATCAGGGTCGCGAGCAGGGTCGCCACGACCAGTGTCCACGCGGTCCAATAGGTCGCGATGCGGACCGAGTCATCCGGCGGGAGAATGGCGAAATTCGCCTGAAAGCACATGGCGACGGGGAGCGTGATCGACTGCAGCACCATCTTCACCTTGCCCCCCAAGCGCGCGCCGAAGGCCACACCGCGGCTCTCGATGAATCCGCGCAGGCTGGTCACGAGGAATTCCCGCGCGACGAGCACCGCGGCGAACCACGGCTTGATCAGCTCCGGCGCGATCTTCACGAGATAGATGCACGCGCCGCACACCACGACCTTGTCCACGAACGGGTCCGCGATGCGGCCGAAGACCGTGATCATCCCGTAGCGCCGCGCCAGGTAGCCGTCCAACCAGTCGGTGGCCACGCAGATTACGAAGACGATGGTGGCGAGGTTCAAGGTGAGCCGCTGGCTGCTCGCCCAATCCGAGTCGAATTGCAGGGTGAGCATGAAGAAAAGGAGCACCGCGATGAGGAGCCGTGCGAGCGTGATGCGGTTCGGCAGGTTCAGCCAATGCGGGCTCGGGCTCGCTGCGCTCAAGTCGTAGGCTCCGTCCGTCGGTGGCGTCCTCGCCGCCGCCGGAATCCTGCCGAGGCGGAGCGCCGGCGGGATTGGACGAAATGCGGAGCGAAGTTGCAAGGAGTCAACGCACGCCCGCGGCGGCGGCGGTCGCGGCACTCCTACCGTTCAGCGCGCGACGAGCCAGACGCGGCCGATCACACGATCTTTGGGGACCGTGCGCGGCCAAGGCCCCGCGTCGCCGTGCCGTTCGCGGCTCAAGGTGATCGTCGCGTCCGTTTCTTGCTCGATCTTCGCGACCAGGTTGCGGCCATCGTCGCCGCGGCAAACGACCAAGTCGCCCGGCGCGAGCGCCGACCACTTGTTCACCATGAACCAGGAGCCCGCGGGGACGATCGGCCCCATCGAATCGCCTGCCATGCGGAACACTTCGGCCATTTGCCAGCGCACGAAGAGCGCGAGCGAGAACGCGACCGCGAGTGCGATCAGGACGCCGCGCCCGCGCTTCTTGATGTAAGTTCGGAGCCGCCCCTTCGCCCGGGCGATCGCCCGCCCCAGCTCGCTCGCATCGCCGAATTCCTTCTCCAGCATCGCCATGACCTCCTCTTCCGAAAGACTCCGAAACGACTCATCTGCCACATCTGCCAGGCAATCGAGGTGGTCGAGCAGCTCCGCGCGCACCCGGCGCGCATCGCGCGGCGCGAGATCCGCCTCGCGCAACACCCGATCCACGTAGCGCTCGATGCTGGCCCGCACGATTCGCGACCCTTCCTATGCGCGTGGCGCGGCGTCGTTCCGTCCGGCCCGAAAACTGCGCCTAGCCGCGCACAAACGCCGGTCCTCCGACCAGGCGCGACATCGCGAGCACGAGTCCCCGCCACACCTCGACGCGATCCTGCACCGCCGCCGCGCCGGCGCGCGTGAGCGCGTAGTAGCGCCGCCGCCGCGTGCCGGCTGCCGCGCGCGCGTCCCTGCCTCGCACCAATCCCTTGCGCTCGAGGGAATAAAGGAGCGGATATACCGTGCCCTGCGCGATCACGAGCGCACCTTTGCTCCGCGCGCGGATCTCCTCTACCAGCTCGTAGCCGTACATCTCCCGCTGGGCGAGCAGCGAGAGCACGATCGTTTCCGTGCATCCCTTGAGAAACTCGGTCTTGCCTGCCCCCACAAGTGCTCCTCTTCGGCTCCGCTCCGCTACTACTGCAAGGCATAGTGTGTAACACAAGGTATCGGCCCCGGCAACCCCCCTCTGCAACGGCTCGAGGTCA
>JAKEFC010000111.1 GCA_022616235.1 Planctomycetota bacterium
CGACCTGTTCGTGACCTGGTCCGACGAGGGCATCCCGAACGGCGCTCCCTACAGTTGCGTCTGCGTCATGGAGCCGGATGGGCCGGGCAACATGGGCGACTTCGGCGGCGAGAATGCGGCAGGCGCGTGGACCCTCCTCGTGGAGGATTCCATGTCCTCCGCGAACGGCGGCTCGCTCGAATCGTGGTGTCTCCGCATCTTCGCCGGCGGTTCGCTCTTTCTCCGCGGCGACGCCAACGGGGACGGCGCGGTGGTTCCGCTCGTCGATGCGATCTTCATCTTGAATTGGCAATTCACGGATGGCCCGGAGCCGCCTTGCCTCGATGCCGCGGATGTCGACGGCAGCAACGCCACGTTGGCGTTGGTGGACGGGCTCTATCTCCTGCAATGGAGCTTCGTCGATGGCCCCCCGCCGCCAAGTCCGGGAGCCGAAGTCTGCGGCGCGGATCCCGATGGCGAAGCCGCGGATGGACCCGATTGCGCGACACCGCCGGACGGGTGCAACCCGTAGGAATCCGGCGCACGCCAGCTCGTCACGCCTCGAGCAAGGTGCGGGCCGCGGCGAGGACTTCATCCGGCCCGATCCAGCGCATGCAGCGGTGGTCGATCGGACAGACCTTCAAGTGGCAAGGTCCGCAGGGCACGTCACGGCGCAGCACGATCGTGGCGCCGAGATGCGAATTCGTGTAACGCGGATCGGTCGGGCCCATCAGCACCACCGCCGGCGTGCCGACGGCGATCGCGATGTGGCGCGGCCCCGTATCCGTCGTGATCAGGAGCCGCGCGCGCGCGAGCACCGCTTTCGTCACGTTGAGCGGCAGCACCGCGGACGCGGTGTTCAGAGGGGGCGTGCGCATCTCGGCCTCGAGGCGTCGCGCCAACTCCTCTTCTCCCGGCCCGCACAGGATCGCCACGCGCGTTCCCGCCTCCTCTTGGAGCGCGTCGCCGACCTTGGCGAGATGCTCGATGGGCCAGATCTTTGACGGGCCGAAAGACGCGCCTGGGTTGAAGGCGATGAGACGATCGCCGTCGCGTAGGCCGAGCGCCTGGAGTGCGCGATCTCCGAGCTGGCGATCTTCCGCGGTCACGGCAAGGCGCGGGCCTTCGCCATCCCCGACCGCCCCGAGCATGCCGACCAGCTCCAAGTACTGATGCACCATCGGCACCGGAACGATGCGGCCTCCCTCGCGGTGGGGCGCGAGGCTGTCCGTGAGCAAGAGTCGCCGCCACTCGCGCCGATAGCCGTAACGCCGCGGAATCCGCGCGCGAAAGACCTCCCACGCCGCGCGAAAGGAGTGGGGAAAAATCACCGCGACGTCGGCGCGGGACGCGTGCAACGCCGCCGCCGCCTCGCGCGCCGAAGCGCGCCGCGTCGCCGCCGGAATCGCATCATCGAATAGACCGGCTCCCGCAAGGAGGGGAAAGAGGTGCGGCGAGCCGTTTACGATCAACTGCGACTTTGGGTAAGCGCGTCGGAGCGCGCGCAGCGCGGGCGTCGCCATGACCGCGTCGCCTACCCATGTCGGCAAGCGGCACAGGATGCGGCGCACCATCATCGGCGAACCCTCAACTGGCGCTACGCACGAGATTCGCGAAGCGGCTCTTGTCGAAGCTCCAGAGATAGGCATCCTGCGCCGAAACCGAGCCCTCCTTGTATCGCTGCAAGATCGAGTCATCCATGAGCTGCATGCCTTGTCCGCGTCCCGCTTCGATCAAGGACACGATCTTGTGTACGGCGCCCTCGCGGATGATGTTTCCGAGCGAAAGCGAAGAGAAGAGCAATTCGTTCACGGGCACGCGGCCGCGCCCATCCTTCTTGGTCATGAGGAGCTGCGCGACGATCCCCTTGAGGGACACCGAGAGCATCGTGCGCACCTGGTTCTGCTGATCTTCGGGGAAGACATCGATGATGCGGTCGATCGTCTTCGCCGCGCTGTTCGTGTGCAGCGTCGCGAAGACGAGATTTCCCATCTCGGCCGCGGTGATCGCTAGTCCGATCGTCTCGAGATCGCGCAGTTCTCCGACGAGGATCACGTCGGGGTCTTGGCGGCTCGCGCTCCTGAGCGCCGCCGCGAACGACTCCGTGTCGACGCCGACTTCGCGCTGCGTAATCACCGACTTCTTGTTCCTGTGCACGAACTCGATCGGCTCTTCGATCGTCACGATGTGGCGGTGGTAGTTGCGATTGATGTAGTCGACGAGGGCGGCAAGCGTCGTCGACTTGCCGCTTCCGGTAGGTCCAGTACAGAGCACGAGTCCGCTCCGAAGCTCGCAGAAGCGCTCCGTGTGCTTTGGGATGCCGAGCTTTTCGACCGGCAGGATTTCTTCCGGGATGATCCGGAACACCGCCGACATGCCGTGTTGCTGCACGAAGTAGTTCACGCGAAAGCGCGCGATTCCCGGCAGCTCGTACGCCCAGTCGAGATCGTGGCGCTCGAGATAGCGCTTCTTGCGTCTCTCATCGAGCGGCTCCAGCAGGAGGTCTTGCATCTGCGACGCCGTCATCGGCGGTTGCTTCAGCGGGCGCAGCTTGCCGTGGACGCGGATCTTCGGCACGACTCCGGCGGAGATGTGGAGGTCCGAGCCGCTGCTCTCCTTCACCATCTGCAAGTAGCGATCGATCATCGGCGGCATGCGTTGGCTCCTAGCTCTTGAACACGCTGGGGTCTTCGGCGTGGAACAGCGCCTGTTCCTTGGTGATGACTCCGCGATTGAGGAGTTCGCGGAGCGACTCCTCCATCGTGCACATCCCCATGTGCTTGCCGGTCTGCAATACGCTCGGAAGCTGGTAAGTCTTGCGCTCGCGGATCAGGTTCGCGACCGCAGGCGTGGAGAACATGATCTCGAGCGCGGGAGCGCGTCCCATGCCGTCCGCGCGCGGAATGAGCTGCTGCGAGATCACGCCGCGCATCGATTCGGACACCATGGCTCGAATCTGATCCTGCTCCTTCGGCGGGAACACGTCGATGATCCGGTCGATCGATCGAATGGCGTTCGTCGTGTGCAGCGTCGCGAGCACGAGGTGTCCCGTCTCGGCGGCGGTGATCGCCATGGAGATCGTCTCGAGGTCGCGCATCTCCCCCACCATGATCACGTCGGGGTCGGCCCGCAGCGCGGAACGGAGCGCGACCTGGAACGAGTCCGTGTGGCGATAGACGTGCCGCTGGTTCACGTTGCAGTTCTTCGACTGGAAGAGGATCTCGATCGGGTCCTCCACGGTCACGATGTGGTCGTAGCGTTCTTGATTGATCGTGTCGACCAGCGCCGCCATGGTCGCGGATTTTCCGCAGCCCGCCGGTCCGGTGATCAACACGATCCCTTGGCGGTAGGTGGTGAATTGCAGGAGCGACTCCGGCAGGTTCAACTCCGCCAACGTCGGCACCTTCTGGGGAATCAGGCGAAAGACGACGTCGTAGCCGCGCCGCTGCTGAAACACGTTCGTGCGGTAGCGCCCGTGATCTTCCCGCTCGTAGCAGTAGTCGAAGTCTTGTTTCGTGGTGAGATGCCGCCATTGATCCTCGTCGAGCAGATCGCGGATCGCGCACTCGGTATCGGCGGCGGTGAGCACTGGATGCTTCAAGGGCACGATGTGGCCATGCAAACGAATGTAGGGAGGCGAATCGACCTGGAAGTGGAAGTCGGAAGCGCCGAGGCTGCGCGCGAGCTTCAGGTACTCGCCGAGCGGCTTCCCTTTCATCTGCGAGTAGTCGCGGGCCGCGACCTCCTTGACGCTGACTGCGCCCTTGGCGGGGGTCGCCGGCATGCGGCTCGCGGTCGACGCCGCGGCGTTGCCGGCTCCCGACTCCGCGCCGCCGCTCGCGAGCTGTTCGGCCTTCGATCGCACTTTGGCGGCCATCTCCGCCGTCATGAACCCCTTGCTGACGACCATCTTCGCGAGATCGCCGGCGTCGCCTTGCTCGAGCAGAGCAACGCACTCTTTGAGCTGCGCCTCCGACAGCAATTGGTTCTTCACTGCGATCTTGCCGAAGATCTGGTCGCCCGCGGAGTTCCGCGTCGCTTCATTCCCAGCCATGAAGGGCTCCTCCGAGCAGAGTTCGAGCGCCGGCTTGCACTGGGTCGGTCCCGTACTTCTTCGCTGCCTGTTACGAAGAGGGCCGTTCGGGGACTACGCCTTCGCGGCCCATGCCGCGCCGATGCATAGTGCCGTGCCCGCCGTTTGGAGTTTGGTGAGCGAGGAGTCAAGGAACTCCTCGGTCGGAAAGAAAAAGCCCTATCTTAGAGGGGGAAAGGTGCTTGGCAAGGGTGCGGCGCGCCGCCACGCGGCCGAATCGCGAGCGCCGCTCCACGAGGCCCGGTCGCGGGGCCGGCCTACGCGAGACCTGGCGCTCTCAACCATGCTTTTTGCGGATGCGATCGAGGATCGCGCTCGTGGAGATTTCGGGGACCAGCGGCACGAGGATCACGCGCCCGCCGCCGCGCTCGACTTCCGCGCGGCCGACGACCTCCTGGCCGCGGTAGTCTTCCCCCTTCACCAGCATGTCCGGCGTGAGCGCGGCGATGAGTCGCATCGGCGTGTCTTCGTCGAAGAGCACGATGTGATCGATCGCCGCGATCGCGCTAAGGATCCGCGCTCGCTCCATCTCGCCGTGGATAGGACGCCCGGCCCCTTTCAACCGCCGCACGGAGGCGTCGGAATTGAGGCCGATGATGAGGAGATCTCCCGCGGCGCGCGCATGCTCGATGAGAGCGAGGTGGCCCGCGTGAAGGAGGTCGAAGCAGCCGTTCGCGAATACGACCCGCTTGTTGCCGGCGCGCGCCCGCTCGCGGATACGCTGCAGCTCCGCGAGCGTCGCGAGCTTCGACCGCACGCCGGTTCCCGCCGCGCTCAATGCCTGGCCGATCTCCCAGCGCTCCACCGGCGTGACGCCCACTTTCGACACTTCGATGCCGGCGGCGACGTTCGCGACTTCCGCCGCCTCTTCGATGCTCCAGCCCGCGGCGAGCGCGATCCCGAGCATCGAAAGCACCATGTCCCCCGCGCCCGCGACGTCGGTGATGCTGCGAACTTGCGTGGGAAAGTGGCGCCCCTCGATCTCGCCGCGCGCCGTCCGCTGCACGAGATAGATCCCTTCGCTGTCGAGCGTGAGCGCCGCGTAGCGCACGTCGAGGTCGCGAACTAGCCTCCGCCCCGCTTCGAGGTAGTTCTCCGCGCCGGGTCGCATCGACACCCCTGTCGCCTGCTCCGCTTCGAAGCGGTTCGGGCAAACGAGAGTGGCGCCGCGGTAGCGGTCGTAGCGCACGCTGCGCCCCGGGTCTACGAGTACGGGCACGCGCGCCGCGCGCGCGTGGGCGATGATCGCCGCCAGCAGCGCTTCGTCGAGAAGGCCTTTCTCGTAGTCGGAGACGAGCACGGCAGCGGGAGGCGCTTCCCGAAAGTACTCGGCGAGAAACGCGGTCAGCCGCGCCCGCTCCCGCTCCGAAGGCGGGCGCACTTCCTCCCAATCGACGCGCAGGACCTGTTGTTGGGCGCGGTTCGCCTGTTGGACGTAGGCGATCATGCGCGTCTTGCGAATCGTCGGGCGGTCCTCCGACTCGATCAACCCCGCTGCGTTCATGCCGCGCTCGCGGAGCACCGCGCGAAGGCGCGCGCCGGCGTCATCCGCGCCGACCAGCCCGCAAATCTCCACGCGCGCGCCGAGCACCGCGAGATTCTCCACTACGGAGCCTGCTCCGCCCGCCTTCAGCTCGCGCAGGCGTCCCGCGAGCACCGGCACCGGCGCTTCCGGCGAGATACGAGAGACTTCTCCCCACACGTATTCGTCCAGGATCACGTCGCCGGCGACGAGGATGCGCGGCGCGCCGAGAGTATCGAGCGCGGGAAGCGAGATCATGGCCCGGTTCGCGCCCCTTCCTGCACTGCGCCGAGGAGTGCGATCCGGAACAGCGGGATGTTGATCTCGTGATGCCCGAGGATCGAGATCCCCCGCTCCACCGGACGCTTGAGCACGTTCTGGCTCGTACGATAGTGGCTCATCATGTCGAAGTTGATCGCCGTGAGTCCGGCGAGGCGATGCCCCAAGTTCCGAGCGATGTTCACTACTTTGAGGAACACCTCCGGCAGCACGACCGCGGAGCCCACGTTGATCCAGGTGCCCCCCTCCATGCCCGCGACGAGCGCCGCCAGGATTCGAAAGTCCACGTGTGTCGCCGCGCCCATCGCCGCGCCGTCGAGTTGCGGATGCATATGGATGATGTCCGTGCCCATCGCCACGTGAACGGTACAAGGAAGTCCGAGGCGCGCCGCGGCGGCGAGCACAGACGCCTCCGCGTGCGCATGACCGCCGGCCAGGATGTGTTCGCCCAGCGCGCGGCCGAGCCCGCGGCCGCCGGCGCCGGCGGCCGATGCTTCGGCAAACGCGGCAGCCGTCTCCCGCGCCATCCCGAAGCTCCCATCGGCGATGTTCTCCTGCACGTCCTCGGAAGTCTCGCCGATCAAGGCGATCTCGTAGTCGTGGATCGCCGTCGCGCCGTTCATCACGATCCCTTGCAGCATGCGCCGCTCCATGAGGTCGATGATGAGCGGCGCCAATCCGACCTTGATCACGTGGCCGCCGAGCGCGGCGACTACCGGTCGCCCGCCGCGAATGGAAGCGGCGGCACGCGCCGCCGCTTCGCGCAGTTCGCCCGCCGCGAGGAGCGCGGGAAGCGCGGCGAGAAACTCGCGCACGCTGCAATCGGGATCCACTGCGCGGGCGAATTGCGAGCGCCGCACGAGATTCTTGCGTTCGCGGATCGAGATCGTGCGCACGCCGCCGAGATCGAGCGGGGCAAGAGCACTTTGCACGCGCTGGCGCGCCACCGGAGTAGCCTTCCCGCGGCGCTCGCGGCCGCGCGCGCACTATAGCGCGGAGCGCACGGCATGAATACGGCGGGGGCACCGGTCAGCGCGCAAAGATCAATTGCAGCGGATGAGGGGAAGGCAGGTGATAGGTCATTCGGAGTTGATAGATCGACGGCGCGCCATCGCGGAACCCCGGAAGGCTCTCGAGCTTCACGCCATCTTTCTCCGTGCAAAGGATCGCGCCGGCGCCGGCGCGCAGCGCCCAGCGGCGGATCTCGGTGAGGTCGTGCGCGCCATACGCGAAGTGATCGGGAAATACGCGTGTGGCGACCGGAACGATCTCCGCGCGCCGCAGCGTCGCGAAGAACGCTTCCGGGTTGCCGATCCCGGCGAACGCGACATAGCTCTTCGCCGGATCGAGCGGCGCACTCGCGCCATCGGGAGTGCGCACGCCTTCGAGAATCGCGCGGGCGGAGGAGATCGGCGTTTTCGGGAAGCGTTCGCGCAAGAAGGCGCCGAGGATCGCCAGCTTGTGCTTGGACACGCCCTCGCTGCGCGTAATGACGAAGAAGCCCGCGCGCGCAAGGGCTTGCCACGGTTCGCGCAAGAGTCCGCGCGGCAGGCAGTGGCCGAAGTCGAAAGGACGCGTCGCGTCCAAGACGACGAGGTCGAGGTCCCGGAAGAGCGCGCGGTGTTGAAAGCCGTCATCGAGAATGAAGAGGTCGATCTCGGGATGGCGCTCGAGTAGTCGGAGACCGCCGCGATGGCGATCGGGGTTCTGCTCGTGCGGAACGCCGGGCAAGCGCCGCGCCAGCATGAGCAGCTCATCGTTGCCGTAATCGCCGCGCCGGTAGCCGCGACTCAGGATCGCTGGGCGTCCGCCGCGGCGGAGCCATTCGCGGGCGATCGCTTCGACGAGCGGCGTCTTCCCCGCGCCCCCTGCTACGATATTCCCCACGGAAAGCACGGGGCGCGGGAGGTGCTTCGGCCACACGCCCGCGCGGAAGCGCCGCGCGGCGAGCGCCGCCGCGGCGCGCACTCCCGCGCGATAGAGGAATTCCGCGCCCGCGAGGAACGGCACCGGCAGCGGCAGCAGTTTCGGCGTTGGCTCCCGACGCACTCGTAATTCCCTCTCGCCGCGCACTCTGGGCGCGCCGCCGCGCGCCGCGCCATTCCGCGCGCCCCGCCGCGGAGCACTGAGCTCCTCACGCGCGCACGATCATCGCTGAATCCGCCAAGAGAACCGAAGGCCGCCCTCGTGTCGACCGCGAAATCCCGCTTTTCGCGCGGCGCGGAGCGGAGAGAGCTACTCGTGTACGGTGTCGGGTTCTTCGTGATGCATCGCGTTCAAGAGATCGAGCACTTGGCGTTCGGTCATATAGCCAAGCTCGATCAGTATCTCGCCGAGGAACCTGTGAGGGAGGTTCTCGGCCTCGCGGCGCGCTTGCACGGAAAGAGCCTGATAGAGTTGGGCCGTCGTGACGTAGCCCTTCTCGAGGGCGGCGTCTCCGAACATGCGCGTCTCGGAACTCATGCGATTCTCCACCTCGGGTGGCGCGAGAGCCCCTCTGCGCGAAGCCGCTTCCAACGCGACGCGGCAATTCAGATGATCGGATGCGGACGGCCGCCGGCTGTACCTGGCTGCGCGCTGGCTCGCCGCGCTCGTGCCGGCGCCGGCGCGGAGCGGCGGCGGCACGCTTCGGCGCAGATGTTATCGGGACTCGCCGGCAGCAGCCTCGCGCTCTGAACGGCTATTTGGCAAGGCTCATCGTGTAGAGCCGCTCCCCCAGCTTCAGTATGCGCGCCCGATTCACGACTCCGTTCGTAAGCTCCAGCGGGATCTCCTCCACTCCGTTCAAGGCGCCGCTCAGCGCCCCCGCGATGGCGCCGACCGTGTCCACGTCGCCGCCGGCGCTGAGCGCGCCTTGCACGGTGCGCTGAAAGTCCGAGGGGCTGCGCAGGAAATAGTAGAGCGCGGCGAGAACCGTGGGCACGACGAACGGCGTGATGCCCTCCGTGCTCTCCCGATAAGGGCTCGCGAGGCCGAGCCCGCCGAAGATCGCGAGCGCCTCCTCTTCGCGCCTCGACAAGAAGCGCGGCATTTCGTTCAGATACGCGACGAACCCGGGATCGAAGGGGCGCACCGCTCCCGCCATGGCCGCGAGGAATTCATCGAGAATCAATTCCTCCTTGCAGGCGTTGTAGGCGACGGCAGCGGCCACCGCCGCGGCACCGGCGACGGCGCGGCGGTCGCGGTGGGTAATGCGGCTCGCGACGGCGATGTCCTCGACGAGCTGCCGAGCATCGTCCCAGTCCCAGAGCCCGATCGGCGCGGCACGCATTGCGGCGCCGTTGCCGGCGCGCCCTTCGGCGGCTCCCGCGTCGCGCCAAGTGGCGGCGCCGGAAAGCAGGCGCTGGACCGCTTCATCGCAAGCGGCGCTGCGGCCGATGATGCGATTCTCTCGCCAGAGCGCCATGAAGTTGGCGGCGATCGCCGCGCCATCGACCGCGCCGCGGTCGAGGATCGCCTCCACCGTCGCGAGCGTCATCTGCGTATCGTCGGAGTACTGCCCGGCGGGAAAGAACCCGGAACGGTGCCGCTCGAAACGCTCGACGAGCGGACGCCCGAGCGCCCGCAGGTAGTTTCGAGAGCAGCCCTCGAACGGAAAGCCGAGCGCATCGCCGATGGCGCCGCCGAGCAGCGCGCCCTGGAAGCGGCCTTTGCCGGCGGGCGGCAAACGAAGGCTCCGTCAACTCGCGCCGTGCGCGCCGGGGCTGCACGGATGCGAAATGCCGCGCCGAGCGCGCCACTCCGCGACGTCGAGCGGCGCGCGATGCTTGCGCCAAAGCGCGCGCAGATCCTTCCACCAGCCGGCGCCGAGTCCGGCTTGAATCGCCGCTCCCGCCGACGCACCCCCCGCATCGAAAGCGATCCCGGCAGCGCCATGGCGGCCGATCCAACGCTCGATCGCATCATCGGCGGCGGCGTCGATCACGTCCTCCGATCCGGCGCCGAGCGCCTGCGTTTCCGGCTCGAACCAGATGCCCGGGAGCGGAGTCGGCAGCGCGGCCGCGCTCGTGGGGTTGGCGACGACGCTCCAGCGCTGCGGCGGGGCGAGCGCCGCATCATCGCCGCCGGCGGCGCCGCCGCTGCCATCGCCGAGCCAGGCGAGTTTGCTGCCGGCGCGCGGCTCCGCCGCGACCAAGAAACGAGCGGAGAGCGGGTCGCTCCCCGCGTTCACCCACACGCCGCGGGGTATCCCCAAGCGCCGCATCATTTCATCGCTGATCGTCCCGACGCGGCACTCCGCGGTGAAGAGCGGAGGCAACACGGCTGGCGAGAGTCCGATTTCGCGGGCGGCGGACATGTTCCACACCAATGGGGCGAGGGCTCCGGCTAGTCCGGCCACCCACGCGAAGCTCGCGTGCGAGGCGAGCGCTCCGGTCAACCGATAGCGGAGAAAGTCGACTGTGCTCAGCACGGCGCCGAGCTGCTCGCGGAAGCGCGCGTCGTGCGCGATCACCGCAGCGAGCGCCGCTCGGAGATGCGCGGGGGCGTCCGCTTCATGCTCCGGAACCGGGCGCGGCAGAGAGCGCGGCGGAATGACGGCGAGGTCGCGGTCGAGAAAGACGAGCCCCGGGTCGGCGCAAAGGCCAACGGCCGCGATCTCGCCGCCGCCCAGCCCACCTTCGCCGCGGGCGCGATCGACGAGTCCGGCGAAGGTGCGGAATCGCTCTTCCGGGTGCACGAGCCACCAATGCGCGGCATGGGTCGCGAGCGGCTCGCTGAGGGCGTATTCGACGTGCCCGCGCCGAGTGACGCAGGTGAGGGTCGCCTGCGAGCCACGGAACTCGATGCCGAGAATGCGGCTCACCGCGCGCGCTCCTTCGATCGCCTGGACGTATTGCACCACCCGCGAAGGGGACGCATTCTAGCCAGGGTGCAACGGCACCGAATAGAGATCAACGGCGAGCCGGAGCGGGTCCTCATCATTCGCCTGAGCGCGCTCGGCGATGTCGTGAACTGCCTTCCCGCTCTCGAAGCGCTCCACGAATTGTGGCCGCGCGCGACCTTCGACTGGGTCACCGAATCCCTTGGTTGCTTGCCGCTCGAAGGACACCGCTTGCTTGCCCGCGTGCTCCGACTTCCTCGGCGCGAGTGGGAGCGCGACGCGCGCAGCCTCCCGCGTTGGCCAAGGATTGCCGCGGAGTTCTGCCGCTTCGTTCGCGAGCTGCGCCGCGAGCGTTATCGATTCACCGTGGACTTTCAGGGGAATCTACGCTCCTCTCTGGTTCACTGCTTCGCGCGGAGCGGGCCGCGCTTCACGCACCACGCGAGCGAGGTGAAGGAGCGCGGCGACGTCTTTGCGAATACGCCGCCGGTACCGTCGGGCCGCGTCTTGAGAGCCCGAAAGCACCTTCACCTCGTTCGTTCGCTGGGTTGGAGCGGAGCGGATCCGACACCTTCTCTCCCGGGTTCTTGGCGGTTGCCGATGCATGGGGCGATTCTCCTGCATCCTTTCGTCAGCCGTTCCGGCAGCTTCAAGTCTTGGCCCCGCGGCGCGTATGCGGCGCTGGCGCGCGAGCTTGCGGGATGCGGCCGCGAAGTCTGGGTGAGCTGGGGACCGGGGGAGCGCGAAGCGGCACTCGAGCTGGTCGCAGCCTGTGGCGGCTCTGCCAAGCTCGCGCCGATCGGGGAGGGGAGCGGAGCACTGCTCGATCTCCTCCGCGGAGTACGCCTCGCGGTCGCCGCGGATACCGGAATCTTGCACCTCGCGGCGGCGGCGGGGATCCCGACGGTCGGACTCTATGGGCCGAAGGATCCTCGAATCTACGCGCCGTACGGCCGCGCCGGGCGCGTCGTCCGTGCTTCTATCCCTTGCTCTCCCTGCAATTTACGTGCGTGCGAGCACGCGGTGTGCATGCAGTTGATCTCGCCGGCCCAGGTGGCTCGCGCGGTGCGGGAATTGCTCCTAGAAACCGAGGAACTTACGGTTGCAGGCGCCGCCGGATAGGGGTCGCAGGCAATTCCCTCCAGGTTACAATTGCGGCCCCGCGCGCTGGGCATCCGGTGCGGCCCATAGGCTGCGCGCGGCCTGGGCACGGTCCAGGGGCTCATCCCGCATTTTTCGAACTCGGACCCAACGTGAATCAGGAGCTTACATGACCATGCTACGTTTCAGCGCTTGGCGCCAACGGGTGGCGGGGCGCGCTCGATCTTGGCAGTGGATCCTCGTCGCCGGCGCGGCGCTGGCGCTTGCCGGCTGGAGCGAACTGGGGGCGCAAGACCCGCCCGAGAAGAAGCCTCCGGCCGCCCCGGAGCGGGATGGCGACGGCGAGAAGAAGGATCAGAAATCGCCGGAGGAGCGCGCCAAGGATTTTCGCGAGCGCATCTCCAAGTATTTCAAAGAGACGATGCTGAAAGATGACAAAAACGGCGACGGCAAGCTCGGCAAGGACGAGATGGGCGACAAGTGGGAGCGCTTGGCGCGCTTCGACAAGAACGGCGATGGCTCCATCGAACAAGAGGAGTACGTCACCGAGAGAACGGCACCTCGCCAGCGGGAAGCGCCGGGAGAGTCCGCGCCGCGGGAAAGGCGCCAACCCAAGACACCGGCGGAACAAGCCCAGGATCAGTTTGCGCGGTACGACAAGGACAAGGACGGCAAGGTCACGAAGGAAGAAGCGCCGAACCTGTTCGCGGATGGGCGTTCGGGCAGCGCAGACGGCAACGGCGATGGCTCGGTCACGCTCGAAGAATTGGCCAAGTGGAACCAGTCGCGCCAGCCCGGCGGCCAGCAATTCGCGGGGCTAGACAAGAACGGGGACGGCAAGATCTCCAAGGAAGAAGCTCCGAACATCGATGCGGAGTATCCCGGAGCCGACGCCGACAAAGACGGCGCGGTCTCTCGCGATGAGTTCGGCAAGGCCTTTCGCGACAAGATGCGCAAGGATCGCGAAGGCGGCGGAATGGCCGGCAACTTCGAGATTCAGTTCAAGCAGATGGATCGGAACGCGGACGGCAAGGTCACCAAGGAAGAGGCGCCCACCGCATTCGAGCGGATTCCCGGGCTCGATGCCGATGGCGACGGCGCGTTTACGCTCGAAGAGTTCACGAAAGCGCAGAAGCGCGCCGGCGAGGGGCGGGAACGCCCACGCGGCGAGGGGATGGGGCGCGCCGGCGCAATGCCGTTCGCGAAGCTGGACAAAGACGGCGACGGCAAGCTCTCCAAGGAGGAAGCAGGCGCGCTAATGACCATCCCTGGCATCGACAGCGATGGCAACGGCTCGATCTCGCCCGAGGAGTATGAAGCGAAGGTTGGCGCGCCGCGAGCCCCCGACAAGAAGGGCGAGTCGATGGGCGCGGGCGAGGGTAAGAAGGACAAGTAGGACGAAGGTCGTGACTAGCTTGGTTGGCGCAGAAGAAGCGCGGGGCGCGCTTCTTCTGCGCCAACGCAATTACCGCGCGAAGCGCGGTCTTGGACTGCGGTGGCCAGGCACCGCCATTCCCCGCAATCATGCGCAGCGATGAGTCAATTACTCCTCCTGGTGTCGAGGCTCCCGCCTCGACACCGAGCCTCCGCGGCTCTGCCGCTTCTCTGCAACACGGGCCGGCACGTACCGCATTGTCACGCCATCGGAGGCAGAGCCTCGGGTCCGCCCGTTACGAGGCAGAGCCTCGTAACGAGAGGCTGCGTCGAGCCGCAGCACTCCATGCGTGACGCTAGCCGCGCGCCACCGATGTTTGCGCGCCGTCGTGCACGCCGCAGAGCGCGCAGCTCGGATCGCGCGGTATCTTCAACTCCCTAAAGGTCGTCCCCAGCGCGTCGTACAAGAGCAAGCGCCCGACGAGCGGACGCCCCTTGCCGAGGATGATCTTGATCACCTCCACCGCCTGCAAGAGTCCGATCACCCCCGGGAGCACGCCCAGGACGCCGGCCTCCGCTCACGTAGGCGCCAATTCGGGGGGCGGCGGCGCCGCGTAGAGGCAGCGGTAGCACGGGCCCTTCCCCGGCCAGAAGACCGTCACTTGCCCATCGAAACGGAACACCGCGCCGTGTACGTTGGGGATTCCAAGCTCGATGCAGACGTCGTTCACGAGGTAACGCGTGTCGAAGTTGTCGCTGCCGTCGACGACGATCTGATATTCGCGAAACAACTCGCGGGCGTTTTCGTGCGTAAGTCGCAGGTCGTGCGTCTCGATCTTGGTGCCGGGATTGAGCGCCGAGAGCGTGCGCCGCGCGGACTCGACCTTCGGGGTCCCGATGCGGTCGGTCGTGTGGAGCACTTGGCGCTGCAAATTCGACTCTTCCACGACGTCGAAGTCGACGACCCCGAGCGTGCCGACTCCGGCCGCGGCGAGGTAGAGCGCGGCGGGCGAGCCGAGGCCTCCCGCTCCGACCAAGAGCACGCGCGCGGCGAGCAGCGCGCCCTGACCCGCTTCGCCGACCTCTGGAATCGTAATGTGGCGCGCGTAACGGCGGCGCTCGGCATCGGCGAGAAGGCGCGGCTCCTCGATCGCGAGGCCCGCGTTCTTCCAAGCGGCGAAGCCACCGGACATCGACCGCACGTCGCGGTAACCCATGCGGCGCAAGGTGTCCGCGGCGAAGAGCGAGCGTACGCCGCCGGCGCAGTAGCAAACGATCGGCTGCTCGCGGTCCGCGAGGAGCTGCTCCGCGCGTAACTCGAGGAAGCCGCGCGGCAGGTGCAGCGCGCCGCGGACGCGCGCCGCGCGGAACTCATCCGACTCCCGCACGTCGAGAAGAGTGAACTCCTTCGCGGCGTGGCCACGCGCCACTTCGGCGGGGGCCACTTCGAGAATCTCGCGCCGGAGCGCCGAGAGCCACTCGTCCTTCTTGGAATTCACGTCGTAGCCTCCTTCCGCGCCCTACTCTGCCCTCCGGCCCGGCGCGCTCGTCAACGTAGGACGAAGAGGATTGCGCTCCTCTTCGAGAGCTAGCATATCATTCCGGCCAGGGAAACGGACCCTGCGACGAACCCCGGTCGGGGAGCCCTGGCGCAAGGCACATCGCGTTGCCGCCGCCTTCCCGTCGAAACTAGAATGCAGGCCGGCCACGAACGACAACACGCAACACGAACGACAAAGGGTTCGCCGACAACCGATCCCGATCCTCGTCGCATAGGAGGACCCATGCGCTTCGCGCTCACGATCTGCCTAGCACTTTGTTGGCTGCCGCAAGGCGAGGAGCCGAAGAAGCCCGCGCCTGCCGACGAAATCGCATGGGCGAAGCCGGAGGGCAGAGCGGAATTCGAGCAAGGTCACTCCGCTTACGAAGCGAAGAAGTACGCGGAAGCGCACCAGCACTTCAAGAAGTCGCGTTCGCACGCGGACGGCAAGGATGCGAAGGCGATGGTCGACCTGTGGATCGCGGCCGCCCTGGGCGCGCACGAGTTGGAGGGACTCGAGCGGAAGGCGCAGGACAGCGGCGCGCGCGAAGGCGCGCTGCGAGCCGCCGAAAGCGACTATCCGAAGTACGAAAAGACGCCGATCGGCGGCCGCTATCGCGAATTCATCGAGCGCTTGCGCAAGGAGGTGTACTTCGTGCTCGAGGACTTCGAGCGGCCGAGCAAACGCTTCAGCGAAGCGCAAGGCAAGACCTTCGTTGCCGATGCGAAGCGGGTGCACGAAGGCAAGCACGCGCTCAAGTGGCAGATCATCTCCGACCCGGCGGAGTTGAAGATCAAGGAACTGCCGAAGGACTTGACGGCGTTCAAGTCGGTGGCGTTCTGGATGGAATTCGAGGGCACCGACGTGTCGTATCAAGCGATGTTTCGCGCCGGCGGCGAGAGCAAGACCGATACCGGCAAGATCACGGAGAACGTCTTCGTGCGCGATCTTCCGGGGCACAAGGGGGCGAAACGAGTGGAGATCCCCTTCAAGGATTTCCAGACCTATGGGCAGGTGGATTGGAAGAACGTCGAGGACTTCCGCGTGCGCTTCATCGGCCGCCGCAACGTGACGGTATACATCGACGAGATCGTGTTGATTCGGAAGTAGTGCCCCGCCGGTCGCGGGTCGCATCGGCTCGAATCAGGCTCTTCGGATCACGCTTCGCTGCCGGCGGCTGCTCCGCCTTGCGCCACGAGCGCGCGGCGCGCGAGGATCTCCGGTGTCGTGTGCCAGCGCCTGTGCATCCAGACCCACTGCTCCGGAAAGAGCCGGATCGTGCTCTCGAGCGCAGCGCTCCAGCGCCGCGTGAGTTCGGCGATGGGATCCGCGTACCCCGCCGCATCTTCCGCGCGTATCGGCTTTGCGGTGATGACCTTGTAGCCTCTCCCTGCCCTCACGATGAAGAGCGGGACGATGGGACTCCCGAACCTCAGACAGAAATTCGCGGGCGCGGAAGGGGTGTAGGCAGGCCGCCCGAAGAAATCCACGAACAGCCCGGCGATCCGCTTCAAGTCCTGATCGGGGAGAATGCCGAGCAGGCCGTTACGCCGGAGCACGCGGATCGCGACGCGCGCCGAATCATCCTGGTAGATGACCTTCGCACCGAAACGCTCGCGAATGCGCTCCACGATCCGGTTGTATCCCGCGAATTCGTAGCGCCGGGCGATGCACTCAACGCGGCCCGGCCATTCCGAGGCTCCGAGGCACGCAACCAGCTCCCAGTTGCCGAGGTGGCCCGTGAGCGCGATCAGTCCCTTTCCTTCCGCGAGCACGGAATCGTAGAGGCGCGCCGCCTCGGTCCACCCCTCGATGGGGATCTCGCGGCGGATACGCTCCGCGCCCCAGCGACACATCACGGCCGTGTCGAATGCGGTGCTCCCGAAGTGCCGGAACATTGCCCGCACCGCTCGCCGCCGCGCGCGCCGGTCCAGCTCCGCTCCCAGCGCCTCCTCCAACTGGCGCTCCGCGAGCTTCCGATAGCGCCGGAGCAGCGGGTGCGCCGCGCTGCCGGCCGCGCTCCCGATGGCGAGCGCCAAGGAGCGCGGCAGCCGCGACGCGCAAGCGATGGCGACGCGCGCCGCGAGCGCGAGCAGCCGCCGCCGGAGAGCCCTGATCACCGCCGCCATCGATGCTCCTTCGCCGCCGCGCGTGCAGCGACGGGCCCGCCTTTCGCCGCCTCGCTCCGCCGGCGCGGCGGATGGCAAGACGCGATCTTGGGGAAAGACGGCCGATGTACTACACTGATGAAGGAGGTACTGCACGCGGCTTTGCAAACTTCGCGGTGCCTACCGAGCTTGAGATCCGGCCGCGACGGATCTGCGCAAAGGAGTCGAGAATGATTCAAGTGACCCCGGCGGCGAGCCGCGAAATCCAGCGGATCATGGCCGACCAGAAGCTGCCGTCCAATACCGCGCTACGACTATTCGTGCAAGCAGGCGGCTGCGCGGGCATGTCGTACGGCATGGACTTCGTGCAAGAACCAAAGTCTGGCGACAAGTCCTTCGAGGTGAGCGGCGTGATGGTCTACATGGACCCGAAGTCCTACCTGCTCCTCCACGGCATGACCGTCGACTTCAAGGAAAGCCTCATGGGCCGCGGCTTCGTCTTCCAGAATCCGAACGCGAGCGGCCAGTGCGGCTGCGGCACCTCATTCGCCGTCGGCGACGAGAGCGGCGCGAAGCACTAACGCACGCAAGCGCCAACCAGTCGGTCTGCCACGTTTTTCCACACTCCCGTGTTTGTCCCAGAGAGCGCTCTGCCTGCCATCGAGTACTCGTGTCGAGGCTCTGCGTCGACACGGGCGGATCCGAGGCGCTGCGTCCGCGCGTCGATCGCTGC
>JAKEFC010000112.1 GCA_022616235.1 Planctomycetota bacterium
GCCCGCCGCGGAGCGCGGCGATGCGGAGCTTGCCGCCGCGACGCGCACGAAAGCGCCGGTCGCCGTAGTGGAGCCGACCCCCGCCGCGCCGGCAGGCAGCAGCGACGCGACCGCGGCGCTCCGGAGCGCGCGGGCGCTCCCCGACGACCGCCGCGCGGCGTGGGGTCCGCTCGCGCGCACGCTCGACGAATCCTGCGCGGCGGGCGGCTGCCATCGCGCGGCCGCGATCGTCGACTTCCGCGCGACGGCAGTGGGTGAAGCGGCTGTGCCTCAATTCGGCAGGTGGGAGCGCAACCTGATCGCGGTGCGCGCGCGCGCCACGCTCAACGCGAAAGGCGGCGGGGACGCCGGTGGCGGCGCCGCGGCGGCGTACGCGCTCGGCGCGTTCGGCACGGTGAAGCCGCACGATCTAGAGATGGACATCGCTCTCGCTGGCGAGGAAGCCGCGGCGATCGATTGGCTCTATCGCGCGCCGGGGCGGTTGCTCGGTCCCGACGGGCCGCCACCCCGCTACGAGGAGCTTGCGCGCGTCCCCGGCGACTCGCTCCGCCGCGCGCGGCGCGCGTGGCTCGCTCTCTACGGCCGCGCGCCGGCGCTCGCCGAGCTGCTTCCGGCGCTCGAGACCGGGCCCCGCGAGTGGCTCGCCGCCGCACGGCGGACGCCCGAGCACTGGGAGCAGCGCGCGCGCGCGACGCTGCGCGCCGCGGCCGGCTACGATTCGGAAGGGGGCTTCTCGCTCGCGGGGGCGCTCGAAGGCGGTGTCCTCGCCGCGGAGCCCGCCGCGTGGCGCCGGCAAGTCATCGCGCTCGCCGCCAAGTTCGGCGACGCGGGCCCCGGCGCTGCGGGCGCGCGTACATTCTCGCGGCCGCCGCTCCCCGCGGAGGACGGCAGCGATGACCGCTACGATGCGTGGTTCTTCGAGTCGTTGAACGATCCGCCGAGGACGCTCCCGGCGGATGTCCTGCTCCGCAGCACTTGGTGTGCGCTCTGGAACCGCGCGCCGGCGCCGCACGAAGACGAGTGTTTCTACGAATTGGCCGCCTCGGAGCTTGGCTGGCATGCGCTACGCGAGCCGCTCGTGAGTTTCCTCGCTCGCGCTCCTCGCGTTCCGCTCAGGCCGCACGAGCACGCCGCCGTACTGGACTGGGTCGCGGGTTTCGGGAAGTGGATCCTCGGCCGCGATCTCGATGCGGAAGCGTGCGCGGCCATCGCCGAGCGCATCGCGGGCGGGACGCTCGACTATCGCCTCTTCGTCGAAGAGTGCCTGCTCGCGGAAGAGTGGGGGCGCGATGGCTAGGAGGAGCTGCGGCGTGCAACTCGTCGTTTCGACCGCGCTCGCGCTGGCGCTCGCGGCAGTTCCCCTCGCGTTCGCGGTCGCGCGCGCGAATAGTCGCGCCGGCGCCGCGGACGAAGCTCCCCGCGGCGCCATCCGCGTGGAGGTCTTCTGCGACTTCTCGGTGCGCGAGCTTTTCCGCGCTCCGGAGCGGATGCCGCTCCTTTGGGCCAAGTTCGATCGCGCGGTGGTCGAGACCTACCGCTCGGACACCGCGTCGCTCGCAGAGATCGCCCGCGCCCTGGCGGCTTCCCCCGCCAACGTGGAGCGCGCCGTCGTCTGCCACCCGGCGCTCCTGCCGGCGGCCGCAAAAACTGCCACACCGGGCGCAGCCTCCGGCGCGGCCGCCCGCGCGCTCCTCGCCGATGGCACGCTCCTTCCGGCGCTCCGCAGGCTCGCGGATGAGACCGGCGATCCGCTCGCGTGGGTCGGCTCGGACACCGATCGCGCATGGCTGCGCGCGCGCATCCTGACGGCCGCTCCCGCCCGCCGGCCCGCGGCCGCCGCCGATTTCTCGCTTCGCGAGCACGCGCCGCGGATCGCGGGCGGCGGCGCGTCGGCGCTCGTGGGAGAATCTCCCGCGGCGCGCACGCTACGCCTCGCGAACGCGCTCCTCGCCGCCGATCCCGACACGGCGATCAGCGTGTGGGTCTCGTTGGGCTGCGGCGCGACGCGCGGCGCACAAGATGAGATCTGGCGCGATTTCAACGCGGCGCTCGATCTCATGGCGCTCTCGCATCCGATTGCGGCGTTCGACCTCTGGCTCTGGGGGCAGGACGCGGCCGGCGAGACGGAGACGGCGCGCGTCCGCTGGGGACCCGAGATCACGCGCGGAGCCGTGGAGCGCCGCACCCAACCCGCGCGCGAATTCCATCCGCTCCTCCGCGATGTCGCGGCGCCCGGCGAAGTGGAGGAAAAGTGATCGCGCTCGGACCCCCACGCGCGCTCCGCTCGCGATGTTTCTTGCTCGCGATCGCGCTCGGCGCCGCGCTGCTCCGATGCGATCCCGATGCCGCGGCGGCGACCTCGGAGTCCGATGCGGTCTTCGAAGCGCGCGTCAAGGAAGCGATCGATCGCGGCGTCTCGTTCCTGCACGGTGCGGTGCAGGACCAGAAGTTCGGCAAGATGCACTTCACCTCGAGCTATCCGCTCGGGATTCGCGCGCTCCCCGCCTACGCGCTGCTCGAAGCGGGGGTACCGGCTTCCGCGCCGCTCATGAAACAGCTCTTCGCGCAGATGGAGCGGTTGCCGCTCGATCGCGTCTACTCCGTCGCCGTGTATGCCATGGCCCTCGACGCGTATCTCCGCGCCGCGGGGCGCGGCGAAGAAGCAGGCACCGGCGGGCGCACGGGGGTCGGCGGCGGCAAGTCCGGCGGCAGCGCGCGCGCGCGCCTCGAGCACCTGATCGATTGGCTCGTGCAAGCTCGCAGCGTCGGGCGCGGCGTGTGGGGATACACTCCGATCGGCAAGGGGAAGCCGCTCGAATGGGTCGATTTCTCGAACACGCAATTCGCCGTGCTCGGATTGCAAGTCGGCGTGCGGAACGAGGTGCGCATTCCGGACGCGGTCTTCGAGGAGATCTGCTTCGCGTTCGAGAAGAACGGCGCGCGGCGCCTCGATGGCGAAGTGGATCTCCACTGCGGCGGTGGCGGTTGGTGGACGGACTCCGGGCTCGCACCCGGGCCGCTCGTCGAGGGGAAGACGGGCGTCGCCGGCACGGGGCCGATCGAGTTGAGACAGGGCGGATTCCAGCTCCGCGGGGCGCCGCGAGAATGGCAATACAAGCCGACGTGGGGTGCATCCTCCGAGCGCGAGTTCGTCTTCGCGAGCTTCAGCATGACGGCGGCGGCGACTTCGTCGCTCATGATCGCGCGGGAAGCGCTCGCGCGCGCCAAGGAGCTGCCCGAGAAGCGGCGCGCGGAAGTCGACTCTCTCATCGCCGGCGGCGTGATCGCGCTCAAGTCGAGCTTCCACACGCTGGCGCCCGTCGTCTTCGGCAGCATCTTCAACAACTATTACTACGACCTCTACTCCTTCGAGAAGGCGATGGACCTCGGCGGCATCGCGACCTTTGGCGGCATCGACTGGTATCGAGTGCAGGCGGTGGAACTGCTCGCCGCGCAAAGAAACGATGGCGCGTGGGGGAGTGCGGCGAGCGGCAAGGATCTCGAACACGACATCGTCTCGACCTCCTTCGCGCTCCTCTTCCTTCGCCGCGCGACCCGCAACCTGCGCATCGCGCCGGCGGATCCGATCTTCACCGGCGCGGGCGGAGGCAAGGGCACGGGCGGCGTCCGGGAAGGGCGCGTCTACGTCGCGAGCCGGAACGGCATGGTGGAGCTGAAGGAACTTTTCGCGTTGCTTGCCGCGGAGCGCACGAGCCAGTACCTCGCGATCGCCAAGGAAGTGATCCAAGC
>JAKEFC010000113.1 GCA_022616235.1 Planctomycetota bacterium
CGTGATGTCGCCGGACTCCGGCGCTGGGGCTTACGGGAGTCGATGATGCCTGCGGCCATGGTGCGGTCAATCTTGGCGTCGAAGAGTTCTTCAGCCTGCTTGTCGCCGTTCTTCGGCCTGCGAAGCGGGGCGGCGAGTCGAAACTGCACGATTAGTGGGCCGCGGCGGTCCGCCAGTACCTGGGTCAGGGCGCGAAAAATGCAGCTCAGGCTGATCTGGCAACCGCTCGCGAGCGAAGCGTCGGCGGCGAATTTGACGCAGAACTCGTGCTGCCGCTTCGGCAGGACGACGTGAGTCGAGGGTGGGAGCGGCGAGCGGCGAGCGACGGCGACGGGTGACCATGGAAACCTTCCTTCCCTTAGAGGCATTTTCCCCCATTGAGGAAGAGCCGCTCGCCGTGGCTGGTGATTCGGCGAATTTTTTGGTGGTGGTAAGTTGTTGCAGCTCAATTACTTGCAAGCACGACGAGCGATGGAATTTCGCCGGATTGCCGAGGAACTCCTGCTGGCGAGGCAGAAGGCCTCCCCATCATGGCTCGATTTCGCGAATTTCGAGGGTCTCGAAGCCGCCGCGGGGGAGGGTGATGGGCTTCGAGGCGCGGGTGCGGTCGGGGAATGTAACATCGACGCGGTAAGTGCCTGCCGGGACCTGGGCGGCGCCGCGGCCGAATTCGCCCGTGGCGAGGGGAGGGACGAACGGGGCGCCCTTGGCGCCGTCCGTTCTCGTGAGGCGGTAGGCATGGTGCTGGAGCGGCTTCCCGGCGCGATCGAAGAGGGCCACTTCGAGGGTTCCTGACTCGACGAGCTGGATATTGATTTGCTTCGCGCCCGGGTGCACCGAGAAGTACGCGCAGGCCGCGTCGGTCTCGATGATTCCGGTCGTGGCGTCGACGGGCCAGATCACGCCGATGCGGTCGGTGTCCAAACGGAGGCCGCTCGAGATCGTCAACTCGCGCCTCGTGAAGTCCTCGACGAAGTAGAAGGCGCGGAGGACCGGCGCGCGGATTTTCCCCGTCTGCACGATTTCGAGCGGCGTTCCCGGCTGCACCTTGCACACTTCCTCCGCGGCAGCCCCTGCCACGAACGCAGTCGATGGCGGGTAGTATCCGCGCGGCGGGATCTTGAACTTCCACGTGTAGGTACCGGGGTCCAACTCGGAAAGCTCGACGCGGCCATCGCCGCCCGTGATGAACCGGACCGTCTCCGGCCCGCAGAGGATGCCGCGGCGGAGGCGAGTCGGCTTGCCGTCGGGCCCGACGACGACGCCGCGGAAGATGAGCGTCTCGAAGTGGAGGTCGCTGCGGTTGGGAGTCGGCTCGAATTTCTTGCGCGGATAGAGCTTCTCGCCGCCCGTCGACTGGTAGCTGACTTCGCAAGGTTCCGAACGCGCGAGATCGAAGGCGAAGGTGCCGTCGGCTTGCACGGGCGCGGTCTGCATCGAGTCTTCCCAAAGGAAGACGAGAAGCCCTGGTCCTGCGACCGCCTTGTCGACGTGTACGACGCCGGAGACGCGCACCGGCTTGGCGGCTGGCGAGTGGGCAGCCGCGGGCGCCGTTGACGCTTGCTCGGGGACCGCGCCGCAGGAAGTACAGAGCCACGAGGATGTGGCGAATAAAAGAGCGCGCGGCAAGATGTGCGAGCGTGCGTGAGGAGACATGGCAAAAGCGCCTTTCCAATCATGCTCAGGGGTGTTGCTGCGAACGATGACGCGCTGATAACCGCTCCGCGAATCGATCGCAACCAAACCGAGCGAGTGCTTGTGATTTCCGGCGGCCGGTAGTCCGAGGCGCCGCGGGTCGGGCGGTCGCGGCCGCCGCGCGCGGGGGACCTCATGGACGCTGGCGGCGCCGGGGTGCTAGGATCCGCCGTAACTCTGTGCGCCGAGGCCGGCGCGTCAGGGCGAAGAGCGGTATGGAAGCGAAGGCGGAGCGGCTCATGAGTGGACGACCCCCGGTGGGGGAAAACCTCTGGGACCAGATGGGGAAGCAAGGCTTCCGGAGCGGCCAGGCGGACCGGACCGCCCCCGGCGCCGACTTGGGGCGCATCCCCGATGCCGATGCCCTCGCCGGCCACCCTTACCTGCCGTTCTTGCACCGCGTCGAGAAGCCCGGGCGCTACATCGGCGGCGAGGTGCACTCGATTCGGAAGCCGGACGCGGAAGTCTCGATCGCGCTCGCGTTTCCCGACACTTACGAGATCGGCATGTCGCACCTGGGATACAAAATCCTGTACTCGCACCTGAACGGGATCGAGGGGATGTGCGCGGAGCGCGTGTACGCGCCCTGGCCGGATCTGGAGAGCGAGCTGCGGGCGCGCGGCCTGCCACTCGTCAGCCTCGAGAGCTGGCGGCCGCTTGAGAAATTCGACTGCGTCGGCTTCTCGCTCCAGTACGAGCTGACGTTCACGAACATTCTCACGATGCTCGACCTGGGAAGGATCCCGCTTCGCGGCGCGGAGCGCGCGGATGACGCACCGCTCATCATGGCGGGCGGGCCTGTCGCGTTTCAGCCGGAGCCGATGGCGCACTTCATCGACGCATTCCTGGTCGGCGACGGGGAGGGGTTCTTCGCGGAAACCGTGGCCGCGTGGGCCGCGATGAGGCGGGAGAGGGTGCCGCGCCGAGAGCGGCTGCGGAGGCTGAGCGCGCTCCCGGGCATCTACGTGCCGTCCCTCTACCGCACCGGCCGCGACCCTGCGACCGAGCTGGAGGTGGTGCTGGGGCCTCTCGAGGCGGGCGTGCCGCCGAAGGTGCATCGTGCGCACGTCCCGGACATCAGCCGCTACCCGTTCCCCGCGGAAACGCCGGTCGCGAACACCGAGGTGGTCTTCGACCGCGCCTCGATCGAGATCGCGCGCGGCTGCACGGAGGGGTGCCGCTTCTGCCAGGCGGGGATGATCTATCGCCCGGTGCGGGAGCGCGACCCGGAGCAGGTCGCCGCCGTGGTGCGCGATTCGGTCCGCTGCGGCGGCTACGACGAGGTCTCGCTCACGAGCTTGTCGACGGCGGACTACTCCGCGGTGCAGCCGCTCGTCCACAAGGTCGTGCGCGAGCTGCAAGGGAAGAACGTGTCGGTATCGGTTTCGTCTCTGCGCGCGTACGGTCTTTCGGAGGCGTTGCTCGACGACATCGCGTCGGTGCGCAACACCTCGCTCACGTTCGCGCCCGAGGCGGGTACGCAGCGCATGCGCGACGTCGTGAACAAGAACATCTCCGAGGATGACATCGCGATCAGCGCGCACCGGATTTTTTCACGCGGTTGGAAGGGGATGAAGCTCTACTTCATGATCGGGCTCCCCACCGAGACCGACGAGGACGTTGCGGGGATCGCCGAGACGGGGAAGCGGCTGCTCTCCATCGCGCATGGATACTTGCCGCGCGGGCGCGCGGAGGTGACGGTCTCCGTGTCGAGCCACGTGCCGAAGCCGTTCACGCCGTTTCAGTGGGCGGCGATGGATGACATCCCGGAGATCGAGCGGAAGCACGAGGTCCTGAAGGAGGCGACGCGCGTGCCGGGGCTGAAGCTCAAGTGGCACGAGCCCCAGGCGTCGCACTTGGAAGGGATCTTGAGCCGCGGGGACCGCGCGCTCGGGGACGTGATCGAGAGCGCGTGGCGGAAGGGGTGCCGCTTCGACTCGTGGGGGGACCACCTGCGCTTCGATCTCTGGATGGAGGCGATCGAGGAGGCGGGGATCGACCGCTTCAAGTACCTCCGGACGATGCCGGTCGATGGGCGCCTCCCTTGGGACCACCTCCACTGCGGCGTGGAGTGGGAGTTCCTGATCAAGGAGTACAGGAAGGCCGTGAAAGGGCGCTTCTCGCCTCCGTGCGGCAAGGTGATCAAGCAGAAGGTGCATCATGCGAGCGTGGAAGCCGCGGAGGGGGAGCAGAAGAAGCTCATCTGCTTCGACTGCGGGGTCGCGTGCGACATGAGCAAGATGCGCGAGGAGCGGATCGAGTTCCTGCGGCGGCTCGATGCGCACCGGAGTGGGCCGGAGCGCGAAGAGGAAACGGTCGCAGAGGTCGCGGCGCGGACGCAGCTCGAAGTCGCCGCGAAGCGGCGCGCGGCCGGCGTGCGGAAGGGTGCGCGCCCGCTCCCCCCGGCGCGGGCCGGGGACGCGTGGGAGGTGCACGCGTATCGCTTAGTCTTCACGAAGCTCGGGCGCGCGCGCTTCACGTCGCACCTCGATCTCGTCCGCATGTTCCCGCGCGCGTTTCGGCGCGCGGGGCTCGAGGTCGGCTACACGGCGGGCTTCCATCCGCTGCCGCACATCTCTTACGGGCCGCCGCTTCGGCTCGGCATGGCGAGCATCGGCGAGATGCTCGAAGTGAAGCTCAAGGAAGCGATCGAGCCTGCGGAGTTGATCGCGCGCGTCAACGAGGAATTACCCGACGGGATCGTGTTCCGCGTCGCGGAGGCAGTGCCGAAAAACGCGCCGCGCTTCTCGCGCGTGACCGCGTGGGCGGATTACCTCGTGTTCCTGGCCGCGGAGCACGCGGCGGGGCTCTTCGATCCGGAGGCTCTCGCGGCGCTCACGCGGGGCGGCGCTCTTGTGATCCAGCGCCGGAAGCGGGATGGCGCGGCGGCTGAGATCGACATCGCGGGAGGGATCGCGGCGGCGACGCTGCTCGATCGCCTACCCGCCGATTGCTCGGAGTTCCTGCGGCTGGACGACGAGGATCGCTTGCTCGAGCTGCGCCTTGCGCTCACCGGCGCCGCGGCGCCGCGGCCGGAGGAGGTGCTCATTCTCCTCGGCGGCGGCCAGGCGGCCGCGGCCGCGCGCATCGTGCGGCGCAGGCTCTTGTCCGCGCCCATGCCGGCGCCGCTCGCCGCGACGGTCTAAAGAGAGCGAGCGACTCTGCCCCAAAACGAACCCTGCCTTCCTTCCAGGCCTCGTGACGAGGCTCCTGCCTCGTCACGGGCGAGCCCGCGGCTCTGCCGCCGATGACGCGACGATGCGGTACGTGCCGGCCAGTGACATAGAGATGCGGCAGAGCCGCAGGGGCTCGGTGTCGAGGCAGGAGCCTCGACACCAGGGCTAACGCGAGAGCTGCGCCAGTCGCGGAGCAGGCAGGGGCGAGACACCAGGGGGGATAACGCCGCAGCTGCCGTGCTCGCGGGGCAGGCAGGAGCATCAATCTCATGTCTGTCCCAGAGAGGGTGATGGCTGCCACACGTACCTCGTGTCGCGGCTCCGCCGCGACACGGGCGAGCCCGCGGCTCTGCCGCCGATGACGCGACGATGCGGTACGTGCCGTCCTGTGTGACTGAGATGCGGCAGAGCCGCGGGGGCTCGGTGTCGAGGCAGGAGCCTCGACACCAGGGCTAACGCGAGAGCTGCGCCAGTCACGGAGCAGGCACGGGCGAGACACCAGGGGGGATAACGCCACAGCCGCGGTGATCACGGAGCGCGCCAGGACGAGACGCCAGGCGCAACGCGCGGCGGGTGATTACTTCGGCTCTTGCTCGGCTGGTTGGAAGCCGGCGCGGAGGTAGGCGTTGACCTTCGCCGCGGTGTACTCGGCGCGCCAGTTGTGGCGCGTCTGCTTCCGGATCTCCGCGAAGAATGATGCCACCGTCTTTTCGCGGCCGAGCGACGCTTGATAGGTTGCCAAGGTGCGCTCCGCGTCCGCGAAGCGCGCCGTGTCCTTCTCCGCGTCGCTTTCCTCGGCGAGCCGCACCCATTCCGCGAAGGAAAGGCGGCGCGATCCGGCGGCGAACCATCGGCTCTCCGGCACGGCGGCGAAATACCGATTCCCCGCGAAACGGATTCCGCCGCGCGGAGCCTCCGTCGCCACGACGAGCGACTTCAGGCTACGATCTCGCTGGACGAACCGATTCTGCTCGAAGCGCACCCCTTCGAAGTCGCTGCCTTGGATCTCGACCGCGACTCCGGCATCGCAGACGGTGTTCTGCGCGAGCGTGACGTTTCGAATGCTCGTGCCGCCCGTGCTGTCGAGCAGGATCCCCGCGCGCGGCCCGCGGCTCTGCGTGCGCGCGACGAGATTCTCGGAGATCGTCGCGCCGCGCTCCCCGATGCCGCGAAGCTCGATGCCGATCCCGCGCGGCTCGCCGGCGCTGATGTCGCGCGAATCGAGGACGACGTTGCCGCTCATGGCGCCCCCCGTCGTGAAGTAGAGCCCGATCGCGTTCTCGACGAACAGGTTTCCCTCGATCGTTCCGCCCGTGCGCGCTTGGCAGCCATGGGACGCGCTCCGCGCCACGATGTTGCCGCGCAGGACGACACCCCCGCAGTCCTGATAGATATAGATGCCGTGGCGAAAGATGTTCGGCACAGCCCCCGCAACCTTCTCGTTCCAGCCGTTGTGATCGAGGATGTTCTCCTCGAGGAGGAGGGCATCGACCTTGGAGAAGAACATCCCCTGCGCGTGCCCGGCGACCGCGTAGCTGTCGATCACGACGCAGCGGCGGATCCGCACATCGCGATGGCCCTCGCCCTCCCCGGTGATCGCGAGCCCCTGGCCGTACCACGAGAAGCGGCACGCTTCGACGAGCAGGTTCTCGATGCGGTGGAGCACGAAGAGCCCGACGGTAAGCTCTCGCGGCGGAGCGAACCCCGGCGCGCTCGGATCGCGGGCGCTGGCGGCGAAATCGATGCCTACGATCGCCACATGGCGGACGACCGGCGGCACCTTCTCCTTGAAGAGCCAGGCCGCGGAGCGGTCGCCGGTACGGAGGAGTGGTGGGTCGCCGCTCTCGCCGTAGGATGCGATCAACTGCGGCGACTCCGCGGAGCGGCCGCTCTTCGAGATGAGCCCGATCGCTTCATCCCAACTGTCTCCGCGTCGTAGGAGGAGGCGGTCGCCGCGCCCATCGCGAACGAGCGCGTAGCCGGCGGCGATGGTGCGCTTCGCGCGTTCGGGTGCGAGGCCGTCCCGCTCATCGTCCCCCTGCGAACTGCTCACGTAGATCGAGCGCGACCCCTCGGCATCGCGAAAGGCGGTCCAGCCCGCGGCGTCCAAGGACGCGGCGGGAGCCGCGGGAGCGGGGTCGGGGGGCGGGGTGGGATCCGTTGCGGCAGCAGGCCGCACGGCAACCGGCGGCGCGACCTCGGCTCTTTCGGCGGCGGGAAATCGAAACACGTAGATCGCCGCCGCGCCGGCGGCGAGGAGCGCGACGAGCGGCAGCATATCCTTAGCCTCGCGCAGCGACGGGGGCTCCTTGTCGTGCCTCCATCATCTTCTTCACGCGCGCTTGCACCAGCTCGAAGCGCCGGCGTCCCTCCGCCGTCTGCGTCACGACCCATTCCGCGTGCTGGAACGCGTACGGCGACGTGTCCTTCCGGAAGCGCTCGAGATAGGGCGCGACCTTCGCGAAGAGGAAGAATCCCTCCGTGCTGTTCTCAACCAGATACTCCGGGTGCACGATCTGATGCCGCGCCATGCCGTAGACCATCTCCCAATAGCTGGAGACCTGCCGGAACGCGGCGTTCAACGGGTCTTCGGGCTTCGTGATTGCGAAGAACTCCTCGTAGTTGCGCGGCCAGAACTTGCCGCCGATCGCGTTTCGCGATTCCCGCATCACCGCTTCGCGACGCAGCTCGTAGAGGCGAATGATCAGGTCCGCATCCTGAAAGCTCGGCCTGCCCGTAGCAACCATGGTACTTCCTTCCGCTCTTGGAAAGCCCCGTGCGCGAGGGACGCCGCATGTTACCCGGACGCTTCGCTGGCAAGAAAGCCGCTTTCGCCCCGGAAAATCGGCGTCGAGACGAGAAGCCGGATCGCATACACTCGCCGAATGGCGCGCCACGAGGCGCGCGGGCGGGCGGCGAGCGACGGGACGTTGCGATGAAGGCACGGGATCTGCGGCAGCTTGGCATTCCATCGGGGCCCGCGATCGAAGCAGGGCTTGCGGCGGTGCGGGATGCGCGCGCGGGCGGGCTCGCGATCGAGCAGATCCGCGCCGCGCTCGCGGGCACCGTGGCGAGCCCCGCGGCGTATCGCGACGACGAGCATTTCGCCGCGTTCGCCCGCGCGGTCGAGGAGGCGAAGAGCGCAGAGGCGGGCTACGTCGAGCGCGCGGGGGCGGCGCCGTATCGGCGCTGGGGCACCGACCTCGAGCCGCAATCGATCCAGCAGATGGAGAACGCGTGCGCGCTCCCCATCTCCGTCCGCGGCGCGCTCATGGCGGATGCGCACGTCGGCTACGGCCTTCCGATCGGCGGCGTTCTCGCGACGCGGAACGCGGTGATTCCCTATGCGGTCGGAGTGGACATCGCGTGCCGCATGAAGATGACGGTGCTCGATCTCCCGGTCGATTCGCTGGAGCGGAGGCGAGACTTGCTCGCCGGCGCCATCCAAGAGGAGACGCGCTTCGGCGTCGGCGCGAGCTTCGAGCGCCGCCGCGAGCACGCGGTGATGGATGACGACTGGAGCGTCACCGGCCTCACGAGTCACCTGAAGGACAAGGCGTGGTCGCAGCTCGGCACGAGCGGGAGCGGCAACCACTTCGTGGAATTCGGGGCGATCGACGTGGAAGATGAGCGCACCGGGATCGCGAAGGGCCGCTACCTCGCGCTCCTCAGCCACAGCGGGAGCCGCGGCGCCGGGGCGACGATCGCGGATCACTACTCGAAGCTCGCGATGCGGATCCACCCCGAGCTGCCGCAGCACCTCAAGCATCTCGCCTGGCTCGATCTCCGTTCGGCGGCGGGGCAGGAGTACTGGGCCGCGATGGAGTTGATGGGGCGCTACGCGTCGGCGAACCACGCCTGCATCCACAAGCACATCGCGAAGAACCTCGGCGCGCGAGTCCTCTGCGCGCTCGAGAACCACCACAACTTCGCTTGGAAGGAAACGCACGACGGCGAGGAGCTGATCGTACACCGGAAGGGAGCGACGCCCGCCGGCGCGGGCGTGCTCGGGATCATCCCCGGCTCCATGGCGAGCGCAACCTACGTCGTCAGCGGCAAGGGGAGCGCGGCGTCGCTCGATTCCGCGGCGCACGGCGCGGGGCGCGTGATGAGCCGCACGCAGGCGCGAAATACCTTCCGCTGGAAAGACGTGAAGCCGTACCTCGACGAGCGCGGCGTGACGCTGCTCTCGGCCGGACTCGACGAAGTTCCGATGGTCTACAAAGACATCGACAAGGTAATGGCGGCGCAGGCCGACCTCGTGGAGCCGCTCGCCCGCTTCGCCCCCCGGCTCGTGAAGATGGCACCCGCCGGAGAGCGCCCGGAGGATTGATCGCGCCGCCAAAGACTCCCACTTCCGAGGGAAGCGCCGAGAAGCCTCCGTCTCCGCGCCGCCGGCGCCGGTGGCGCCTCGCCGCCTGGCTCCTCGCCGCGTGTTTCCTGCTCGCGGCAGTGTTGGCGGCGGCGGCGCCCGCGCTCCTTTCGACCGGACCGGGGCTGCGGTTCCTGCTCTCCGTCATCAATTCGGGGAACGCCGGCAGGGTCGCGATCGAGTCGCTCGCCCTCCGCTGGGGCGCGGGACAGCGCGCGACGGGGATCGCGATCTTCGCTGCGGACGGGAAGCGAATCGTCGAGATCGGCGAAGCGACCACCGGCGCCGGTCTTTGGCAGCTCCTCTTTCGCGGCAACGCCGCGTTCGGGTCGACCGCAATCTCCGACCTGCGCGCGGAACTCGTCTTCG
The DNA here is from genome assembly GCA_022616235.1 of Planctomycetota bacterium. GTDB lineage: Bacteria > Planctomycetota > UBA8108 > UBA1146 > JAKEFC01 > JAKEFC01. The sequence goes on from JAKEFC010000113.1 coordinate 9,613, forward strand.
ACGATGAGGGGGAGTCGAACCTACTCGCCGCGCTGTCGCCGCCCGGGGAGCGGAAGAAGCGAAAGCGCTCGAAGGAGCCGGTTCGCGTTCCGCGATCGCTTGCCTTCGGCGCGGTAGTCCGTAACGCGTCGATCGCGATCTCCGCGTCGAATGTAGATCCAGTCGAATTCACCGGCGTCGGACTCCGAGCGACGCTCGCGGGCATCGCCGAGCCGCTGCGTTTCGAGTGCGAGGGTCAGAGCCGCCAGGGTTCGCTCGCGGGCGCGTTCGAGGCCAAGGGCGAGATTCGCGATGCTTTCGACGCCGCGGGTAACCTCGCTGCCGGCGCCGCTTCCGGAGAGATCGATGCCGCGACGAGCAACATTCCGACGGGCGCGCTCGATGCGCTCCTTGCCCTCGATGGACTCCTCGCCGAGCTGCTCGGCGGCGACATCGACGCCACGATCAAAGCGAAGCTGACCCCCGGCGCGCGCGAGGTCGACGTCGCCGTGACGACGCCGAATCTCGAAGCGCGCCTCCGCGGGAACGATGCCCAAGGCGCCTTCTCGCTGTCGGGGCCCTGCCGCGCATTCCTCACGCTGACGCCGGAGTGCGCGGAGCGGCTCTTTGCGCGGGGAGGGGCCGCGGAGCGCGCACCGAAACTCGCCGCCGCGCTGCCGCTCGAGTGCACGCTCTCCGAGCTGCGCGTGCCGCTCCCGTACGCGGGAGCCGCGAGCATCGCCGCGAAGTTCGAGGTGACGGCGCTTCGCGATGCGCGCTTCGAGCTGCCTGCCGCGCGCGCGGGCGGCGGCGCCGCCTCCGAGGTCGTGATCCGCGGGCTCCGCGCATACGCGATGACGGGCGGAGACGAGCCGGGGATCGTGACCGCGGCGCTCCAAGCGACGGTCGAGCCCTGCGCCGAGACGGGGGCGATCGCGATCGACGCGAGCGCGCGCCGCGCGATCGGCGCGAATTCTGCCCCGGTCGACTTCGATGTGACGCTCGTGAGCGAGCGGTTGAACGGGAAGCTCGCCGCCCGCCTCGACCGCGACTCCGTGCTCGCGCTCGCGGCCCCCGCGCGCTTCGACATCGTGCTCACGCCAGAGCTGGCCGCGCGCCTCGCGAACGTGGCCGCGGCGGAGATCCCGCTCGACGAGCCCGCGGCGGTCGCCGTCACGCTCCGCGAGTTGCGCATTCCGCTCGCGCCGTTCTCGCCGGCGCGTTGTGGCGCCGCCGCCGAGGCCGCGGCCGCGCGCATCGCACTTCGCACCAAGGAGCCGAAGCGGCGGGCGTTGCTCTACGACGTGAAGCTCGCCGCGACCGCGGATGGATCCGGCGGCGCCGTCCGCTTCGACTTCGGCGCACGCGCAGAGCCCGCCGCCGGCGCGACCCCCGCGGCACAGCACATCGCCGCGCAAGGCACGATCGGCGATCTCTTCGGTGCGAACGGCGCGCTCCGCCGCGATGCGTTCACGCTGAGCGCGCGCGCCGCCCTGGCGGCGCTGCCGGCGGCGCGGCTCGATGGCTGGATCGGCGGCGAACCGCTCGCTGAAGCGCTGCTCGGCGCGGAAGTGAATCTGACCGCGACCGGAGAATTCCAGGTCGTGACCGGCAGCGGCGGCGGCGGCGGCGGCGGCGGCGCGATGGCCGGCGCCGTGGCGATCGATTTCGCCGCCACGCACGCGCGCGGCAAGCTGCGCGGCAAGATCGCGGATGGCACTCTCACCATCGCGGAGCCGATCGCGGCGGAGGTCGATGCCACGAAGGAGCTTGGAGCGAAGCTGCTCGCCAAGCTGAGCCCGATCCTGAAGGGGGTGCACGGCGAGAAACCGATCCGGCTCGAGGTCGCCGCGGATGGATTCTCGCTCCCGCTCCGCGACCTCTCGCTTCGCGCGCTCAACGCGCCGGAGGTGCGGATCGACATCGGGCGCGTCACCATCGAGAACGACGTCGTGATGGAGAGCCTGCTCGCGCTCGCGAAGCGGGAGAGCCGCGCGGAGATGCCGGCGTGGTTCTCGCCGCTCGTCATCGAGGTGCGCGACGGGCGTGCGGCGTTCACGCGCCGCCTCGATCTCCTGATCGATGACGGGCTCCACCTCGCGACCTGGGGGTCCGTCGACCTCGCCGACTTCGCCTACGCGGAGACCTTGGCCCTGCCCGCGACCGCGCTTGCAAAGGTGTTCCGCCTGAAGCACCTCGAAGCCGATGACATCTATCTAATCCCCGTGCGCGGAACGAGCCGGAAGCCGCAGATCGACTTCAGAAGAGCGCTCGCCGACGTGGCGGCGCTCCAAGCGAAAGACCGCGGCATCACGGAGCTTCTCGAAGAAGCGGCGCGCATCAAGAACCCCTTCGCGCGCGCTCTCGTCGAAGGGCAGCTCAAAGAGGCGGCGCGCTTCCTTGGCGAGTACGTCCGGCGCGGCGAGAAGCCGCCGCCGCCCTCCGTCGAAATCCTGCCGTGGGCGGAAAAGTGAAGCTCCGTCGCCGCACGCCGCGGGCTCGCGTTCGCCGCTCCCGGACCGCAGCGTGTGTTCCTTCCCGGCATGAATGGTAGAATCATCGTGTTTTCGTTGGGTCATCTACCAGAACAAGACCGAGGAGGCGGTGTGCACCTTAGAGGGTTGCAACTCTGCATCTTTGCCGCTACTGCGACTCTCGGTATCGCCGCCGCCGACCGCTGCCGTTCTGATTGCGTGCTCGACGAAGAGATCAAGCTCCTCGCTGCGGACGGCGCGGCGGGCGATCGACTCGGATACTCGCTGGCCATTTCCGGCGATTTCGCGATTGCCGGTGCCACGCAAGATGACGACAACGGTGAGGATGCAGGCGCCGCCTACCTCTTCGAATTCGAGGATGGCCAGTGGGGGGAGCAGGAGAAGCTCCTCGCATCCGACGGAACGGCGGGAGATGGATTCGGCGTCTCGGTGGCGATCTTCGGCGATGTTGCGATAGTCGGAGCGTGGTTCGATGACGACGACGGAATGGATTCCGGTTCCGCGTATCTCTTTCGCTTCGACGGAACTGCATGGGTCGAGGAGGCGAGGCTGCTTCCGAGCGATGGTGCGGCGGGTGAGTATTTCGGAATCGCCGTCGCCGCCGCGGCTGATCGGGTAGTAGTCGGCGCCGGCTGGGATGAAGAAAACGGCGCGATCTCCGGCGCCGCGTACGTGTATTGCTACGACAACGGTGAATGGATCGAGGAGGAGAAACTGATGCCGGCGGATGGCTCGCCGGGCGCCAACTTCGGCATCTCCGCCGCGATCTCGAGCGACGTCGTCGTGATCGGGGCACGCTGGGATATCGAAAACGGAACCGATTCGGGAGCGGCCTACGTGTTTCGGCGGGATGGCGGCGCGTGGACGGAGGAGGCGAAGCTCCTGGCCTCGGATGGCACGCCCTACGATCGGTTCGGCTCGGCGGTGTCTGTCGCGGGAGACCTGATCGCCGTGGGCGCGATCTTCGACGATGACATCGGACTGCTCGCAGGGTCCGCGTATCTATTCCGCTACGTCCTTGGAGAGTGGATCGAGGAAGTCAAGCTCGCTCCGGCCGGAGCATCGAGCGGGGACGGATTCGGAAACTCCGTCGCGGTATCCGGAGATATCGCCGCGATCGGCGCCTACAACCTGGATTACGCCGGCGACAACTCCGGTGCCGTCTACATATTTCGCTACGTCGACGCCGAGTGGATCGAGGCCGCGACCCTCGCTCCATCCGATGGAGCGGAGTGGGACTTCTTCGGCTACTCGGTCGCCTTCTCCGGTGCGTTCGTGGCGGCCGGAGCGATCCTCGACGATGACCTCGGCAGCGAATCGGGCGCGGTGTACTTGTTTTCGCCGCTTTCGTGTCCGGTCCACTTCGTGCGCGGCGATGCGGATGCCGACGGGGACTTCGGCATCGACGATGCGCTCGCAACCCTCACGTATCTGTTTTCCGCGGGGGAGCCACCGCCGTGCCTCCTCGCCTGCGATGCGAACTCGGACGACGCGCTGAACCTCGCGGACCCAATCGCTTGGCTCCAGTACCTATTCTTGAATGGCTTCGCCCCGGAACCGCCGTTCCCGGAGTGTGGAATCTCCGAGGATCCGCGATCGCCGCTCCCATGTGCTTCGTTTCCGGCTTGCGAATGACCGCCCGACGCCGAAGCATGCGCAATTTCGCGCGCTTCTACCCCTGCGATGGTTTTGGCGAGACTTTCGGGTGGGGTCACGACCGGGGCAGGGGTTCGAATCAGGTCTTGCCGAGCAACGCACGGAGTTGCGTGAGATGCGCGACCGTTACCGTCAGCTTGCCGAACTGCTTCTTGTAGGGCGATCCCACGATCGGTGCCACGAGGAAGTTCCTGCCGCGCGGGTAATTCTCGCGCAGGGCGGCGAGACCTCGCGGTTCGAAGGAATCGGCGGTCCACGTGCACTCGATGGCGTCGACTGCGTCGCGGCCAACTGGAATCACGAAATCCACTTCACGCTGCTGTTTGTCGCGCCAGTAGTGCAATTTGAGCACAGGTATCGACAGTAGTGTGTCGAGAGTCAGTTGCTCCCATAGGCCGCCGCAGTCCTCTGCGCGCAGCTCGTCCCAGCCCCGCGCGAAACAAACGAAACCCGTATCGAAACCGTAGACTTTTGGTTGCGTCAAAAGTTCTCGTCGCCCACCGCGCGCGTACGGGCGAAGCGTATGCACGACGTGCGTCACCTCGAGCACGTGGACCCAGTTCGCAACGGTGGCTCGCGTGACACCGCCATGCTTGGAAAGGGATGAATACTCCAGTAAGCCCGCGCTTTGGCGCAGGATCAACTCCAACACTCTCAGGAATGCCGCGCGCTGCCGCAGGTGAAACAGCTCCTGGACATCGCGCGCGAAGTAGGAGTCAAGCCACTCCGCGTAGAACTCCGGTTCGACGCGTTTCGCGAGCAGCGCGGGCGGCAATCCTCCGCGAAGCAGGCGAAACGTGAGTTCCCGCACACCGAACGCCGCGAGTTCGTCCGCGAGTACGGGCACCATGGCGATGTCTCGCTTACGGTCCGTGAGCGCGTCGCGGAATTTGCTGGTGGCGGCGAGCGTCGAAGACCCCGTGGCGAGAACTTTGAGGCGAGGGAACGCGTCGGCGGCGATCTTCAGTACCTGACTCGGATTCGGAGCCTGATGGATTTCATCGAATACCACTACATCGCTCGCAACCTCGGTGAGAAGGCGCTCGGGATCCCGCAACCTCTCGATCACGCTCGGCAGGTCGCAATTGAAGTACTGAGCCTCGGTTAGGCTGCGCGCCAGCACCGTCTTACCGACCCGGCGAACTCCGCTGAGCCAGACGATCGACCGCTGTTTCCAGGCCCTATGCAACCGATCGATCCAGATTGGCCGTTCGATCATGACAGTGTACTATACATTTGGACGGCTAAATGTAAAGTGTAGTTTTATCGGTGTCCGCCGATGAAACGACAACGGTGATCCCGTCCGTAAGCGGCACCACGGAAAACTCGGCGGCACGTGGAGCGAGGGACTTCAAGTCGCGAGAACGGACGTCTAGGGTTGCGCGCTGGCACTTCAATATCCATTCAAGGCGGGTGTCTCATGCGCGTTGACATCCTCGAGCCGAGCGACACCTGTCACGACGTGAAACTCGAGGTAGGCGCGCGGATCGCCGGCGAGTATCTCCGTTGCAACGAGAATCTTCCGGCTCCTTGCCGCACGATGCTCCAGCGGGCGTCGAAAGAAGTGGCAGCGCCGAGAGAGGCTTTTCCCGCATTCCCCCCTGGCGCGCGGTGCGCTCCGATGCGATGTTAGGGAGCCCTCCGACCCCGCGTGTGCTTTGAAACGAGGTAGCTCCGTGTTACGCCGAATCGTCGCGGCGTTCGCCGCTCCGGCTTTCATCGCGCTCCTTTTCCTCTGCGAGTCGAATCAGTGTACGAGCGTGCGCGCGGAGACGAGCGCAGCGAAACGAATCGGCGCGGAAGCGATCGACGAGCCGGAGCTGCGCGCGCACGTGTTCGAGTTGGCGGCGGATTCGTACCAAGGACGCGAGACCTTGATGCCGGGCGCGGCGCGCGCCGGCGAGTATCTCGCTCGCCACTTCGCGGAGTACCGTCTCCAGCCGCTCCCCGGCCAGGAGGGGTTCCTCGTTCCGTTCACGCTCTGGGAGAGCGGCTTCGACGCGGAAGGGACCTCGCTGCGAAGCAGCGTGCTGGCGGCGAAGGCGCCGGCGCCCGCGCCCCCCGCGGCGGAGCGCGCTTGGCGCGCCGGCTTCGATTTTCGCCCGTTCCCTTTCTCGGGCGCGGCGGAGGTCGCCGGCGAGATCGTGTTCTGCGGCTACGGGATCACCGCGGACGAGCGCGACGACTACGCCGGGCTCGACGTGAAGGGGCGTGTCGCGCTCGTCCTCCGCCACGTGCCGCGCGAGAAGGAAGAGGGGAATCCGCTCGTCGGGAGCCGGCACGCGCTCTTCGCGGCGAAGGCCGAGAACGCGAAGGCGCACGGCGCGGCGGCGATCCTCATCGTCACGGACCCGCTCCACCATCCGGAGGCGGAGGACCTGCGGCTCCCGAACTCTCTCGATCTCGATGCGCCGAAAGCCGCGGTCGCGGGCGAGGAAGGAGCGCGCCCGCGGGCGCGCGATGGCGGGCTCGGCGACTTCGTCGCGCTCCACGTCTCGCAAGCAGTCGCCGAAACCCTCGTCGCTGCATCCGGGAAGAATCTGCGCGAGCTGCAAGCGCTGATGGACGCGGGGATCAGGCCGAGCACAATCGAGATTCCCAAGGTCCAGGTGAGCGCCGCGGTCAAGCGGCTTCCCGGCGCGCGCCAGGTGACGACCAACAACGTCGTCGGGTTCCTCCCCGGCTCCGATCCCGTCCGCAAGAACGAGTGGATCGTGATCGGCGCGCACTACGACCACGTGGGCGCGTTCGCTGGAAGCGGCGATACCATCTACAACGGCGCCGACGACAACGCCTCAGGCACGGCGGGCCTGCTCGAGTTGGCGCAGGCCTTCGCGTCGCTGCCGCGGGCGCCCGCGCGGAGCATCGTCTTCGCCGCGTTCTCCGGAGAGGAGAAGGGGCTGCTCGGCTCTTACTCCATCTTGCGCCTCGGACAGCTTCCGCGCGACAAGATCGTATTCATGCTGAACATGGACATGATCGGGCGCAATCCCGAGCGTCCCGTCGATGTCGCGGGGGATGGATTCGCGACCGAGCTGACCGCGGTGATCGCGGCGGCGAACGATCCGATCCAGCTCCCGATCACGCTGCTCGGCCACGCCTTCGAAGCGAACAGCGATCACGCGCCCTTCTACGAGGCGGGGATCCCGTTCTCGTTCTTCTTCACGGGCTATCACGATGACTACCATCAGCTCGGCGACCACCCGGACAAGGTCGCGTTCGACCGCATGGAGAAGATCGTGCGCCTCGGATACGGGATCGTGCAGCGATTCGCAGCCGGCGACGTGACGCCGCGCTTCATCCACCACGTGAACTGGCTCGGCGTGGAGATCCAAGTGCTCGGCGGCGGCGGCGGCGGCGGCGGCGGCGCGGAGCGCGGCCTCGCCCGCGCGGAGATCACGCGAGTCGAGCCCGAGTCGCGCGGCGCCCGCGCGGGGCTCGCCGCGGGCGACGTCGTGCGCGGTTTCGGGGACGCGCCGCTCGCGAACCCGCACGAGGTCGGCGACCTGTTTCGCGACGTGGCGCCGGGCGCCGATGTCGCGGTCTCGATCGAGCGCGCGGGTGGCCGCGTCAATGTGGCCGTGACGCGCGCGCGGCTCGGCTATCTCGGGATCATGCCAGGGGCAGTCGAGGAAGAAACCGCGCGCCAGCTCGGGCTCGCCGCGGGGGAAGGGATTCGCATCGGCGGATTCGCGGAGGATGGCCCCGCGCGCGCGGCGGGGATCCAAGCGGGGGACATCATCCTTCGCATCGACGGAAAGCCGGTCAGTCCGGGGACGCTGCGCGACCGGCTCGCGCTGATCGGTGCGGGGGAGCGGGTGGCGCTGACTATCGTGCGCGGCAGCGAGCGCATGACCATCGAGCTAGTGCTCGCGGCGCGCCCGCGCTGAGAGCGGCGGGCGGCGGGCGGCGAGCGGCGGGCGGCGCGCACGCGCGCGCATCGATCGAAGGGAGGGGACGTGCTTTTCCAGCGATTCGAGGAGAGCGGGCTTTCTCATTACTCGTATGCGCTCGGCTGCGCCGGGGCGGGAGAGATCGCGGTGGTCGATCCGCGGCGCGATGTCGATGAGTATCTCGCCTACGCCGAGCAGCAAGGCGTTCGCATCGCGCACGTACTCGAGACGCACATCCACGCCGACTTCGCTTCCGGTGCGCGCGAGCTGGCGGAGCGCGCGGGCGCGACGCTGTGGGAGTCCGGCTACGACCGCGGCGAGCGCTACGAGATCGCCTTTGCGCATCGCGACCTCGGGGACGGCGACGAGGTCGCGATCGGCAGCGTGCGTATTCGAGCGCTCCACACGCCGGGGCATACCCCGGAGCATCTGTCATTCCTCGTGTTCGACACGGCGCGCGCGCGCGATGTGCCCCTCTTGATGCTGAGTGGAGACTTCCTCTTCGTCGGCTCCCTCGGACGCCCCGACCTGCTCGGCGAGGAGGCGAAGCGAGAACTCGCCGCGAAGCTCTTCGCGAGCGTGCGCGGCAAGCTCCGCGATCTTCCCGACGGCCTCGAAGTACACCCGGCGCACGGGGCCGGCTCGCTGTGCGGCGCAGGCATGACGGCGCGCGCGTACACGACGCTCGGATTCGAGCGGATCTCGAATCCGTATCTCGCGCCGAGCCTTACGGAGAAGGAATTCATCGCGCGCATCCTCGAGTCCGTCCCGCTCTTCCCCGATTACTACCGGCGCATGAAGGCGCTGAATGCGGCTGGGCCGCCGCTCCTCGGCGGCGTGCCGGGGCAGCGCGCGATCGCCGCGGGGAGATTTCGGGAGTTCGTCGATCAGGGGCACGTGGTCATCGACCTGCGCGACGCGCTCGCGTTCAGCGGCGGACACATCCCCGGCGCGTTCGGGATCGGCGCGGGTACGAGCGCCGGGGTCTGGGCGTCGTGGGTCGTGCCGTACGACGCGCCGCTACTCCTCGTGGCCGCGGATGCGAAGGAAGCGGAGAGCGCGACGCGCATGCTTGTGCGCGTGGGACTGGACGGCGTCGCGGGTTTTCTCGCGGGCGGAATCTCGGCGTGGCGCGCGGCGGGCCTGCCCCTTCGCCAGACGCAGATGATGCAGGTCGACGAGTTGGCCGCGGCGCTCGGCCGCGGTGCGCGGCTCCGCGTGCTCGATGTGCGAAGCGCGGCGGAGTGGAAGTCGGGACACATCACGGGGGCGGAGCATTCGTTCGCGGGGACGATCGCGGCCGAGGCCGCCCGCTTGCGCGAGAAGGGCGGGCCCCTCGCGATCATCTGCGGGAGCGGCTATCGGTCGACGGTGGCGGCCAGCGTCCTCGAGCGCGCCGGGATCCTCGATTCCATCAACGTGATCGGCGGAATGACCGCCTGGAGGCGGCGCCAGCTACCACTCGGAAACTAGCCGACTTTCGACCCCATCGCGGCGCTCGCTGCTGCCATATATATAGTCATCCAGCATCCTTATTCCCCATTCCCACGCCTGGGAAGCGGGCCATGGCTCCGCATTCCAGTGCCGCGATTGCTGCAATTCCCCTGCTAGTCAATGGATGGAACTTCGCTACAATTGACGGCTTAAATTGGGTCTCTCTCGATCTCAATCGGAGATACAGACCTCGAGCTTCGTACGGTAGGGCTTCGTCGAAAGGGTGGCGGCATGAATTCCCTCGCGGGACATTCTCGTGTTCTTTACATGGCAATCCTCTTGGTGGCGGTGGGATTCGCCTCAGGATGTTACGACGAAGACGATGAGTTCTTTGTCGGAACGGCAGTCACGCCCGCGAAGAGCGCCTCCATCGGCGATGCCCCCGTCGTCGCCGAGCATATGAGTCAGGCGGCGATCGAGGCGGGAGACGTCTCCCTCGACGCGCTAATCGCGCACGGCCGCGCGCTCTTCATTGCGATGTTCAATACGCTTGATGGCGCCGGGCGCCCGGAAACGACCGGTACCGGTCTTCCGCGGCCGCGGCGCGAGAGCCCCGAAAACTTCAACCGCATCTCCGCCGACGACGCGAACTCGTGCGCGGGGTGCCACAACCTCCCGCAAGTCGGCGCCGGCGGCGACAACGTCGCCAATGTGTTCGTGCTCGGCCAGCGCTTCCCATTCCTGAATTTCGACGGCGGCCCCGGCGACAACGGCGATCCGAGCCTGACGCTGAAGAGCGCGGCGAACGAGCGGAATACGCTGGGCATGTTCGGCTCCGGCTACGTGGAGCTGCTCGCGCGCGAGATGAGCCTGGAGCTGCAAGCGATCCGCGCCAGCGCGATCGCGCAGGCCGCCGCCGCCGGCCAGTCGGTCTCGTTGGATCTCGTCACGAAGGGAGTCAGCTTCGGAACGATTTTCGCGGGTCCGGACGGATCGGTGGATACCTCGGAAGTCGAAGGCGTAGACGCGGACTTGGTCATCAAGCCCTTCCACCAAAAGGGCGTCGTCGTCTCCGTGCGGGAATTCTCGAACAACGCGTTCAACCACCACCATGGCATGCAGTCCGCGGAGCGCTTCGGCGCCGGAACGGACGCCGACAACGACGGCGTGCGCGACGAGCTGACGGTCGGGGACATCACGGCGGCGACCGCGTTCCAAGCGACGCTGCCGGTGCCGGGAGTGGTGCTCCCGCTCGACCCGGAGGCGCTGGCGGCGGTCGTGAACGGCTCGGAGCTGTTCGACGCCATCGGCTGCGCCTCTTGCCACCTGCGGACGCTCAAGCTCGAAGATCCCGTGTTCACCGATCCGAACTCGCTGAACCCGCCGGGTAACCTGCGGCCGGAAGACGTCTCGAATCCGCTCGAGATCGACCTCACGCTCGAGACGCCGCAGCCGCGCCTCACGCGGGAAGTAGATGGGTCCGTGTTGGTCCCGTTGTTCTCGGACCTCAAGCGGCACGACATGGGCGAGGAACTCGACAACGAAGTGGTCGTGCAGGCCGGCGTCCCCACGGGTAAATGGATCACGCGCAAGCTCTGGGGATTCGCGAACGAGCCGCCGTATCTGCATCACGGCCGCGCGCTCCTCATCTCCGAGGCGATCCTCGCCCATGGCGGGGAAGCGGAACTCGCTCGCCAAGAGTTCGAGGAACTGTCTTCGTCGAACCAGGCCGACCTGATCGAATTCTTGAAGACGCTGCAGTTACTCCAGCCGGGTACGACTTCGCGCATCGTATTTGCGAACGGCTCCGGCGTGATCGGCGACGAGCCGCAGATCCCGGTCCACCTCGACCACTTCGAGATCGCGCAGGGCACCGTGCCGATCGAGGAAGCGATCGAGCACGGGAAGAGGCTCTTCAAGGCGAACTCCAACCAGCTCGATGGAGCGCTGCGCCCCGAGACGACGGGGACGGGCCTCCCGCGCGAGCGCCGCGAGGGGGTCGAAGCGTTCAACCGCATCTCCGCCCCCGATGCGAACTCCTGCGCCGGGTGCCACAACGTACCGCGGACGGGCGGCGGCGGCGACAACGTGGCGAACGTGTTCGTGCTCGGCCAGCGCTTCCCCTTCGTGAACTTCGACGGGGGAGAAGGAGACAATTTCGAAGAGCACACGCTCAAAGAGGTCGCCAACGAACGGAACACGCTCGGCATGTTCGGCTCCGGCTACATTGAGCTGCTCGCTCGCGAGATGACCATGGATCTCCACGCGATTCGTAGCCAAGCCGAGGTGGAGGCGATCGCTACCGAAGCGCCGGTGACGAAGAGCCTGGACACGAAGGGGGTCAACTTCGGCGAGATCACCGCCATCCCGATCGTGCCGTCGACCAGCATCGGATTCGTCCAGTTCGATACGAGCGCCGTGGAAGGTGTGAACGCGGACTTGATCATCCGTCCGTTCCATCAGAAGGGCGTGGTCGTATCGCTCCGCGAATTCACGAACAACGCCCTCAACCACCACCACGGCTTGCAGAGCGTGGAGCGCTTCGGATTCGAGTCGGACGACGACGCCGACGGCGTGTTCGACGAGATCTCGGAGGGCGACGTTACCGCGGTCGCGCTCTATCAAGCGACGCTCGCGGTTCCGGGCAAGGTGCTGCCGGCGACTGCCGAGGGGCGCGCGGCCGCCCAGCGCGGGGAGCAGCTCTTCGGGCAGATCGGGTGTGCGAGCTGCCACATCAAGGAGCTGCGGCTCAACGACCCGATCTTCACGGAGCCGAATCCGTTCAATCCGTCCGGCAACTTGCATCCCGACAACTTCAAGGGAGACGGCATCGTGGCAGTCGACCTCACCGAGAAGGCGCTCGAGCCGCGCTTACCCCGCGAGGAGGACGGCTCGGTGCTCGTGCCCGCGTTCACGGACCTCAAGCGCCACGACATGGGTCCTGTGCTCGACACGGAAGTGCTCGTCCAGGGCGGCGTGCCCACCAAGGAGTGGCTCACGCGCAAGCTGTGGGGGATCGCGAACGAACCGCCCTTCCTGCATCACGGCCGCGCGCTGCTCATTTCGGAAGCGATCGAGTCGCACGGCGGCGAGGCGCAGCCCGCGCGGAACGCGTATCTCTCGCTGAACGAAGCGGACCGCGCGAACATCGTTGAGTTCCTGAAGACCTTGCAGATCCTCCCCGAAGGCACGACGGACCTCGTCGTGCAAGCGCCGGAGTAACGACCGGGGTCTTAACTTGCCCCGGCACGTGCGCGCATCGCGCTCGTGCCGGGGCTTTTTCTGGTGTCGAGGCTCTGCCTCGACACCGAGCCCCTGCGGCTCCGCCGCATCTCTATGACACCGGCCGGCACTTACCGCATCGTCACACCATCGGACGCATCGCCTCGGTAGCCCCCACATTGGTCCCCATCTTGGCCACTTGACGCCACCGCCTGCATCGACAATACTTTCAGAATCTACTGAAACAGAGAAAGGCGCGACATGGAAGATCTGCGGCCGATCGCGCGCAAGTTCATTGCACACTGGGGAGAGATGGGTCCGCGCTGGGGGGTGAACCGCACGGTCGCCCAGATCCACGCCCTCCTCTACCTCGCCGACCGCCCCCTGCACGCCGATGAGATCTGCGAAGCGCTCGTCGTCGCGCGCTCAAACGTGTCGATGAGCCTGAAGGAACTCTCGAGCTGGGGGATCATCCGCACCGTGCGTCCCCCCGGAGAGCGGCGCGACTTCTACGAAGCCGATCGCGACGTGTGGGAGGTATTCCGGCGGATCTTGAGCGAGCGCAAACGGCGCGAGATCGATCCCACGATTCGTGTCCTGAACGAATGCTCTGACGAGGCGGAGGGCGGAACCGCGCGGGACCGCGAGATCGCCGAGCGCGTGCGCGCGCTCCTCGAATTCTTCGAGACGATGGTCGGTTGGTTCGATCGCACGGCGCGCGAGCCGCGCCCGCTGCTGATGAAGCTGCTCAAACTCGGCGGCCGCGGTTTCGGCGTGGGCGCGGCTCGCAAGCGCAGCCGTAGGAGCGGCTCATGAGCGAGCATGCGCCGAGCCCGCCTCCCCCGGTCGATCCGGTTCGTCGCCCTCCGCGCCGCCTCGCAATTCGCGAAGACTCGCCGCTCATGAGCGTGGCCACGTTTTTCGGATCGGCAATCATCTTCGCCGGGACGATCTGGCTCTTGATCCTCATGCACAACCGGGTCGGTTGGGCGATTACGGTGATCGCCCCCATCGCTCTCGGCGCGGTCGTCGCCGCGATGATGCGCCGCGCTCCCGGCGTGCTGTCGGCGATTGCGGCGGTCGCGGGCGCCTTCGGACTGGTGGTGCTCTTCCTCGCGGGAACCGCGACCCTGCTCTGCCTTGTCACGGCGATGGCGAGTGCCGCCGGCGGTGCGGTCATCGGCGTGCACGTTGCGGGCTCGTGGAACGCATGGGCGCCGCTCGCGCTCCAGCGGCTCGGGGGTTGGTTTCTCGCCGCCCTCGTGTTGTTGCCGTTTCCCGTCCACTACTTCGAATTCGCACGCGGCGCCGAGCCTCTCCGCCGCGTCGTCACCTCGCGCACGATCGCCGCGCAACCTGCGAGCGTGTGGGCCGCAGTGCGCACCTACGACGAGATCGCGACTCCGCCGCCGTGGCAATTCTCGCTCGGGCTTCCCCGTCCGCTCGGCACCGAAGGGCCGCTCGCCGAGGTCGGAGACGTGCAGCGCTGCCGCTACACGCGCGGGGAAGTCACGAAGCGACTCAACATTCGCGCGCCGGAGAGCGAGCTGACCTTCGAGATCACGCGCCAGGAGAAGCTGTTCAAGCGTTCCGGCCGCCTCGCGCGCGGGAGCTTCCTGCTCGCACCGGCTCCAGGCGGCGCGACCACGCTCACGCTCGTCTCTGAATACGAGCCGCTCCTTTTTCCGCGGGCGTATTGGTGCTGGTTCGAGGACTGGGCGGGAAGCGCTCTGCACGAATTCATCCTCGACGACATCGAGCGCCGCGCCCTCGGGACGCCGCCCGCGCCGGCGTTGGCGAAACGGCCTCGATGATCCGCGTCGCCATCGATCGCTCCCGCAGGGTGCGCATGGTCGCGGCCGTCGACACGGCGCTCCCCGTCGAGGAGGCGTGGGAGCGTATCTCCGATTTCGCCTGGACGGTCACCCGCGACCTCATTCACGCCGCCGTGGAGTGGATCGACCCCGGTCCGGCGGCGGGCGCGCGCTTCGTGCTCGTCCATCGAGTCGGCTTCGTGACGATTCGCCGCCGCGGACGGATCCTGCGCTGGCAGCCGGGGCGCGGCTTCGCGTTCAGCGACCTCTCGGCGCGGGGACCGCAAGCGGGTTTCCCGCACGCGATCGAGTACCGCGTCTTGCCTGCCGGGGAGCGGCGGTCCCGAATCGAGATCCACGTGCGCGGACGCTGGACGTTGCGCGCGATTCCGCTTGTGCTAGCGCGGACCTGGTGCGCCGCGATCCTTGGCGGGATGTCGGGACGGCTCGCCGGCGCGCTTGCCGAGATTCCCGACCGCGCTTCGCGCGGTAGTGGAAAGTCGGCGAGCGCCCGAGCGCTACGCATGGAGTGCTGCGGCTTGACGCAGCCTTTCGCCTTGCGGCACAAACGGTGATTGGCGCGTCGGTGCGCATGAATGCGGGGAAAG
>JAKEFC010000114.1 GCA_022616235.1 Planctomycetota bacterium
CAAGCCGCAGCACTCCATGCGTGACACCCCGGGCCTCGAAGATCCGTTACCGCGCGAAGCGCGGTCGTGGAGTGCGGTGGCTCGACACCGCCTTTCCCCGCTACGCGCTTCACTTGCCGGCCGGCGCGCTCGTCCCTTCGACGGCGGCTTCCTCGTCCGCTTCGGCGGTCACCGGTGCGCTGCCGCCCGGCACTGCGAGCACGCGGAATCTGCGCTCGGCGGTGAAGTACCGCTTCGCGACGTCGTGTACCTGATCGCGCGTGAAGCCTTTGTACGCCGCTACGAGTTCCTTCATCTCCGCGAACGTCTTGCCGCGGTAGTGCATGTCGGAGAGCTGCGAGATCCAGAACCCCGGCTCCTTCATCTGCGTCTCGAGCTGCGTGAGGATCTGCAAGCGCCCCACGTCGACTTCTTCTTGCGTAGGCCCATCCTTCGCGAACCGATCCATCATCTCGAGGATCGTGTCGGCGAGCTGCTCCGCTTTGTCGGGATCGGGGTCCGCGCCGGCGGCGATCCGCCCCATCCCCTGGAGCCCGACGCCGGGCGCGTGGCTGCAGCCGATGCTATATACGAGCTGCTTCTCTTCCCGGATCTCCCTGAGCATCCGATCGCTCAGGATCTTCGAAGCCAGTGCGAGCAGCCGTCGATCCACGACGTCCCGCTCCTCGCTCCCGATGAAGCCCGCGAATGCGAGCGCCTTCGGCGTGATCGAATCGAAGTCCACACGCTTCACATACGGCCCGTTCCCGCGCGCAACCTTGCGGAGCGCAACAAGCTCTTTCGCATCCCGCGTCGCCTTCGGCAGCGAGCCGACGTAGCGCGCGACCTGGTCGCGCGCCGCCTCGAGCGAGATGTCGCCGACGACGGCCACTTCGACGGGGCCGCGCTCGACGAGCCGGCGCGCCCACGCTTCGCCCTGCTCCGGCGACAGCCTGTCGATCTGCTCCGCCGTAAGCCGCTTCAGGCGCAGATCCGCGCCGTGTACGGCATCGATCATCGCCTCTTGGAGCTGTGCCTGCGGCAGCGACTTCGCTCGTTCGATCGCTTGCAGCTCGCTCTCCTTCCAATTGTCGAACGCGCTCTGCTCGATGCGGCCATCCGTGATCATGGCGTACGCCTGTTGGAATCCGACCTCGAGGCCCTGCGGATCCCCGAAAATCGACAAGACGACTTGGTCGATCGTTATGTTGCCGCCGATCTGCACGTTTTTTCCCGTGAGCAGGTCGCGGAGCTGACTGGAGCTGAGGCGCGACGTGGCATTCATCTGGCTCGCGACCTGCGAGACGCCGCGGTTCTCGGCGGTCTCTTCCATCGTTCCCCCAGGGAACGCGATCGTCACGATCACTTGGTCTTTCTTGTAGTCCATGAAACGGTGATGCAGGATCGCGCCGTTCTCGAACTTGATCGTCGTCACGCCCAGCTCTTCGTCGGTCTCCTCCGAGGCGACGGTGCCCGGTTCCGGAAGCGATTCCAACAAAGAAAGCGCCGCGGCCTCCTCTTTCAGCGGCTCGGTCTTCCGGCTCCACGCGGCGGACGCCGCCGCGAGAACATCTTCCTTCGCCGGGAGCGCGAGCCCCTCGCGCTTCGGCAGGACGACGACGTAGCTGTTGCTTCGAGTCGCGTAATTCTGGTCGAACACTTTCTGCACCTCCGCGACCGTGACGGTCGGGAGCATGCGCTCGAGGATTTCGAGGTTTTGGCGCGCCGACAGGAGCGGGCGCCGATAGCCGATGCTACCGCTGATCATGTTGATGAGCGCGGATGCGTTGAGCGTGCCTTCCGTGTCGACCGCGTGGCGAGCGCTCGAGAGCAGATCTTCCTTGGCCAAGTTCAACTCGCGCTCCCCAAAGCCGTGCTGGAGCGCGCGGTTGTTCTCGACGATCAATTGCTCGAGGATCGCCGCCCAATCCTCCGGCTCGCCAATGGCGGCGGTCATCGGCACGATCGCATCCTCGTAGAAACCGGAAACGACCGAGCTGGCTCCCTGATATTCGGCTTCCCCTCTCTGCACCAGGTCCGCGAAACGGCGGTTCATGATCCAGTTGCCGAGATTCTCGACCTCGTTGAAGCGGTACGCTTCCTCGGTCTCGATATTCGGACGTCCCGGCGCGATCGCCAGGATCCGCACCTCGGCGGACACCTGCTCTACGTCGGACAGCACGAATGCGCGCGCCTCGTCGATACGGCGGATGCCGGTGTTCGATGGCTTCCGCGCTTGGGATCGCGCCGTCATGCCGCCGAAGGCCGCTTTCGCTTTGGCGATCACTCTCTTGTCGTCGATCTCGCCAACCACGATCAGAGTCATCCGCTCCGGCCGATACCAGGCGTTCCAGTAGTCGACGAACTCCGCCCTCTTTGCGGTCGTGAGGATCTCATCCTTGCCGATCACGTCGTGCGCGGCGATCTTCGTATTCGGGAAGAGGAGCGGAGTCAGCTCATCTTGGAGGCGTTGTGCCGGCCCCTTGTGCGCGCGCATTTCGCCGAGGACGACCTTGCGTTCCTTCTCGATCTCTTCTTCGAGGAGCAAGAGTCCCGTGGCATAGTCCTCGAAGATCTTGAGCGCGGTATCCAGCGACGAGTCCGTGTTGTCCGGCATGAAGAGCTTGTAGACAGTTTCGTGGTGGTTCGTGTGCGCGTTGGAGTCCGCGCCGAACGACATCCCGAGCTTGTTCATGAACGGAATCAGCGTGCCCGGAGCGAAGTTCTTCGAACCGTTGAACGCCATGTGCTCGAGGAAGTGCGCGAGGCCGTTCTGCGCCGGCGTCTCGTTCAGGGCTCCGGTATCGACGTGGAGGAAGAGCGCGACTCGCCCCGGCGGATTCGTGTTCTTGCGGATGATGTACTTGAATCCGTTGTCGAAGCTGCCGTACAGGTTTTGCGGGTCGCGCCCGAGCGGCGTGCCGGCGGCGGGAGCGGCGGCCTTCGCGCCGCCAGCGGCGGCCGGCGCCGGCTGCGCGGCTATTGCCTCCGCGGCGACGGGTTGCGGCGCCGCGCCGGCCCGGTCCGCGGGAGCTGGTTTCGCCTGCGGTTCCGGGGCGGCGGATTCCGTACATTGGCATCCCGAAACGTACGGGAGCAACGCGAGGAGCGCCCAAGCGCCGAGTACCTTGAGAAAATTGCACGGACCCAGCCTGAGAGACATGCGAATTCCTTTCACAGCACACGATTTCGAGGGAGACGTGGCGCCCGAGCGCGCTCGCGCGCGCCCGAGTCGGATGCAAGCCCGCGAGGCGAAAGTTGCAGCGCCCCGGGGACTTTGCGAAAGGACCGATCGTAGCGTAACGGGGCCTCGTGAGATAGGGGTGGGCCGCGCGCGAAGCGCGGCCGGCAGCGCTAACCCGGCGTCTCGCCGCGCGCAATGACCACCGCGGCCGCGAGGTCTCCCGTGACGTTCAGGGTGGTCCGGCACATGTCGAGAAAGTGATTCACGCCCAGGATCAGGCCGATCCCCTCCGCCGGAATCCCGACCCAAGCGAGGATCGCCAAGATCGCCGCCAGCGACCCAGATGGCACGCCCGCGGTCCCGACGCCGGCGAGAACGCAAACCACGACGACGAGGACTTGCTGCAGTACGGTCAACTCGACGCCGAATACCTGCGCGAGGAATAGCACCGTCACGCCTTCGAAGAGCGCGGTGCCGTTCTGATTCGCGGAGGCACCGATCGTGAGCACGAAGCGTGCGACCTGCGGCGGCAGGCGCAGCTTCTCCTCCGCGACCCGGAGCGTGGTCGGCAGCGTGGCGCTCGACGACGCGGTCGAAAACGCCGTGATCATCGCCTCCTGGATCGCGCGGAAGAAGGCGCGCGGACTCATGCCGCCCAAATAGCGCACCGCGAGCGAGAAGACGACGCACTGATGGATCGCGAGCCCGAGGAGCACGACTCCGACGTAGGCAGCGAGCTGTTGGAGGATCTCGTAGCCAAGCTCGGCGGTAAGGTTGAAGAGCAAGGCGAACACGCCGATCGGCGCGAGCGCGAGCACTTTGTGGATCAGCCAGATGGCGACGTCGTAGACGCCTTCCAGCACCTCCCGGAAGCGCGCGCCACCCGTGCTCTTCACTCCCGCGAGCGCGGCGCCGACCGCAAGCGCGAAGAACATGAGCGCGAGATAGTCCCCGTTGGCGGCGGCCTTCAGCGGATTCTCCGGGACCATGCAAACGAGCACATCGACGACGCTCGGCGGTTCCGCGGGGATGACGGCGCTCGCGGGGGCGTTCGATTCGGCGAGGAGGCGAACGCGCTGCTCGGCGGAGATGCCGGCGCCCGGCTGGAAGAGCGCGGTGAGTACGACGCCGAGCAGCACGGCAACGGTCGAGAGCCCGACGGTGCAATAAAGCGTCTTCAGTCCGATGCGTCCCAAGGAGCGCAGGTCGCCGAGGCCGGCGACGCCGAGGGCGAGCGCCGCGAAGATGAGCGGCGCGACGAGCATGAAGAGGAGGCGCAGGAACACCTGGGCTGCGGGCTTGGTACCGTACTCGAGGATGGCAGGGAGCGGCGGCGCGGGATCCGCCGCCGCGCTCGATTCGCCCCAGGCGAGGTGCGCGGCGATGCCGAGGCCCGCGCCCAGTCCTCCGCCGATGAGGATGCGTGTGTGCAACCCGAGCGCCATGGCCGCAGTATGGCGGCGCCTCCGCGCTCCGTCCAATCCCAACGGTTCGAAAGGGATCGCAACGACGGTGCGCTCGCGCGCGAATCGCGACGGCTACTGGCAAGTTGCGACGATCGACCAGCCGCCGGCGAGCGACGACTACCGGCGGCTAGTGATGCGGAATCGGAGTCCGCGACACCGTTCGCTGCGGCAGCTTCGGACGCAGCACGCGGTAGGATCGGTGCTGGTCGCCGTCCAGGCGGTAGAAGAGTGCGGCGGGCGCGAGCACGACCATGATCGCGAACCAACCCCACTGCTTCGACTTCGCCGCGTGCGCCAGCATCACACCCCAGAAGATGGCACACGGAACGGCGATCACCGCCCCTATCACGATCAAGAGAGTGGTCTCCCAATTAACCATGACACACTCCTCTCATCACGCGGGTTTGTAACATGGTAGACATGGCTGCGATAGGTCACAAGGTGGCGCCGCAGGAAGAGCGCTGGCACGCCTTGACCGGCGCACCGGCGCGGCGCCTTCGACGGTAGGAGCGCGTCCTTGGAGTCATAGCTGCCGCAGCCGCCGTAAGCTAACGCCGGTGCAACATTCTCGCAGAATAGGGCATCGTGCCTGCCAGCGAGCGCGCGGCGCTCCGGCGCGCGGCATGCTAGCGCGGCGGGTATTCGGTCATCGCGGCGCTGGGGAGGGGCTCGATGTGGAACGGCGTCGCGGAGAGCGGATCCATGTCCTTGACGTATCCGAATGCCTCCAAGAAAAATGTGCGCGTCCAACTCTCGGGCAACTCCGGGAGCGCCGCGGCATCGTAGCGAAAGAGGATTTCCTCTCCCGAGCCGATGAGAACGAACCGATCGTCCGCGGCGTCGAGCAGCTCGCCCACTTCGCCGTGCGGCGTGCGCGCTCCCGCGAAGCGCTTGAAGCCGTTGTCGGGCATGCGTTCATGGTAGTGAAGAGTCTTCGGCCTGCGGTCGTCGTCGGAGTACCAGCGCGGAAAGCCGCCGAAGCGAAGGAGCGCGCCCTTCCGCGGCACCTCCCGCGCGACGATCCCCGCGACCGAAGCGGGACTCGCGGCGAAGATCTGATCCCAATAGACCTCCATGTTCGTGTCGATCCGGATCTCCGTCGCTCCCGCGCGCGCCGCGCGCGTGATGTCGAGCACCATCGTCTTCGACAGTCCGGCGGGAAAGCCGGCATGCTCGTAGAGCATCGTCCACTCTTCGTTCGCCCCCGCGCGAAAGGAGAAGCTCGGTGGCTCGAGCTTCTTCCCGGCCTGATACGCGGAGAAGTTCGTGCGCGAGTAGGCGTACTCGACCCAGCCGTGGAGGAATAGCGACACGTCGCGATCGCGCGGCAGCGCGCCGTCGAAGCCAATGATGAGCGAATGCGGCTCCGCGTAGCCGACGTGGCGCCGATCGAGCGCGAAGCCCTCGGGATAGACGCGGTCGATTTCCAGCAACGCCTCGAGCACGTCCCTGCCGCGATCGTCCCTGGCCCGCGCCGGGAAGATCTTGGCGCCGGCGCCGATCGCGATCGCTTCGCCGCTCGGCGCGAGCGCGCTCGAGGTCGAGAACAACTCATCCGGATGGATCTCCACGCCGGCGGGGTGATCGATCGCGCGCAGCCGCAGCCGATCGAGATACGAGATCTCCTCCATCGGCTCCATCACGCTAAGCACGTACTCGCCGCGGAAAGGCGCGAGCGCGCCTGGGGGGATGCGCACGGTCTCCGTCGGGTCGAACGGCTCGAAGCGCCCCGGGGCGGCCCAGATGCCGATGCCGCCGCCGCCGAGGAAGTCGGTGATGTGCCGGAACTTCGCGCCATCCCAGGTGAAGAGCACCGGACACGAATTCGGCTTGCGCTGCGTTTCGACTACTGGTCGATGGCGGTTCTTCTCCAGCTCGAATTCCGACTGCTCGACGCCATCCGTCCAGCGCACGATGAGAAGGTCGCCCTTCTTGCGCTGCCCCAATCCGATCGTGATCGGCGCCAGCCCCTGCGCGCGCGCCCCCGGCGTGCCATCGTAGGTGAGGTCGTGGCGCAAATCGCCGCACCGGACCTCGACGCGGACGCCGATCCCGTGCGAGTTGGTCCGGCGATCGCCCTCGGCGCCGTCCTTTTCCCCGCGGAGCGTGAGGAGGAGGACGTTGTGGGGCGGCGCGGTTTCGTTGGCGATCACCCACACCCTTCCCGCCGCATCGCAAATGGCGAGGTCGAGGTCGAAGTCGCCGTCGATGTCCGCCGCCGCCATGCCGGCGGCAGCCGGCAGCTTCAGACTCTGCTCGGCGACGACGCGGCGCCCGCGATTCCTGATCACGCGGGTCGCTTCGCTCCCCGCGGCGAGGATGTCGCTATAGCCGTCGAGGTCGAGGTCCGCGATGTAGAGCGCCTTCGCGCCGGAGAAGCTGTCGCCGCTCTCCGGCGGTCCCGGGAAATTGCCTTTGCCGTCGTTCCACCAGATCCCGCACCCGCTACCGGCCACGACGAGATCGTCGAATCCATCCGCATCGAGGTCGGCGGCGACCAATTCGTGTACGACCCCAGTCACGGCGAGCTTGCGCTCGCCGGGGGCGACGCGGAAGCGCCACTCGGGGCCGTTGTCGACGAGCGTGAGCCCTTCCTCCGCTGAGAAGAGCAATTCCAGGTCGAGGTCGCCATCGAAGTCGCGGATCGCGAGCAACCGCGCGCCTGGCGAGACGCCCTGCAGGAACTTCGCCCCTTCCGCGAGCGGCGCGAAACCCGCTTCGAGCCCGCGATTGATCGCGATCGCCGGCTGTCCCGTCTCCGGCGCGAAGACGAGATCGAGGTCGCGCTCGAGATCCAAGTCGGCGAGGCGGACGATCCCGCGCGCCGCCGCTTGCAGGCCGGCGGCCTTCGCGAAAATCAGCTTGCCGTCGCGAGATGCGTTCAGCCAAATCTCGACGCCGGCGGCGCCGCTCGTGACGAGGTCGATGCGCGCATCGTCGTCGAGATCGGCGACCGCGAAGCTGTACGAGGCGCCGAGCGCCTCGACGGGCTGAATGCATTTCCCGCCCTTCGCGCTCAATGCGTAGACGCCTGCCTCCTTGCCCCCAGTCCAGAGGAAGACCGCCCCGCTCATGTCGGGATCCACGAACGCGAAAGGAGGCGCGGCGCCTTCGACGATTGCCGGCGCGCCGAAGCGGATTGGTTTCGCGCCGTCTTCCGCCGCTTGTCCCGTGGGCGTCCATTCCGTGATGGCGTCGGCGAGACGGCCCATCATGGTGTACTTGATGTCGCGTTCCGCGCCGCGCTTCGCGGCCTTCAGGAGTTGAAACTCCGCGAGCGCCTTGGCCGCATCATCGCGGCGCCCCAATTGGCCGTAGAGCTGCGAGAGTCGGTACCACGCGCTCCGTAGGAGCGGGTTCGCGGCGACCGCGGCTTCCAGGTGCGGAAGCGCCTCAGCCTCGCGCTCCAAGATCGTCAACGCCGCCGCGGCCCAGTAGTGCGCGTCCGGATCCGCCGGCAGGATCTCGAGCACCTTCAGGAACTGCTGCAACGCATTCTCGTGATCGTCACGGTATTGATGCACGATGCCGTGGAGGAAACGCGCGTGCGGATCGCCGGGCGCGAATTCCTCGATGGTGGCGATGGTCGCGAGCGCGGCTTCGATCTTGGCATCGGTCGATTGATTGAGCTGCGAGATCGCGAGATTCAGCCACGGCGAGAGTTCCGTCGGGTGTTGCTTCGTAAGCTCCAGGAACACGATCTCCGCGTCGGCGTGGCGGTGCTGGAGTATGAGATTCACTCCGGCGTTGAAGCGATCGCCCGGCTTGGAGCTGCACGCACCGCCGCCGAGGCCGAGGAGGACCAGAAGGAAAGTCGCCAGCGCCGCGAGGGAATCATGATGGGTGCGCTGCAAGACGCGCTCCTTACCCTGATCTTGCCGATCGTGGCGTTCCGTAATCTTTACGGCAGAACATGATGAGCACGCACGCGAGTCGCAGCTTTCGCCTCGCGCCGGGCGCCTCGCGCCGCTTCGCGACCGGCACGCCGGCGTCGCGCGCAACTTCGCACGCGCCGTGCCAACTCCGCTACGATCGAAAGCGCCGGTGCGTCCCGCGCGCCGCCTCCGCCTCGCCGCGCGCCGCGCGCTCCTGGGCGAGCTTCTCCGCGTAGGCCTGGTAGGAACCCTCGAAATAGCGCGCGCTGCCGTCGCCATCGATCGCCAGTATGTGGGTCGCGACGCGATCCAGGAAGTAGCGGTCGTGACTCACGACCACCGCGCAGCCGGGAAACGCTTGCAGCGACTCCTCGAGCAGGCGCAATGTCGGGATGTCGAGATCGTTCGTCGGCTCGTCGAGCAGCACCACGTTGCCGCCGCGCCTGAGCATGCGCGCCATGAGGACGCGATTCCGCTGGCCCCCCGACAATTCGCCGACGCGCTTCTCCTGGTCCTCGCCGGTGAAGCCGAAGCGCGAAACGTAAGCGCGCGAGTTCACTTCCTTCTTCCCGACCTTGAACACGTCGTATCCCTCGGAGATCTCCTTGTAGACCGTGTTCTCATCTCGCAGAGTCTCGCGCCCTTGATCGAGGTAGCAGATCTCCACGGTCGGCCCGACCTCGAGCGCGCCTTTGTCCGCCTTCTCCGTGCCGACGATCATGCGCAAGAGGGTCGTCTTGCCGGCGCCGTTCGGACCGATCACGCCCACGATCCCGCCAGGCGGAAGCTCGAAGGAGACATCGTGGAACAGCTTCCGCGCGCCGTAGGACTTGCTCACGCGGTCGAGCCGGATCACGCGGTCGCCCAATCGCTGCCCCGGCGGGATCGGCAGCTCGGGCAGGTCGACCGCCTTCTCGTAGCTCTGATCGACGAGGTCGTTGAAAGCGGTGATGCGCGCTTTGCTCTTCTTCATGCGCGCGCGCGGCGACTGGCGGATCCACTCCAGCTCGCGCTCGATCACCTTCTGGCGCGCCACTTCCGAGCGCTCCTCGATCGCCATGAGCTTCGCCTTCTGCTCGAGATACTGCGAGTAATTCCCCTCGAACGGCGCGCCGCGCCCGCGGTCCAACTCCAACATCCAGCCGACGACGTTGTCGAGGAAATAGCGGTCGTGCGTGATGAGGAGAACGGTGCCCGCGTAGAGTGCCAGGTGCGTCTCGAGCCACGCCACGGTGTCGGCATCGAGGTGGTTCGTCGGTTCGTCGAGGAGGAGCACGTCCGGCGCGCTCATCAGCGTCCGGCAGAGCGCGACGCGGCGCTTCTCGCCGCCGGAGAGCAGTTTCACGTCCGCGTCTCCGGGCGGACAGTGAAGAGCGTGCATCGCCTGGTCGATGTGGCGATCCAGCTCCCATCCTTCGATGCGGTCGATCTTCTCTTGCAGCTCCGCCAGGCGGTCGCATGCCCTTTGCATCTCGCCGGCGTCGAGCGCTTCGCCGATCTTGTGCGACACGGACTCGAACTCCGCGAGGAGCGTCCGCACCGGCTTCACGCCCTCCTCGATGTTGCCGCGCACATCTTTCGTTTCGTCGAGGCGCGGCTCTTGCGGCACGAAGCCGACGCGGATCCCCTTGTTGAAGGCGATCGCGCCGTCGAACTGCTTGTCTTCGCCGGCGATGATGCGGAGCAGCGTCGATTTGCCGCTGCCGTTCCGTCCGATGATCCCGATCTTCGCGCCGCGGTAGAAACCGAGCGTGATCCCGGAAAGCACCTGCTTCTTTCCGTAGGCGCGGGAGACGTTCTTGGCGGTAAATATGACTTCGCGAGTTTCCGTCGTCATGGCTTGTCGTGGGTCAGGGTTGAGGTTGGCTTGACTTGGCGGCGCAGACGGCGGCGGCGGCTCGCGCGGCGCGTTCCGTTCCTACTTCCGCGCCTCCAGCTTCTCGAAGATCTCCTTGTGCTCAGGGAAGCGCCCTTCCTTCTTCTTGGAGAATATTAGGGCGCCGTCCGCGACCACTTCGAACACGCCCCCCGCGCCCTTGATCAGCTCGGGGTTGACCTTGTACTTCTTCTTCAGCTCGGCCGCCAAACTGGAGGCCTTCGGCTCGTAGTTTCACTGCACGCAGTATTCGATCGAGACCTTCATGCCTTGCCTTTCCGTGAAAATCTCCTCGGGCGGCGCCGGGCGGCGCCAATGGGCGCGACATGATACGCGGAAGAGGTGGGCAGGTCAGCCTCGCGTTTGGTAACCTTCATCTTTTCGCCGCCGCCGCCGCATCGACCGCGCGCGGCGGGCCGATCGCCGGACTTTGCCGAGGAGGACTCATGGACAAGGTGCTGAAGGCGCTCCGCGCCGGCCGCGACGAGCACGTGGATCGCCTGAAGGAATGGCTCCGTATCCCCAGCGTGTCCGCCGACAGCGCCCACCGCGCCGATGTGCGCCGCGCCGGCGAGTTCATCCTCGCGGAGCTTCGTGGCGCCGGCTTCCAGACGAAGCTCGTGGACACGCCGGGGCATCCGGTCGTCGTGGCGGACTGGCTCGGCGCCAAGGGCGCTCCGACGCTCCTCGTCTACGGCCACTACGACGTGCAGCCGCCGGCGCCCCTCGAGCTTTGGCGCCACGGCGCCTTCGAGCCGACGGTAGAGGGGCGAAACCTCATCGCGCGCGGCGCGACCGACGACAAGGGACAGTGCCTCGCGCTCGTGCGCGGCGTGGCCGGCATGCTCGCGGCGCGCCGCGCTCTGCCCGTGAACGTGAAGTTCCTCATCGAAGGCGAAGAAGAGATCGGCTCGCCGAACCTGGAGTCCTTCGTGCGCGCGCACAAAGATGAGCTTGCCGCGGACGTCGTGCTCATCGCGGACACCGCGCAGCTCGGACCGGGGAAGCCCGCGCTGACGGTCGGCCTGCGCGGCCTCCTCTACATGCAGATCGACCTTGCGGGCGCGAACCGCGACCTCCACTCCGGCAGCTTCGGCGGCGCCGTCGCGAATCCCGCGAACGCTCTCTGCGGCATGATCGCGGCACTCAAAGATGGCGCGGGCCGCGTCACGATCCCCGGTTTCTACGATTCGGTGCGCCCGCTCACGCAGGCGGAGCGCGCGCAGATGGCGGCGCTCCCCTTCGACGAGCGCGAATTCCAGCGCGGCCTCGGCGTGGAAGCGCTCCCCGGCGAGCCGGGCTTCACGGCCTTCGAGCGCAAGTGCGCGCGCCCGACGCTCGATGTGAACGGCCTCCTCGCCGGCTGGACGGGGGAAGGCGCGAAGACCGTGCTCCCGTGCAAGGCGATGGCGAAGTTCTCGATGCGCCTCGTGCCCGACCAAGACCCCGAGACGATTCGCAATGCGACTATCGCGCATCTCGAGTCGCTGCTCCCGCCGGGGTTGAAGATGAAGATCACGTGCGATCACGGCGCCGCGCCGGTCCTCGTTCCGGCGGAAGGGCCGTGGACGCGGGCGGCGGTGCGCGCGGTCGCGAAGGGGTTCGGCAAGGAGCCGGTGTTCATGCGCGAAGGGGGATCGATCCCCATCGTGAGCACGTTCCGCAAAGTGCTCGGGATCGATTCCATCCTGATCGGGATCGGCCTCCCCGACGACAACGCGCACGCGCCGAACGAGAAGTTCGATCTCGACGACTTCCAGCGCGGGATCGAAACCGCCGCCCACTTCCTGGAAGAGATGGCGACCGTGAGCCGCGCGCACTAGAAGTTTTTCAATCGGCTCTAGCACCGCGCGAGGAGGCGCGCCGACCGTGGCGATCGCGAAGGTTTCGAACCCTCCGAATCCGTGGCGCACGGTGGAGCGCGAATGGCTCGGCGAGCCGCCGGAGGCGGAGCTGACCGTCTACGAGGAGCGCGCCGCCTCCATCCTGAGCGAGAACGACAGCCCCGACGTCGGGTTTCGCTTCAGCGTGAATCCCTACCGCGGCTGCTTCCACGGCTGCGCGTATTGCTATGCGCGCCCATCCCACCAGTATCTGGATTTCGGCGCCGGTACCGACTTCGATCGCAAGCTCGTCGTGAAGATGAACGCGCCGGAGCTGCTCGAGGCCGCGTTCGAAAAGCAATCTTGGCAGGGTGAGCAGGTCGCCTTCTCCGGCGTGACGGACTGCTATCAGCCGCTCGAAGCGAGCTACCGGCTCACGCGGCGCTGCCTCGAGGTGTGTCACAAGTATCGAAACCCAGTGAAGATCATCACGAAGGGCGCCCTCATCCGCCGCGACGCCGAGCTGCTCGCCGCGCTCGCGCGCGACGCTCGCCTCACCGTCTACATCAGCATCCCGTTCGCGGACGCCCAATACGCGCGCGCCATCGAGCCGCAGGCGCCGTCGCCGGAGGCGCGCTTCGCGGCGCTCCGCGCCCTCGCGGAGCGCGGCATCGAGTGCGGCGTCGCCGTCGCTCCCCTGATCCCTGGACTGAACGATGATCAGATCCCCGAGGTGCTGGAGCGCGCGCGCGCGGCGGGCGCGACCCGCGCCTTTCGCATCCTGCTCCGCCTCCCCGACGAGGTGCGTCCGGTGTTCGAGGAGCGCCTGCGCGCGGCGTTTCCGCTCCGGTACGAGCGCGTCATGAGCGCGATGCGGGAGCTGCGCGGACCCAAGCTCTACGGCGGCGGCTTCGGCCGGCGCATGGTAGGGCACGGCTCGCGCTGGCGGGCGATCGAGGATCTCTTCGCACTCGCCTGCCGCCGCCACGGCATTCTTGCCGCACGCGAGTTGGAGGCGGACGCCGAGGGGGACCACGCCTCGAGCGGCACCACATTCCGCCGCCCGATCGCGCAGGGGGAACTCTTCCCAGACTCCGCGCGCGGCGAAGAGTGAGCAGCAGAGCCCGCCTCGATTCGCGAGGCGGGCTCGTTTGCGCAGCCGCTAGTGGCTACTTCTTACACGTCTTGCAGGCAGGTCCGCCGGTGCTCGCGACGTAGCAACCCTTGCACTTGAGTTCTTTCCCCGACTCGTCGAAGCCGCGGTTGTGTGCGTCGCACCACGCCGGCTCACCGGCCAGCCCCTTCGCGCACGCTTGGCAGGCGCCCGCGGGGTCCGTACCGGTCGCTTTGCCGGAGCTGCTCGCGCTCGCGCTCTTCGAAGATCCCGGCGTGTCGCTCGTCGAGCCGCTCTTGTGCGCACACCCCGCCATCGCGAACATCGCGAGGCCCGCGACGAACAGCGAGAGACAAAGAACTCGACCGAAAGCGTGCATCGCTTCCTCCATTCGAAAAGGGTTCACGTTGCAAAGCGCCTATGTTGCCTGCATCGCCCCGCCGTGGAAAGCCCCCTTTTTGCGCGGTCGTTGCGGGAGTATCCTTTAGCGATGCCGAGGCTTGCGATCATCGCCTAGGAGTTCCGCTGAAATTCGATGCTCTGAGGTGTCTCGAAATCGTGGAGGGGGTTCCGCCGTGGCGGTATTCGGATTCTCCGCGCTTCTGCACTACTCCGAACCTGTAGGCGTCCGCTCGCTCCCGCGCATCGCACTGGTACTCGCGCTTGCAGCCTTGGCAGGCGCGGCGCTTGCGCCGGCGCAGGCGGCGGAGGGCAAGGGCAAGAACTTTGCCTCGGAGATCATGACGCGCGCGGATGAGCTGGCGAAGGAAGAGAAACTCGTGGAGGCCGGGGCGTTGTATCGGAAGCTGCTCTTCGCGAATCCCAAGGACGACGCGGCGCTGAAGAAGCTCCGCACCGTGAATACAAAGATCTCGGAAAAGCTCGTCGACATCGGCGTCGGCAAATGGGAGGAGGACCGCGAGGAAGCAGGCGGGATCCTCCGAGCGGCCGCGCGCCTGCAGCCGGAGGGCAAGGCGGTGCAGGCCGCGTTCAAGGAGCGCGGCTTCAAGCTGCACGAGGGGGAATGGCGCACGGAAGCCGAGATCGACGAATACAAGCGTAGCGACAAGGAGCGAGGCGATAGCCGCCGCGAAGAGCTGCGCCTCAATGCGAACTTCAAGATCATCCGGCAAGGCGTGTTCCGGATCTTCACGGACGTCGCCGGCGGCAAGACCAAGATCGAGCTGATGCTGAACGCGCTCCAGGCGCACTACGACGCATACTGCGAGTTCATCTACGCGTTCAGCCCGCGCTTCCCCTCGGAAGGGCTCGACGTCGTGTTCTTCATGAAACGCGAAGACTACAAGGTCCATATGGGGAGCGACGATACGCTCGGCCTGTACGTGCCGAAAGCCGGTGCGAGCTTCTTCTTCCTCACGGGGGAAGGGGAGGACTTCGCGACGCTTCTGCACGAAATGACTCACCAATTGAACGACAAGGTCGGCGAGATCGACCTGGAGCTGGCGGCGCTGGAGGAAGGCCTGGCCGAGTACTTCGGGTACGCGCAATTGACGAGCGGCAACCGCAAGATCCAACTCGGGAAGGTGCACGGGCCATCCGTCCAGCGCATCCGCGAAGCGCTGTACAACCGCGATGGCGAGGTGTTCATTCCGCTGGAGGAACTCCTGCGCGCGCGGCGGTCGGAGAAGAGTCCGTTCTATCAGCAGTCGTGGGGAGTCATTCACCTGCTCCGGCACGATTACCCGAACGGCCGATTGATCCTCTTCGAAGCGATGGCGTCCGTGTGCCGGCGTCCGGAGGTCCGCCACAGCGCCGTGGAGGGAGGGTTCCACAAGGTGCTCGAAGAATACGGGAGCAACTTCGCCGAATTCGAAAAAGTCTATCGAAAGTTCTACGCCGAAGTGAAGTAGCGCGGGGCGGGAGCGCGGCGCGCGCTTTGCCGTTTCCTGACGAGCCGAAAAGCCGGGAGAGCGAGCCTCGCCCTCCGCCGTCGCGGAACCGCTGCGCGCCGGCATCGAAGGCGCTACACTACGCCGCTTTGCGCTAATGCGAACCTTGCATCGATGGAGGAGAGACCGTGCGCTTCACGAAGACGTTCATTCCGTACGGCGCGTACTGGAGCACGCCGTTTTGCAAATGGCAGGGGAGTTTTTCCACGCTGAACGCGGTGCCGTTCGCGGCGCAGGTCGCGAAGCAGGCGCTCGCGGAGCGCAAGATCGCGCCGGAGGTGTTTCGCTCCGTCGTGCTCGGCATCACCGTCCCACAGAAGCACTCCTTCTACGGGGCGCCGTGGCTCGCCGGCATGGTCGGAGCGGCGGGGATCTCCGGACCGATCGTAGCGCAGGCGTGCGCCACGGGCGCGCGCGTGCTCGCGACCGCCGCCGCGGAGGTCGAGACCACCGGCGACCACATCGCGCTCACGGTTACCGCGGACCGCTGCTCGAACGGACCGCACATCTATTACCCGAACCCCGCCGGTCCCGGCGGCACCGGCGACAAAGAGGATTGGGTCATGGACAACTTCGGACTCGATCCGTGGGCGCGGAATCCCATGATCGAGACCGCGGAAAACGTCGCGAAGCAGCAGAAGATCAGCCGCGAAGAACAGGATGCGCTCACGCTCGTTCGCTTCGGACAGTACCAGCAGGCGCTCGCGAACGACGCTGCCTTTCTGAAGCGCTTCATGCCGTGGCCCCTCGCGGCGATGGACGCGAGCGGAAAGAAGACGATCGCCACGGTCGCCGGCGACGAGGGCGTATTCCCGACGACGAAAGATGGACTCGCGAAGTTGCGACCCGTGCAGCCCGAAGGCACCGTCACTTTCGGCAGCCAAACCCACCCCGCGGATGGCAACTCTGGCATGGTGGTGTGCGATCGCACGCGGGCGCGCGAGCTGGCGCGCGAGCGCGGCCTGGAGGTGCAACTGCTCTCCTTCGCGCAGGCGCGCGTGGACAAGGGGTTCATGGCGAAGGCCACGGTGCCGGCGGCGCGCGCCGCGCTCCAGGATGCCGGCCTCGCGGGGGTTCGCCTCGACGCGATCAAGACCCACAACCCGTTCGCGGTGAACGACATCTACTTCGCGCGCGAGATGGGGATCGTGCTCGAGTCTTTCAACAACTACGGCTCGTCGCTCATTTACGGGCATCCGCAGGGACCGACCGGCACGCGCCTCATCATCGAGCTGATCGAAGAGCTGGCGCAAAAGGGCGGCGGCCACGGCCTCTTCGTCGGCTGCGCGGCGGGCGACAGCGCGGCGGCTATCGTGCTCAAAGTGGGCGCGTAGCGGAGCGCGGAGCCGGCGCGCGCGGAGCGAGGCGTCGAAATGCAGCGCGAACCGCTTCCCTGCGCACAGATCGTTTGGGACGGGCCGGGCCTACCGCGCTCGCGCGCTTTCGATGACATCTATTACTCGGGGGCGGGCGGGGCCGGCGAAGCCGCGCACGTGTTCCTGGGCGGCAACGGCTTGCCCGCGCGCTGGCGCGGTTGCCGCGAATTCACGATCGTCGAGGCGGGCTTCGGCACGGGCCTGAATTTCCTCGCGACGCTCGCGGCGTGGGAAGCGCACGCTCCCCGCGAAGCGACTCTCTACTACATCTCCATCGAAGGATTCCCGCTCCGCGCGGAGGATGCCAGGCGCGCGCTCGCGGCGTGGCCCGCGCTCGCGGCACCGGCCGCGGAGCTGGTCAGCGCCTGGCCGCCCCCCGCGACCGGCATCCACGAACGCGCCTTCGCGGGTGGCCGCGTGAGACTTGCGATCGTGCAGGAAGAGATGGCCGAGGCGCTCCCGCTCGTGCGATCGCTCGTGCCCGCGCGCGGCGCCGACGCCTGGTACCTGCACG